>NZ_PENY01000006.1:0-266770 GCF_003144445.1 Proteus sp. TJ1640
CTGATAATTTGTTAAAGAGCAGTGCAACATTCGCTGCCGTTTCCGGTCTTCTGCGTTGTTGCGAGGAGGTGCATTCTACATTTTCCTCATTCAGTGTCAAGCGTTTATTTTCAAGGCTTTTCACTTTATTTTTTGTTCTCTCAGTCAGTTCGCTTAGCGCCCTGTGCCGTGACAACGAGGACGCATTATAGGGAGTTTTCTGAGGCTGGCAATAGTTTTTTTAAGAAAAAAAATCGTTTGCTTAATTCCACAGCAAAACCCCTAGTTATACGCACTTATCAACAATTTTATCCACAGTCTTCCTTTTTACATAAAATTAGCATGTCAAACGCAATCGTTTGCGTTATTATGAGGGCTTATTAAGTAAGATTGATTTTGTGTCCATCTTCTGAAATGTTAGTTAAGCAAACACAATTTCACTGTATTAATGTGATTTAACTTCATCATTACTACCGTTATACCAAAAACCCAAGGGATAAAACTCATGCAACATCTTCGTCCTATCCGCCGTGCGCTTTTAAGTGTGTCTGATAAAGCAGGTATTTTAGAATTTGCTAAAGCGCTTGTTGAAAGAAACGTAGAACTATTATCTACAGGTGGAACTGCACGTCTATTAGCAGAAGCTGGCTTACCTGTTATCGAAGTTTCCGATTATACCGGTTTCCCAGAAATGATGGATGGCAGAGTAAAAACGCTACACCCTAAAGTACATGGTGGCATTTTAGGTCGCCGTGGCCAAGACGATGCAATAATGGAAGAACATGAGATCCGTCCTATCGATATGGTCGTAGTGAATCTTTATCCCTTTGCTAAAACAGTCTCTCGCCCTGATTGCTCATTAGCAGATGCCGTTGAAAATATTGATATCGGTGGACCAACAATGGTTCGCTCAGCAGCGAAAAATCATAAAGACGTTACGATTGTAGTAAATAGTAATGACTATGAAAGAGTGATTGAAGAAATGGATAATCACGAAAATAGCCTTACTTTAGATACCCGTTTTGATTTGGCGATTAAAGCCTTTGAACACACAGCGGCTTACGACGGAATGATTGCTAACTACTTTGGTCAGAAGGTTGCACCTTATTATGGTGATACTTCACAACCATCAGGTACTTTCCCTCGTACCTTAAATCTGAACTATATAAAGAAACAAGATATGCGTTATGGTGAAAATGCTCATCAGCAAGCTGCTTTCTATATAGAAGAGAATATAGAAGAAGCATCTATTGCTACTGCAAACCAATTACAAGGCAAAGCGCTTTCTTATAACAACATCGCTGATACTGATGCCGCATTAGAATGTGTGAAATCATTCTCCGAGCCTGCATGTGTTATTGTGAAACATGCAAACCCTTGTGGTGTAGCTATTGCGAGCACGCTCACACAGGCGTATGACAATGCATTTAAAACTGATCCAACCTCTGCATTTGGTGGCATTATCGCATTCAATCGGCCTTTAGATGCAAAAACAGCTAGTGCAATCATCGAACGTCAGTTTGTTGAAGTGATCATTGCTCCTTCTATTAATGAAGATGCACTACCAATTTTAGAAACGAAACCAAATGTTCGGGTATTAGCTTGTGGCCAGTGGCAAGAGCCAAAACCTGCTTTTGACTTCAAACGAGTTAACGGTGGGCTTTTAGTGCAAGATCGTGATTTAGGCATGGTTAAAGAAGAAAACTTAAGAGTAGTTACTCAACGCCAACCAAGTGAACGTGAACTTAAAGATGCACTCTTCTGCTGGAAAGTGGCTAAATTCGTAAAATCAAATGCCATTGTTTACGCTAAAAACGATATGACAGTCGGTATTGGCGCAGGACAAATGAGCAGAGTGTATTCTGCAAAAATTGCAGGTATAAAAGCTGCTGATGAAGGTTTAGAAGTTGCAGGTTGCGCGATGGCTTCAGATGCATTCTTCCCATTCAGAGATGGCATTGATGCGGCAGCAGTTGCCGGTGTGACTTGTGTTATTCAACCTGGTGGCTCAATTCGTGATGATGAAGTGATTGCCGCGGCTAATGAACACAACATCGCAATGATTTTCACCAATATGCGTCACTTCCGTCATTAATAGGGTATTGATATGAAGATTTTGATTATTGGTAATGGCGGTCGTGAGCACGCTTTAGCATGGAAAGTAGCTCAATCACCGCTTGCAACACAGGTTTTTGTTGCCCCCGGTAATGCAGGTACAGCATTAGAAAATGGTGTTGAGAATGTGGCTATTAGTGCAACAGATATTCCTACATTGGTCGCTTTTGCCCTCGAAAATCAAATTGATTTAACTATCGTAGGCCCAGAAGCACCACTGGTTATTGGTGTTGTCGATGCATTTAAAGAAGCGGGGCTGACCATCTTTGGTCCAACAAAAGGAGCGGCGCAATTAGAAGGTTCTAAAGCCTTCACAAAAGATTTTTTAGCCCGTCATAAAATCCCAACTGCGGATTATCAAAATTTTACAGAAATAGCGCCAGCACTTGAGTATCTCAATAAAGTAGGCGCGCCGATTGTTATTAAAGCCGATGGTTTAGCCGCAGGTAAAGGCGTTATTGTTGCAATGACGCAATCTGAGGCTGAAAATGCCATAAAAGATATGCTAGCAGGTAATGCCTTTGGAGATGCTGGGCATCGCATTGTTATTGAAGAATTTCTTGATGGCGAAGAAGCCAGTTTTATTGTCATGGTTGATGGTGAGCACGTTATTCCAATGGCAACAAGTCAAGATCATAAACGTGTTGGTGATGGTGATACTGGTCCTAATACTGGTGGGATGGGCGCTTACTCGCCTGCCCCCGTTGTCACTAATGAGATCCACCAGCAAGTAATGAAAAAAATCATTTACCCAACAGTAAAAGGCATGGCTTCTGAAGGTCATCGTTATCAGGGTTTTCTTTATGCTGGACTAATGATTGATAAACAAGGCGTTGCGAAAGTTATCGAATTTAACTGTCGTTTTGGCGATCCAGAAACCCAACCTATTATGATGCGTATGCAATCTGACTTAGTTGAGCTTTGTTTAGCTGGAGCAAAAGGCAATTTAAAAGATAAAGATTCTGTTTGGGATCCTCGTCCAGCTTTAGGAATTGTGATTGCAGCCGGCGGCTATCCTGCTGATTATCGCCAAGGTGATGTTATCGAAGGATTAACACCGACATCATCAACAACAGCAAAAATATTTCAAGCGGGAACAACACTCAATGACAAAGGCGAGGTAGTCACTGCCGGCGGGCGAGTACTATGTGCAACTGCATTAGGTGATGATATCGAACAAGCTCAAAAAAATGCTTATGCCTTAGCAAAAAGTATTCATTGGGATGGAAGTTTTTATCGCCATGATATTGGCTATCGTGCAATTGCGCGTTTAAAGAAGTAAGTGACTAAATACAGCAGAAGGGAGTGATCACAAGCTCTCTTTTGTTGGCTCCCATTTACAGAAATCATGGTCGGCTACCATAAGCAACTGTTTACCTTCTGGTGAATCAAGCCAAGCAACATAAGAAGGTTTACTTGAATTACGTGTCCTTGTTTTTAACCAGCGTTGCTCTGGGCCTTCAAATGAAACACTCACTTTCTCACCAGCACATGTTGTCATTGTATTTTGATACCAGACACCCTGTACTAAGTTCACTTTTCCAATAGTAAGTGCTTCACTGATTTCACGCTCTTTATTTGCAGCAAATACCATTCTTAAACGTTCATCGTCTGTTAACGCGCGTTTTTGCTTCTGGCTTTCTTGTTGCATGAAAATAACTTCACCACGTTTGTTTAAACGAAGGTGCCAAGATGAAGGATCGTTACGATTAATAACTTCAGAGCGGATTTGCCAAAGTTTATTTTGGCGATACTCATAAAATGTGATGACAGTTTCTGGCTTTTTATAAAAGCTATAAACACTCATGATCACTTGAGGTTCTGACGTTTTATTATTTAGACGCCATAGACGTACAACACCTTCGTCCGCAATATAACCTGTTGCAGAAAATTCAGGGAGTTGCACAGTAGAAGAGCAGGCGCTGAGCAAAAAAGCAGATCCTATTGCTAACAGCCCCTGTCGTTTCAACAAAAGGGGAGTAAATCCCCCTCTATTGTTCATTCCGTTCAAAGGAATTATTTTACTGCGTCTTTCAGTGCTTTACCGGCAGTAAATGCAGGAACGTTAGCTGCTGCAATTTTAATTTCTTTACCAGTTTGAGGGTTACGACCAGTACGCTCAGCACGGTGATTTACCTTGAATGTACCGAAACCAACTAACTGTACAGAATCGCCTTCTTTCAGAGCTCCTGTTACTGAGTCGATAAACGCTTCAATAGCAGCTTTTGCCTGAGTTTTTGTCAGATCCGCTTTTTCAGCAACTGATTCGGTTAATTCAGCTTTGTTCATAAAATAGTCCTTAAAGTATGTTTTATCGTTTGAAAAACATCTGGTGAAAAAACTTAACTTATCTTTTTAAAAAGATGAATTAAGTAAAACACCTGAGCCACTTCTTTTCGTACCCAATGTAGAACATACACGGGGGTGATGTGAAGTCTTTAAACGTCGCTTTTCAAGCACTAAATCACGTTTTTCTGATTTAGTGCGTTAATTCTATACCGATATTGCTCATTCCTGCTTCACGAAGGTCTGCACGTAGACCTTTAATCAGCTCGATATCTCTTTCTTCACACTCTACAAGTAGACGGTAAATTTCCCATTGGATATCGAATTCTTCAATAACAGCAGGTAGCGACCTAAGCTCTTCTTCACTCATTTCTCTTTCTGCTTGTGTCATTTCAAGTGAAGCAACTGTCCCTACTGATAATTTGCTCACTTCAATAGCGTGACTTAACGATTCACCGCTTAAACGAGAGTGAACAATTTCACTAAGCGCAACACAGGCGTCAATCGCAGGATAGACACCATAAATATCAAACTGAGATGCATCAGGGATCGCTTCTTCTAATTTCTCTAATTGAGAATCAAAATTAACCTTTACATCTTTCACCGTTAAAGTTTCCCAAACCAGATCGAGAATACGGCGATAAAGCGTTGGATCAGCAAATCCTGTTTCGCGACAAAATACCTGATAATTTGGGTACATTCGCTCACACAGGCACGCCATAAACGTCAGGTGTTGCCAAGCCTCTAGCTTTTCTAAACGTAAATGGATTGGGTTCTTCAACATTCGTGATTACTCATTTTCTTAACTTAGGCGCAGTTTACCTGAAAATTAAAAATATCCACATATTTCCCGGTCATTTAGAGCTTATTCTTATTCAATTGCTCAAATAATCGCCTATTTGAAGCAATACCATCAGCCCAACGCGTTGGTTCTGGTAATCGATACCCTTTCATACACATCTCAACCCACTGCAAAGCGCCTTTCATACTCACTTTATGACCCGGAGATATATACAGGGGTTTGCATTTTTTCTTACTACGATAGATCCACCCTATTTGCTCATTCTTATCCATTAATGGCTCATAGCTTCCCATTTCTTCATTGACTGCTTTATCAATACCACATAAACGACTTTTTGCTACGCCAATAGTCGGTGTATCCACTAATAAACCAAAATGGCTGGCAACACCTAGCCTTCTTGGATGAGCAATACCTTGCCCATCGACAAAAATAAGAGAAGGCTTTTGTTTGATTAATTGCCAAGCAGTCAATAACGCTGGACACTCTCTAAATGAAAGCAAACCTGGGATGTAAGGAAGAGTTGTAGGTATTCGCGCGATTTGGTATTCAAGAATTTTAAAAGAAGGATAATGCATTATCACGATGGCAGCGCGAGTGACTGCGCCACCATCTTCAAAACCAACGTCAGCGCCAGCAATATAAGTAGGCATTGTAAATTGGTCTGTCAAAATAATTTGTTGAGCTTTTTCTGTCTGCTCCTGACGTAATTGTTGGGTATTAATCATTATCCTGATGATAAGGCTTCGATAAACGGTGAACCGCATCAATAAATGCACCAGCATGTTCAGGTGGAACATCTTGATGAATACCGTGCCCAAGATTAAAGACATGACCGTTGCCTTTACCAAACCCAGCCAAAATAGTTTCGACTTCTTGTTCTATTCTGGCAGGTGGTGCATACAGCATAGAAGGATCCATATTACCTTGTAGCGCAACTTTATCCCCCACTCGACGACGTGCATCTTCAATATCAATCGTCCAATCTAGCCCTAATGCATCGCAACCTGTCGCCGCCATCGCTTCTAACCAGCGACCGCCACCTTTGGTAAATAAAGTAACTGGCACTTTTCTTCCATCATATTCACGGATAAGACCATCAACAATCTTATGCATATAGTGTAATGAGAAAAGTTGGTAATCACGTCCTGTTAGCACACCACCCCATGTATCAAAGATCATGATGGATTGTGCGCCCGCTTTAATTTGAGCATTCAGATAAAGGATAACGCTATCTGCGAGTTTATCCAGTAATAGATGTAGTGCTTGTGGCTCTGCGTACATCATTTTTTTAATTTTTGTGAAGGCCTTACTACTTCCACCTTCCACCATATAGGTTGCCAGCGTCCAAGGACTCCCTGAAAAACCGATTAATGGCACACTGCCTTGCAATGCATGACGAATTGCACGTACTGCATTCATTACATAGCCAAGTTCATCTTCAGGATCAGGGATTGGCAGTTTTTGAATATCGGCAAGACTCTTTATTGGTGATTTAAAACGAGGGCCTTCACCCGTTTCAAAGTAAAGACCTAATCCCATAGCATCAGGAATAGTTAAAATATCAGAAAATAAAATAGCGGCATCTAAAGGGAAGCGTCTTAAAGGCTGTAATGTCACTTCGCATGCCAATTCTGTATTTTTGCACAATGAGATGAAATCCCCCGCCTGTGCCCGTGTTTCCTTATATTCAGGAAGATATCTGCCTGCCTGACGCATCATCCAAACTGGGGTGACATCAACAGGTTGGCGCAACAGCGCACGTAAATAGCGGTCGTTTTTCAACTCACTCATGACTAACTCCATTAACAGTAATAGGGCCGCAAAATAGCATGCATTGTAACATGCTGGAAAAATAACTGTTGGCAGACAACGTCTTTATTTAGTTCTTTTCTTTATCTTGTCTAATATTCGCTATCGTATCTTCTATCAAGCGTCGCGCAATAGTATCTGGCGGTGGGATCTGTGGTAGCTGATCGTAACGATACCAAGCCGCACTGGTTAATTCAGAAGGATCATGACGTAGCTCACCACCATCATAATCAGCTAAAAAGCCCATCATTAAAGAATGAGGGAACGGCCAAGGCTGAGAAGATACATAGCGAATATTGCGAATACGAATATTACTTTCTTCAAATACTTCGCGAGCGACGGCCTCTTCTAAGGTTTCACCAACCTCAACAAAACCAGCGAGCACAGTATAAAGCGGGGAATGTTTATGCCTAACATGATGTGCGAGTAAAATTTTATCTTCATGACGAATACCCACAATAATACAAGGGGCAATTTGTGGGTAATAACGTTCATGACAGTTATCGCATAAACACGCCCATTCACTCTCGCTATGGCGCATTTTAGAACCACAATAACCACAAAAACGGTGAGAACGATAAAACTCAGCCAGTTGGACACCACGGCCGACTAATTTAAATAAGTTTTCATCTTGTGAGGCGATAAGCCTTGGTGAACACATATCGTTATCCATTTTTCCATGAATAAGCCAAACTGTTTCACCTTGCCACTCACCCACAATTTTGGCGTGCTGACCAATGAGATCCCAATCTTTAGCTAAACCAAACGGAAGTTCACCTCTAGGCAACCACACCCGCCCACCAAGACTGACTGTCCACCAGCCCTTTTCTGAGCCTGTTAATGTATATAAATGCATAACGACCATTCTATCCAAAATAATGATATAGAATAGAGGATACTCTCTTTAGTTAGACCCTCTCAATGTATTATGATTATTCTCTATAATTTATTAACATTCAAAAAGGAATTTTATAAATTATATTTATAATAAAGGAATACTAGCATGATAGATAAAACCAAAAATAAAATTGCGATTTTTGATTTAGATGAAACGCTTTTAGCGGGTGATTCTAGTCGTTTATGGACACGCTATTTATGGGATAAAAAAATAGTCACTGATCCTCATTTCCTAAAACTAGATGAGCAGATGATTGCAGACTATTACGCTGAAAAATTGGATATGAATCAATATCTTTATCAACATTTATCTTATTTTAAACATCATGATATAAACAAAATAAATCATTGGGTTAATGACTTTACTGAAACAAAAGTTCAGCCACTATTTTACCCAGAAGGAATATCAATAATTACACAATATCGACAGCAAAATATTCCTGTTATAATTATTTCAGCAACAATGTCTTTTCTCGTTCACGCTATTGCAAAACAACTCAATGCAGATATTTCAATGGGCATTGATATGCAAATTAAAGATAATTATTACACTGGATATATTGAAGGTACACCTACATTTCGAGAAGGAAAGGTGCAGCGTCTAAATCAATGGAAAGAAGCCAATAACATTAACAATACTTATGTTTATTTCTATACGGACTCTGCTAATGACCTCCCATTGTGTTATCAAGCTGATAACGTCACAGTTATCAATCCAGATGAACAGTTAGCTCAAATTTCACACATGAAAAACTGGAAACAGCAACATTGGAATTTAAATAAATAACCCATGTCAGACTTGTAGTTTTCAAAATCTTTCATATACTGGACTTCTTCTTGTCGGAGTGCCTAGTGTTTATAAGGCTATTATAAACACAGGCTGAGACCGTTAATTCGGGATCCGCGGAACCTGATCGGGTTAATACCCGCGAAGGGAACAAGAGTGATTCGACCTTTTGATAGCTTTATTACGTATATTTTTTACACTCCCATATACACCTATCTGTCGATACTCCCTGCGACCTCCAGACAAGCATTTTTCTCAATATTCACCCGACAGGCGATTAGCCTGCATGATATTTATTAGGAAATGCTATGTCCCAAAATCAAACTATATCCGTTAAAGATATTTCACCAACAAACAACAAACAACGCCCACGAAAAGAACAGCGTGATGCTGCTCAAGAGTTTATTAGCACCATTCAAGGCGTAAGTTTCCCAAATTCAAAACGTATTTACCTTGAAGGCTCTCGTAGCGATATTCAAGTACCAATGCGTGAGATCCAGCTTGATAAAACATTGGTAGGCGGATCAAAAGAAAACCCTGTTTTTGAAGATAATGAACCTGTTCCCGTATATGACACTTCTGGCCCTTATGGCGATCCAGCTTCTCAACTCGACGTTAATCTTGGCTTAAAAAAAATACGCCAACCATGGATTGATGAGCGTAACGATACTGAAGCACTTTCACTCTTAAGCTCTGATTTCACGCAACAACGTCTTTCTGATGCAGGATTAGAGCATCTGCGTTTCCCGTTAAAACCAAGCCCTAAAAAAGCGCTAAAGGGGAAAAGCGTGACGCAATTGCATTATGCTCGAAAAGGTATTATCACACCTGAAATGGAGTTTATTGCGATTCGTGAAAATATGGGGCGCGAGAGAATTCGTAGCGAAGTTTTACGCCAACAGCATGCAGGCTTTAGCTTTGGGGCTCATCTCCCTGACAATATTACGCCTGAATTTGTGCGCCAAGAAGTTGCCGCTGGTCGAGCCATTATTCCCGCCAATATTAATCACCCAGAATCAGAACCGATGATTATTGGGCGTAATTTCTTAGTGAAAGTGAATGCCAATATCGGAAATTCTTCTGTAACGTCTTCGATTGAAGAGGAAGTTGAAAAGCTAATTTGGTCTACACGCTGGGGAGCAGATACCGTAATGGATCTCTCAACAGGTCGTTACATTCATGAAACGCGTGAATGGATCATTCGCAATAGCCCTGTTCCTATCGGCACAGTTCCCATTTATCAAGCACTCGAAAAAGTTAACGGTATTGCTGAAGATCTCACTTGGGAAATGTTCCGCGATACGTTACTTGAGCAAGCAGAGCAAGGGGTTGATTACTTTACTATTCATGCAGGTGTATTGTTACGTTATGTGCCAATGACGGCAAAACGCCTAACCGGTATTGTGTCTCGTGGCGGTTCAATAATGGCGAAATGGTGTTTATCACATCACAAAGAAAATTTCCTCTACGAACATTTCCGTGAAATCTGTGAAATTTGTACCGCTTATGATGTTTCCCTTTCACTGGGCGATGGGTTAAGACCAGGTTCAATTCAAGATGCAAACGATGAAGCACAATTTGCTGAGTTACATACATTAGGTGAACTAACAAAAATTGCATGGGAATATGACGTGCAAGTCATGATAGAAGGCCCTGGCCACGTTCCAATGCAGATGATCCGCCGCAATATGACAGAAGAATTAGAGCATTGTCATGAAGCACCCTTTTATACATTAGGCCCTCTTACTACGGATATTGCACCAGGTTACGATCACTTCACATCAGGTATTGGTGCAGCAATGATTGGCTGGTTTGGTTGTGCAATGCTCTGTTATGTTACGCCAAAAGAACATCTTGGCTTACCAAATAAAGAAGATGTAAAACAAGGCCTTATTACTTACAAAATCGCTGCTCATGCTGCCGATTTAGCTAAAGGACATCCTGGCGCTCAAATTCGTGATAATGCAATGTCAAAAGCGCGATTTGAGTTTAGATGGGAAGATCAATTTAATTTGGCGCTTGATCCTGAAACCGCACGTCAATATCACGACGAAACCTTGCCTCAAGCATCAGGTAAAGTGGCTCACTTTTGCTCAATGTGTGGTCCTAAATTCTGTTCAATGAAGATAACGCAAGAAGTACGTGATTATGCAGCTGGTATGGAACAAATGTCTCAAGCCTTTAAAGAGCACGGCAGTGAATTATACCACGGTGCAGAAATCGCCAGGGTTGAGGTGACTGAAAATGAACAAATCCTCTAACACACCGTTTGCATCAACAGAAAAAAAGCTTGGGCTTTACCCCGTTGTTGATTCTATTGAATGGATAGAACGCCTGTTAAAAACAGGCGTTACCACACTTCAATTGCGTATAAAAGATAAACAGCCAGAAGACGTTGAACAAGAGATCATCGAGGCAATAAAACTAGGTAAACAGTATCACGCAAGACTGTTTATCAATGATTATTGGCAACTTGCCATTAAACATCAGGCTTATGGTGTTCATCTTGGTCAAGAAGATCTTGATATTGCTGACCTTAATGCTATTAAACATGCAGGATTACGCCTTGGTATTTCCACTCACGATGAAGCGGAATTACAAAAAGCAAAAGCGTTATACCCATCTTACATCGCATTAGGGCATATATTTCCAACCACAACAAAAGAGATGCCATCTAAGCCTCAAGGTTTGAAAGCACTCAAACATCAAGTAGAACAGACGCCTGATTTTCCCACTGTTGCTATTGGTGGGATCTCACTAGAAAGAGTGCCTGATGTTGTTGCAACTGGTGTTGGGAGTGTTGCCTTAGTCAGTGCAATAACAAAAGCACCAGATTGGCAACAAGTGACTCGTAAATTATTAGAATTAGTAGAAGGAAAACCATCATGCTAAATGATAATGATTTTATGCGTTATAGCCGACAAGTGATGTTAGAAGATATTGGCTTAGAAGGTCAAAATAAACTTCAATGCGCTAAAGTCTTAATTGTTGGTCTGGGTGGATTAGGCTCTCCTGCTTCTCTTTATCTTGCAGGTGCAGGTGTTGGCGAACTTATTTTAGTTGATGATGATGAGTTACATGTTTCTAATCTACAGCGTCAAATTCTTTATCGTACCCAAGATATTCCTGATGCAAAATCAGAGGTCGCAAAGCAGTCTCTCCTTGCATTAAATCCGGATATAAAAATTACCTCTTATAAACAACGTATTAATGATGATTCATTATATAAATTAGTTAAAGAGGTCGATTTAGTTTTAGATTGCACAGATAACATGCTTACACGCCAAGCGATTAACCGTGCTTGTGTCGCACAGCAAACTTCACTTATCAGTGGCAGTGCCGTAGGGTTTAGTGGCCAGCTTATGGTGTTTGAACCTCCTTTTACTTATGGCTGTTATCACTGCCTGTATCCTGATGAAACTGAACCACAAAGAAACTGCAAAACAGCTGGAATTCTAGGCCCTGTTGTGGGTGTAATTGGCACACTTCAGGCACTTGAAGCAATTAAATTGCTTTCTGGTTTACCCTGCTCTCTGAGTGGAAAACTTCGCCTTTTCGATGGTAGAAAACAAAATTGGAGTACTTTGCGTTTAACACCATCAAAAACATGTCCTGTTTGTCGAGGGGTAGCATGAACATCACCGTAAATGACGAACAATATTCTCTGGATATGCCTGTCACCATCTGTCAGCTCCTTATTCAGTTAGAGCAACCACCAATTGGTGTAGCGCTTGCTATCAATGAAACCATTGTTCCCCGTGAAAATTGGGAAACACATTTTATCAATGATGGCGATACTATTCTTCTCTTCCAAGCAATTGCAGGGGGCTGATATGTTAAAAATTGCTGATACAACATTCACATCTAGACTATTTACAGGCACAGGGAAATTTGCGACATCAACACTAATGACAGAAGCTATTAAGGCTTCAGGTAGCCAATTAGTCACGATGGCCATGAAACGTGTAGATCTAAAAAATGGTAATGATGATCTAATCGCACCACTTAAATCATTAGGAGTAAAATTATTACCTAATACTTCTGGCGCAAAAACAGCACAAGAAGCTATTTTTGCGGCTCGTTTAGCCAAAGAAGCCTTTGGCACCCATTGGGTAAAATTAGAAATTCATCCTGATACTAAATATTTACTACCCGATCCTATTGAAACACTTAAAGCCGCTGAGCTCCTCGTTAAAGAAGGTTTTATTGTTTTGCCTTATTGCAGTGCAGATCCTGTTTTATGTCGTCGTTTAGAAGAAGTTGGCTGCGCCGCTGTGATGCCTTTAGGCTCCCCTATTGGCTCCAATCAAGGCTTACAGACTCGTGACTTTCTACAAATTATCATTGAACAAGCCTCAATTCCTGTTGTTGTCGATGCCGGAATTGGTGCACCAAGTCATGCACTCGACGCTTTAGAGTTAGGGGCTGATGCCGTATTGGTTAATACCGCAATTGCTGTTGCAAAAAATCCTATTCTAATGGCACAAGCATTTAAAGCAGCGCTTGAGGCGGGTGAACTTGCTCGACAATCAGGACTTGCTACACCTGCTTCAGTTGTAAATATGCAAGCACAGGCTTCTAGTCCATTAACTCAATATTTAGAGGCATTCTAATGGACACTTTTTCTGATTATTGGCAACAACTTGATTGGGATGACATTACACTAAAACTTAATAGTAAAACCAATGCGGATGTTGAAGTCGCATTAAATCGCCACACGCTGACACTTGATGATTTTATGGCGCTGATTTCACCCGCGGGTCGTCATTATTTAGAGCCAATGGCACAACGCGCTCAACAATTAACGCGTCAGCGTTTTGGTAATGTCGTAGGATTGTATGTGCCACTTTACCTTTCTAATTTATGTGCGAATGACTGTACTTATTGCGGTTTTTCAATGAGTAATGCCATTAAACGTAAAACATTAAATGAAAGTGAAATCATCGCTGAATGCAATAGCATCAGGCAATTAGGTTTTGATAGCTTGTTATTAGTGACTGGAGAACACCAAAGAAAAGTGGGGATGGATTATTTTCGCCAATATATCCCTCTTATTCGAAAACATTTCAGTTTATTAATGATGGAAGTTCAACCTCTTGCTACAGAAGAATATGCCGAGTTAAAAACACTCGGTATTGATGGCGTGATGGTTTATCAAGAAACCTATCATGAACCAACCTATCAATTGCATCATCTAAAAGGTAAAAAACAGGACTTCCATTGGCGACTACAAACACCTGACAGATTAGGGCAAGCTGGAATTGATAAAATTGGTTTAGGCGCATTGATTGGTCTTTCAAGCCAGTGGCGTAGCGATTGTTATATGGTGGCAGAACATCTCTTGTTCTTACAAAAACGCTATTGGAAAAGCCGTTATTCAATCTCTTTTCCTCGTTTACGTCCTTGTGCTGGTGGACTAAGCCCTGCATCAGTAATGAGTGAAGCGGAATTAGTGCAATTGATCTGTGCTTTTCGTATTTTAGCACCTGATGTTGAACTTTCACTTTCAACCCGTGAATCCCCTTATTTTCGTGATAACACAGTGCCATTAGCCATTAATAACATTAGCGCAGGCTCTAAAACTCAACCGGGAGGATATTCTGATAGTCATGAAGAATTAGAACAATTCTCGCCTAATGATAATCGCCATGTTAATGATGTGATTAACGCATTAAAAGAACGAGGATTACAACCCGTATGGAAAGATTGGGACAATTATTTGGGGCGTTAATTAAAGTTTAAATCATATAAAACTACCTTTAGTTTATTTAGTTAGATAAATATGATTATCAAGCTGCTTTTAAATATCGAGATGAATGGTAATTAATCCCTCGGTTATAAAATATGAATACTCCTCTTAAATGATAGAAAGGAGTATTCTATTTATAATAAATACGTAAAGAGATAAAATAAAAAGTTACTCTAATAAATTATTGGTGTTTAATTAATAATAGCTATTGATTATATTTACGAGACTATCAATAATAATTTAATCTCGTGTAGACTTAAACCAGACATTCGTTCGATAAATGGAAGATCAAAATTCTCTTTTAATAATTTTTGTGCCAATTCTAATTGCACTGATTTTCTTCCTATTTCAATACCTTCAGTTTTTCCTATTTCAATACCTTCAGTTTTCCCTAATTCAATACCTTCAGTTTTTCCTATTTCAAATCCTTCATCTATACCTAATTTAAACCCTTTATTTTCTAATCTCCATGCGATATTCATAATTGTCTCTCTGTGGTTATCTACTCGTTCAGCTATCTTATTTATAATAAATTCGAAATCTGATGCATCCATGATTGAGAATAAATATTGTACAACAGCAACAGTGTCTTCATCTCTGCAGTTTTTCTGATTTATGGCTTTTGATAATAGCATTGCAATCTTATTAAGATCATGACAGCTATTAACATGCTTCATTGCAATTTCCATTACCGCCGCTTTTTTATGTGTCAGCAAAATATCATCATCAATCGAGGTCAAATCAATTAAAGAAAAGTCATTAGAATAAATATGATTAGCAAGTGAAGAAAGTGGAAAACATTCCATCCAATTAACAGGAAAAGGATAAGGTTTCTTCTTTCCATGATAAAACAAGATTGGAACAACGAGAGGCAAAGACTTATAACCTTGCTGTAAATGCTGATTCATGGTGCAAAATGCATAGTGCATCATACGCCAAGCTATCATTTTATCAGGTCTAGATTGATGCTCTATCAATAAATAAATGGGCACATCACCCTCTTTGGTTTTCACCAAATATAAAATATCAGACATACGAGAACGTAATTTAATATCAATAAAAGAAGAATTCTGTAATTGCAAAGTCGAAAAATCACACTGGCTTTTTAATTCTTCAGACAAATGGATAAAGAAAAAGTCTTTGGCATTACTGACATTCATCATAAAACGTTTGAATGCAGAATCATGAGAAGAAATTGATAGGGGCTTATTCATAGCTGACTCCATGCCGAATTTGGACTGCCAGCTTACAGAAAAAAATGTATTCCCCTTACTGAAAAATTATCATAATCATCTGAAAAATATACGTTATTTATTAATTTAAAATGAGTTTGTAATAATAGAAAAATACCCTCGATAATTGTCGAGGGTAATTATTAATAATTTCATATACCATCTTTAGTTATTTATCGACAACGATATTTTTATTTACTACTTCATATTCATCATTGCCCACCATCCTCGCAAATTTCTCAATTGGATCGGTACTTAACGCATAGAGTCGTTTTAAAGCAAAAGGCGGATCACCTAAACGTACTTTTCCTTGTTGTGTCGTCACTGCCAATGTCATTCCTGATGCTTTGACTGCATTAATTGCCCTTTGGTTATATCCACCAAAAGGATATGCAAATGCATATTGATGTGGATTTAATAAGCTCAATACACGTTGTGAACGTTGCAAATCCAATATAATTGTGTGGGACTGACGGCTAAAGATAATAGGTTTTTTATTATTATCTAAACGATGTAAAAAATGGGAGTGTGATTGAATATCAAAAACATCACGACTCGATCTAAGTGACTGCCAACTCATAAACTGTAATGAATTAGGTGCCCATTTGGACGTTTTAGATTTTATCCGCGATGAGATAACAAATAGTGTTGCACGTTGGCCATTTTCTTTTAAAAGAGGATAAGCATAGCGATAAACGGATTGCAAACCATCATCAAATGTTAATGCAACAGCTCTCCCTGGTAAATTAATACTCTTATTTAAATAGCCTGCAACTTGATTTAGTGAAAGCGTTTCATATCCGGCTTCTTTTAAATAATTCATCTGCTCTGTAAAGGCAGTTAATGATGTTGTTGTTGATGTATGGCGAAAATTATGGTTTTCCGTTGCTTTGAGAATATGATGATAAGTAAGTATTGGTATTCCTAAATCAGGCTTTACATCCCTTGATGAAATATAACCTAAGCGGTCACCTAAAGAGATTTCAAACCAATTGATCTTACTTCCATTAGCCTCTTCTTTTATTGTGCGAGAGAGTACGGGATAACGTAAATTGGATAAGAGAGTCGCTATTTGTGGGCTAGCAATATCTTTATCACTATAGATAGGGGTGTTTTTTGTTGTGATCAGATATCCATAGATAGGGTAATCGGTTTTCTTCGTACTATCTGATAAGAAACGTATTTTCTTATCAGCCGAAATAGAAGCAATATCTTCAAAGTAACCATCTTCTAAATAACCTGCTTCCAAATAACCTTGGGCATTTCCAAATTGTATTTTATGGTAATTATTTATCGCATCTGAAACATAAAATCCCTGATTAGGATATAGCTCAGCAACAGGTCTTAATTTATTACCAATAAAAGCATATAAGGTTTTTTGTTGGCGAACCTGCATCAATGTTGTGGTCGGAGTTTCTAAATCCCATTGCGTTTCTGTTGGTATTTCCCTTTCTAAAGAGGTTGCAAAAGTAAAACCAGTAAAAATAAAAAATAGGATAATCAATCCGTTAGTTATTATTCTCATCATTTCGCCTACTTATTGTAGAACAGAAACAAAAAATGCCCTCACAATGGAGGGCATTTCAATCTAATCTAAATTAGATTTTAGTCTTTTAATCCACCAAAACCAGCATTCAGTAATTCTGCTAAGTTCGCAGATGCTTCATCAGCACTGATTGTTGTTTCAGTTTCATCTGTCGGCAGTTGTGATTGACGACGCTTCATACGATCTTGGTGATACGCATACCCTGTACCTGCTGGGATCAAGCGACCAACAATAACGTTCTCTTTCAAGCCACGTAATTCGTCACGTTTACCTGCTACCGCCGCTTCAGTCAGAACACGAGTTGTTTCTTGGAACGATGCAGCAGAGATGAAAGATTCAGTTGCCAGAGATGCTTTCGTAATACCTAACAGATCACGAGCATACGTTGCTGGTACTTTACCTTCCTCTTCCAGAATACGGTTTGACACTTTAACGCGAGCGTATTCAACCTGTTCACCTTCGAGGAACTCAGAACTTCCTGCGTTCTCAATGGTAACTTTACGTAGCATCTGACGAACGATAACTTCGATGTGTTTATCGTTAATCTTAACGCCTTGTAAACGGTAAACTTCCTGTACTTCGTTAGTGATATAGCGAGTAACCGCATGAACACCACGTAAGCGCAGAATGTCGTGTGGTGACTCTGGGCCATCGGAGATAACATCACCGCGTTCCACAACCTCACCCTCGAATACGTTAAGCTGACGCCATTTAGGGATCATCTCTTCGTATGCATCGCTACCGTCTAATGGAGAAATAACTAGACGACGTTTACCTTTAGTCTCTTTACCGAACGATACAATACCGCTGATTTCAGCAAGGATTGCAGGCTCTTTCGGACGACGAGCTTCAAACAGGTCAGCAACGCGTGGCAGACCACCGGTGATATCTTTAGTACCGCCTGATTCTTGTGGAATACGCGCTAAAGTGTCACCTGCGTTAATTGTAATGCCATCGTCTAACTGAACAATTGCTTTACCTGGCAGGAAGTACTGTGCTGGCATATCAGTATTCGGAATTAATACGTCATTACCTTGTGCATCAGTGATGCGTAATGCTGGACGTAAATCTTTACCGCTACCTGTACGCTCTGCTGAATCCAGAACAACCAGTGAAGAAAGACCTGTTAATTCATCTGTTTGACGTGTGATAGTTTGACCATCAACCATGTCAGCAAAACGGATGATACCAGATACTTCACTCACAACTGGCATTGTATGTGGATCCCAGTTAGCAACAGTTTCGCCACCGTTAACCGCTTCGCCATCACCTTTCGCTAATTGAGCACCGTAAGGCACTTTGTAGCTCTCTTTCGTACGACCGAATTCGTCAATTAAACGTAATTCTGTGTTACGAGAAGTGATAACTAATTTACCCGCAGTATTGGTAATGAACTTCGCATTGAACAGCTTCAGAGTACCTTTGTTACGTACTTGAATACTAGATTCTGCTGCCGCACGAGATGCCGCACCACCGATGTGGAACGTACGCATCGTTAACTGTGTACCTGGTTCACCGATTGACTGTGCCGCGATAACACCGATAGCTTCACCTTTGTTGATGATATGACCACGAGCAAGGTCACGACCATAACATTTAGCACATACACCGAAGTCTGTGTTACAGGTTACAACTGAACGTACTTTCACGCTGTCAACTGAGTTTTCTTCTAACAAGTCACACAGTTTTTCGTTTAACAGGGTGTTACGTGGAACAAGGATATCGGCAGTACCTGGTTTCAGAATATCTTCTGCAGCTACACGACCTAATACACGTTCACGCAGTGGCTCTTTAACATCTCCACCTTCGATAACCGGAGTCATCATAACACCTTCGGTTGTACCACAGTCGTCTTCTGTGACAACTAAGTCTTGTGCAACGTCAACTAAACGACGAGTCAAGTAACCGGAGTTTGCTGTTTTCAGTGCGGTATCCGCAAGACCTTTACGAGCACCGTGGGTTGAGATGAAGTACTGGAGTACGTTCAGACCTTCACGGAAGTTCGCTGTGATTGGTGTCTCGATGATTGAGCCATCTGGCTTAGCCATCAGACCACGCATACCTGCTAACTGACGGATCTGAGCTGCAGAACCACGAGCACCGGAGTCAGCCATCATAAAGATGCTGTTGAAAGATACTTGTTGTTCTTCTTCACCATTACGGTTAATAACGGTTTCAGTAGACAGGTTTTCCATCATCGCTTTTGCTACGCGCTCATTCGCCGCAGCCCAAATATCGATGACTTTGTTGTAACGTTCGCCCGCTGTTACCAGACCGGATTGGAACTGTTCCTGAATTTCTGCAACTTCTGCTTCTGCTTCTGCAATGATCTCTGCTTTTTTCGCAGGGATAACCATGTCATCGATACCTACTGAAGCACCTGAACGTGCTGCGTAAGCAAAACCGGTATACATGATTTGGTCAGCAAAAATAACAGTTGGCTTCAAGCCTAATACGCGATAACAGGTATTCAGCATTTTAGAAATTGCTTTCTTACCTAATGGTTGGTTAACCAGCGCGTAAGGTAGACCTTTTGGTACGATCATCCATAAAATAGCTCGGCCGATAGTGGTATCTTTTAAGCTAGTTTCAGTGGTGATGTTACCTTCGCCATCTTTGATCTCTTCAGTGATACGTACTTTAACGCGTGCGTGTAAAGAGGCTAAACCAGCGCGATAAACGCGTTCAGCTTCTTTAGGGCCACTTAGCACCATGCCTTCACCTTTGGCATTAATGCAGTCACGAGTCATGTAGTAAAGACCTAATACAACGTCCTGTGAAGGAACGATGATTGGGTCACCACTTGCTGGAGACAGGATGTTATTTGTTGACATCATCAGCGCACGAGCTTCTAGCTGTGCTTCTAATGTCAATGGTACGTGAACCGCCATTTGGTCACCATCGAAGTCGGCGTTGTATGCCGCACAAACGAGTGGGTGTAACTGAATAGCTTTACCTTCGATAAGGATTGGTTCAAATGCCTGAATACCTAAACGGTGAAGTGTTGGTGCACGGTTTAGCATCACTGGATGTTCACGGATAACTTCATCTAAGATATCCCAAACAATCGCTTCTTCGCGCTCAACCATTTTTTTAGCGGCTTTGATTGTTGTCGCTAAACCACGGGTTTCCAGTTTTCCGTAAATAAATGGTTTGAATAACTCAAGCGCCATTTTCTTCGGCAGACCACACTGATGCAGACGCAGGTATGGACCAACGGTGATTACAGAACGACCAGAATAGTCAACACGTTTACCTAACAGGTTTTGACGGAAACGACCTTGTTTACCTTTGATCATATCAGCCAAAGATTTCAGAGGACGTTTGTTCGAACCTGTAATCGCACGACCACGACGACCATTATCTAATAACGCATCCACAGACTCTTGCAACATACGTTTTTCATTACGTACGATGATATCTGGCGCTGCTAAATCAAGCAGACGTTTTAAACGGTTGTTACGGTTGATCACACGACGATATAAATCGTTCAGGTCAGATGTCGCAAAACGACCGCCATCAAGTGGAACCAGTGGACGTAAGTCTGGTGGTAACACAGGCAGTACAGTTAAGATCATCCACTCAGGTTTATTGCCTGATTGCATGAACGCTTCAAGTAACTTGATACGTTTAGTCAGTTTCTTACGTTTAGTTTCAGAGTTAGTTTCGTTTAACTCTTCACGTAGCGTTTCACACTCTTGTTCCAGATCCATGCTCTGTAAGAGGTTCTGAACAGCTTCAGCACCCATCTTCGCATCAAATTCGTCACCGAATTCTTCTAATGCATCGAGGTATTGCTCTTCTGTTAAGATTTGACCACGTTCAAGGCTAGTCATCCCGCCTTCAACAACAACGTAAGATTCGAAATACAGTACACGTTCAATATCGCGCAGTGGCATATCCAGCAGCAGACCGATACGGGACGGCAGTGATTTCAAGAACCAAATGTGAGCAACTGGAGAAGCTAATTCGATGTGACCCATACGTTCACGACGAACTTTAGTTTGTGTAACTTCAACGCCACACTTCTCACAGATAACACCACGGTGTTTTAAACGTTTGTATTTACCACACAAACATTCGTAATCTTTTACTGGTCCGAAAATACGGGCACAGAAAAGACCGTCACGTTCTGGCTTGAACGTACGGTAGTTAATTGTTTCTGGCTTTTTAACTTCACCGAATGACCATGAACGGATCATATCAGGTGATGCCAGAGCAATTTTGATCGCATCAAACTCTTCGGTCTTGGTTTGCGCTTTCAGAAACTTTAATAAGTCTTTCACGAAATGGCTCCTGTCGGAGTTAGACCTGCCAGGCAAATGACCCCTGTCATTCACCCCTTTAAACCAGTGTAGTCACTGTTTGACAGACTGCCATCTCTAGCAGTCTGTCTATATGGAATCCGTTATTCGTCTTCCAATTCGATGTTGATACCCAGTGAACGGATCTCTTTCAACAATACGTTGAACGACTCTGGCATACCTGGTTCCATCTGATGGTTACCATCAACGATGTTTTTGTACATTTTGGTACGACCGTTAACGTCATCCGACTTAACAGTAAGCATTTCTTGAAGAGTATAAGCTGCACCGTATGCTTCCAGTGCCCACACTTCCATCTCCCCGAAACGCTGTCCACCAAACTGAGCTTTACCACCAAGAGGTTGCTGAGTAACTAAGCTGTACGAACCGGTTGAACGGGCGTGCATCTTATCATCAACTAAGTGGTTCAGTTTCAGCATGTACATGTAACCAACAGTTACTGGACGCTCAAATTGTTCACCTGTACGACCATCGAAAAGTGTAATCTGACCAGAAGTTGGAAGATCAGCTAATTTCAGCATCTCTTTAATTTCCATTTCTTCTGCACCATCGAACACTGGTGTTGCGGTTGGCATACCTTTTTTCAGGTTTTCAGCCAGACGTAACACTTCTTCATCGCTGAAGGTGTCCAGATCAACTTTCTGACGAGGTGCCATACCCAGATCGTAAGCTTTCTGGATAAATTCACGTAATTTAGCAACTTCTTGTTGCTGTTTCAGCATCGCATTGATCTTATCACCGATACCTTTAGCAGCCATACCCAAGTGAGTTTCAAGGATCTGACCGATGTTCATACGTGATGGAACACCCAGTGGGTTCAGTACGAGGTCAACCGGGTTGCCGTTTTCATCGTATGGCATGTCTTCAATTGGGTTAATCTTAGAGATAACACCCTTGTTACCATGACGACCCGCCATCTTATCACCAGGTTGGATCTGACGTTTAACCGCTAGGTAAACCTTAACGATTTTCAGCACGCCTGGTGCCAAATCATCACCTTGAGTGATTTTACGACGTTTAGCTTCCAGTTTCTTCGCGAACTCAGCTTTCAGTTCATCATACTGTTCAGCTAATTGTTCTAACTGGTTTTGCTTCTCTTCATCCGCAATACCCAGTTCTAACCAACGTTCGCGAGGTAATTTATCTAATTTCTCAGCTTCAATACCGCCAGCAATCAGAACACCACGGATACGAGCGAATAGACCAGCTTCAAAGATACGCAGTTCTTCAGTTAAGTCTTTCTTAACTTCACGTAACTGTGACTCTTCGATTTCTAATGCACGTTTATCTTTTTCTACGCCATCACGGGTGAAGACTTGTACGTCGATAACTGTACCAGACACACCATTAGGAACACGCAGAGAAGAATCTTTAACATCAGACGCTTTTTCACCGAAGATAGCACGCAGCAGTTTCTCTTCTGGAGTCAGTTGAGTTTCACCTTTAGGTGTTACTTTACCAACCAGAATGTCACCGCCTTTCACTTCAGCACCGATATAAACGATACCTGATTCATCCAGTTTAGATAACGCAGCTTCACCGACGTTCGGGATATCAGCAGTGATCTCTTCAGGCCCTAACTTAGTATCACGAGAGACACAAGCCAGTTCTTGAATGTGGATAGTTGTGAAACGATCTTCTTGAACAACACGCTCAGATACAAGGATGGAGTCCTCGTAGTTATAACCATTCCATGGCATAAATGCCACGCGCATGTTTTGACCTAATGCTAACTCACCAAGGTCTGTTGAAGGACCATCAGCTAACACATCACCGCGATCAACAGGTTCACCTAAAGATACGCAAGGAGTTTGGTTAATACATGTGTTCTGGTTAGAACGGGTGTATTTAGTCAAGCTATAGATATCAATGCCCGCTTCACCAGCGTAAGTCTCTTCTTCGTTAACTTTGATAACGATACGAGAAGCATCAACATACTGAACAACACCACCACGTTTAGCAACCGCAGTAACACCGGAGTCAACCGCTACAGCACGCTCCATACCTGTACCTACTAGTGGTTTATCACCACGAAGTGTAGGAACAGCCTGACGTTGCATGTTCGCACCCATCAATGCACGGTTGGCGTCATCGTGTTCAAGGAATGGGATCAGTGAAGCACCGACAGAAACAACCTGTTGGGTTGAAACGTCCATGTACTGAACTTGGTCACGACTAAATAAGCTTGACTCACCTTTATGGCGGCAAGTAACTAATTCTTCAACGAAGTGATTGTCATCGTCTAATACGGAGTTAGCCTGAGCAATGATGAAGTTACCTTCTTCGATTGCAGACAGATAGTGAATTTCATCTGTTACAGCGTTATTTTCAACAACACGGTAAGGCGTTTCAAGGAAACCGTACTCGTTAGTCTGTGCATAAACAGATAATGAGTTGATCAGACCGATGTTTGGACCTTCAGGCGTTTCGATTGGGCACACACGACCGTAGTGAGTTGGGTGTACGTCTCGAACTTCAAAGCCTGCACGTTCACGGGTCAAACCACCTGGGCCTAATGCAGAAATACGACGTTTGTGCGTAATTTCTGATAGCGGGTTATTCTGATCCATAAACTGTGATAACTGGCTAGAGCCAAAGAACTCTTTGACAGCAGCAGAAATCGGTTTTGCGTTGATCATATCTTGTGGCATTAATGCATCAAGATCGCCTAAAGACAGACGTTCTTTAACTGCACGCTCAACACGCACCAGACCAACACGGAATTGGTTTTCAGCCATTTCGCCAACAGAACGAATACGACGGTTACCTAAGTGGTCGATATCATCCACTTCACCTTTACCATTACGGATATCAATCAGTTTTTTCATTACTTCAATGATATCTTCTTGGCTTAAGATGCCAGAACCTTCAACTTCGTCGCGGCCTAAAGAACGGTTGAATTTCATACGGCCCACAGCAGACAGATCATAACGATCTTCAGAGAAGAATAAGTTCTCAAATAAGTTTTCTGCAGCTTCGCGTGTAGGTGGTTCACCAGGACGCATCATGCGATAGATTTCAACTAATGCACTTAAACGATCATTGGTAGGATCGACGCGAACAGTTTCTGAAATATAAGCACCATGATCTAAGTCATTGGTAAACAGCGTTTCAATCGTTTTATGACCAGCTTGACTTAAGCGAGCTAACACATCTAAAGAGATTTCCATGTTAGCAGCACAAATCAGTTCACCTGTCGCTTCATCAATATAGTCACGAGCAACCACTTTACCTGCAATGTATTCAACAGGTACTTCAATGCGGTCAATTTGCTCTTTTTCTAATTGACGAATATGGCGAGCGGTAATACGACGGCCTTTTTCGACATACACTTTGCCGTTTGCTTCAATATCAAATGAAGCAGTTTCACCACGCAGACGTTCAGGCACTAATGTCATCATCAGCTTGTTGTTGCTGATTTCAAACAATGTTTTTTCGAAGAATAAACCTAAGATTTCTTCGGTGCTGTAGTTCATTGCGCGTAAAATGATAGTCGCAGGTAATTTACGGCGACGGTCAATACGGACAAAAAGGTTATCTTTAGGGTCGAATTCGAAGTCTAACCATGAGCCACGATAAGGGATAATACGTGCGTTATACAGTACCTTACCAGATGAGTGTGTTTTACCTTTGTCACTATCAAAGAACACACCAGGGCTACGGTGTAACTGGGAAACGATAACACGTTCAGTACCATTGATTACAAAGGTACCGTTATCGGTCATTAATGGGATTTCACCCATATAGACTTCTTGTTCTTTGATGTCTTTAACGGTGCCTTCTGGGGCTTCACGTTCATAAATGACCAGACGCAGTTTTACACGCAAAGGTGCAGAATAAGTTACACCGCGGATCTGACATTCTTTAACATCAAAAACAGGCTCGCCTAAGCGGTAGCTGACATACTGTAATTCAGCATTGCCACTATAGCTTTGGATAGGGAATACGGAACGGAAAGCTGCTTCCAGACCGTTTTGGCCATCAGGATCTTGCTCGATGAACTTCTGGAACGAGTCAAGTTGGATAGAAAGGAGATAGGGAACATCCAGAACTTGTGGACGTTTACCAAAATCCTTACGAATACGTTTTTTCTCGGTATAGGAGTAAACCATAGGGTTCCTCAGCTCGCTGAAAAGTGACCCACTCTGCCTACCCTTAGTTATTAAGGGCGACACGACATTCTGCTAACACTATTTTTTGTAGGTAGGAAAATGTAATTTTCCATAATACTTATTGCTATTACTCTTAAATCATTTCATTGCATTGAGCTCACTACCGAGCTTTTGGACAACGTGGATCGTAGTGACTAACACAGTATATTAAGTCGTCAATAGCAAAAAATATTGAGGTAAAGAGAAAGCCAAAAAGTGTGAAAAAGCTACTCTTACCTTACAGCGCAAAAAGGCTGGTGACCAAAAAATCACCAGCCATCAGCCGTTAGGCTGCACTCTGGGAAGTTAAATTATTTAACTTCAACCTCAGCGCCTGCTTCTTCCAGAGCTTTCTTCAGAGCTTCAGCATCATCTTTGCTTACGCCTTCTTTCAGAGCTGCTGGTGCAGATTCTACTAAGTCTTTAGCTTCTTTCAGGCCAAGACCGGTAGCGCCACGTACTGCTTTGATTACTGCTACTTTGTTACCGCCGATAGCTTTCAGGATAACGTCAAATTCAGTTTTCTCTTCAGCAGCTTCTGCTGGACCCGCAGCAACAGCAACAGCTGCAGCAGCAGATACACCGAATTTTTCTTCCATCATAGAGATCAGTTCAACAACGTCCATTACAGACATTTCAGCAACTGCGTTTAAGATATCGTCTTTAGAAATAGACATAACAAGTGTTCCTAAAATTCAGAAAAAGTTTATACGTAAATAAAGCAACGAAGAAATTGGCTATTAAGCAGCTTCTTTCTGATCGCGCAGAGCAGCCAGAGTGCGAACCAATTTGCCTGCAGAGGCTTCTTTCATGGTTGCCATCAGGCGTGCGATTGCTTCATCGTAAGTTGGGAGTGTAGCCAGACGATCGATGTTCGAACCTGGGATAAACTCACCTTCAAAGGCAGCCGCTTTAATCTCGAATGCTGGGTTCGCTTTCGCGAAATCTTTGAACAGACGAGCAGCAGCGCCCGGATGTTCAGCAGAAAATGCAATCAAGGTTGGACCAACAAATGCATCTTTCAGTACTTCATAAGAAGTACCTTCAACAGCACGACGCAGAAGAGTGTTACGCACTACACGTACAGTAACGCCAGCTTCACGACATGCTTTACGCAGTTCGGTCATTTTAGCTACAGTAACGCCACGGGAATCCGCAACAACTGCAGAAAGCGCACCTTTGGCAACTTCGCTGACTTCAGCAACAATCGCTTGTTTGTCTTGAAGATTTAGTGCCATTAGCTTCTTGCTCCTGGATTAACCGAGTAAAAACTCGGGACTCACATCACTTATAACCACAATGGTATAAGCGCTAAAACACGGTGAGTAGAATCCAGAATATATAATTCTTTATTGGCTCTCTCACCGTCTACGCAGGAAAATTAAGTAATCACTTACACCTGCGGTCTTGGACGGGGTCTGGATAGGCCAGACTCCAACCGAAATTCAGAGAATTTAGTTATGTAGACTTAAATAAAATACCACATAGCTAAACTCAAGGCGTCAAATTCTATACAAATTTGACGCCAAGGTAAAGTCTTTTATGACTTTAGTCTAATCTCAGATTAAACTGTCGCGCTCAAGCTAGCTTGATCAATAGCAACACCTGCACCCATAGTAGTAGACAGGCTTACTTTCTTGATATAAACGCCTTTCGCTGCTGATGGTTTTGCTTTTTTCAACGCAACCAGCAGAGCTTCTAAGTTTTCTTTCAACTGAGCTTCGTTGAAATCAACTTTACCGATAGTGGTATGGATAATACCATTTTTGTCGTTACGGTAACGAACCTGACCCGCTTTAGCATTTTTAACTGCTTCAGCAACGTTAGGCGTTACAGTACCCACTTTCGGGTTTGGCATTAAGCCACGTGGGCCAAGGATTTGACCTAATTGACCTACAACGCGCATTGCATCTGGAGATGCGATAACAACGTCAAAGTCCATTTCGCCAGCTTTAACTTTAGCAGCTAAGTCGTCCATACCGACTAATTCAGCGCCTGCTTCTTTAGCAGCTTCTGCATTTGCACCTTGTGCGAATACAGCAACGCGAACTGAACGGCCAGTACCGTGTGGAAGTACAGTTGCACCACGAACGTTTTGATCTGATTTACGTGCATCGATGCCAAGGTTAACAGCAACGTCAACGCTTTCAACGAATTTAGCAGTAGCCAGTTCTTTCAGTAAAGCAACAGCTTCAGTAATTTCGTACTGTTTAGTTACTTCAACTTTCTCACGGATATTGCGCATGCGCTTGGTTAGTTTAGCCATCAGATTAATCCTCCACTACCAGGCCCATGGAACGAGCAGTACCAGCAATTGAACGCATCATAGCTTCAACGTCAGCACCAGTCAGGTCCGCAGCTTTAGTTTCTGCGATTTCACGAACTTGAGCAGAAGTAATTTTACCTACTTTCTCTTTGTTCGGTTTGCCAGAACCTGATTTCACGCCCGCTGCTTTCTTCAGCAGAACTGCTGCTGGAGGAGTTTTGGTAACGAAAGTGAAAGAACGGTCAGCGTAAACTGTAATAACAACAGGAATTGGTAAACCTTTCTCAACGCTTTCAGTTTTAGCGTTGAATGCTTTACAGAATTCCATGATGTTAACACCTTGTTGACCCAGAGCTGGACCAACTGGTGGACTTGGATTAGCCATACCTGCAGAAACCTGCAGTTTGATATAGGCTTGGACTTTCTTAGCCATTAATTAATTCCTCAATTTGGGTATATCGCCCGGCTAGGGCTCCCCGATTTTACTTTGTTCTGTCTTATGACAAAACAACTCAAAACGAAAGGTGCAAAATTGTAGATAACTTTTCCACCTTTTGCAAGAAAGCAAGGTAAAAAGGTTTAACCTTTTTCAACCTGACTAAAGTCTAATTCAACTGGTGTTGCACGACCAAAGATTGATACAGAGACTTTTAAGCGACTTTTTTCGTAGTCAACTTCTTCAACAACACCATTAAAGTCAGCAAATGGACCATCACTAACACGAACCATTTCGCCTGGTTCAAATAGTGTTTTAGGACGTGGTTTATCACCAACTTGTTGTAAGCGATTCATAATCGCATCAACTTCTTTATCGCTAATTGGTGCAGGTCTGTCTGACGTTCCACCAATGAATCCCATAACACGAGGTACATTACGTACTAAGTGCCAAGTCGCATCATTCATGACCATTTGGACAAGAACATAGCCTGGGAAAAATTTACGCTCACTTTTGCGACGTTGACCGCTACGGATTTCAACCACTTCTTCAGTTGGAACCATAACTTCGCCGAATGAGTCTTCCATTTCGTTTAATTTGATATGTTCACGCAAAGACTGTGCAACACGGCCTTCAAAGCCTGAAAATGCCTGAATGACATACCAGCGTTTTTTTGGAGAATCAGTCATGAACACCTCACAGGCCAGTAATAAATGAAACAAAACGAACCAGAATGCCATCCAGTCCCCAAAGAACTAATGACACAATAGCCGTCACCGCAGCAACAATCAGAGTTGTCTGCAATGTTTCTTGACGTGTTGGCCATACTACTTTACGCATTTCAATACGCGCTTCACGAGCAAATGCTAACGTTGCTTTACCTTGTGTTGTCCACAACGCGAAACCACCTGCTGCTACGAACAAAGCAACAACAGCTAAAGCTCGCAACGCTAGGTTAAATTCACGGTAAAGATAGTTGCCACCCACTGCTACTGCCAGCAATAAAACGGTAATGATCCACTTAGCGATATCACCACCGCGTTTGCTATCTTGAGCTCCGCTATTCGCACTCATAAATTAACCTGTCACTATGATGTAAATAAATAGCCAGCTTGCCTCGCAAGAGCAAAACAAATCAGACTAACCATAAAATCAACTATGATTGCATCTGACACAGTGTCATATCTCTATGACATTCGTATCTGCAAGATACTGGACTCGATTCGTTGTATCAGAGCCTATCTCACCAATAATTTACAACAAACTAGTGATGAGATAGGTTCTTTTTCAAACAACGCATAAAAAGGGCATCAATTGATGCCCTTTTTTAGGAAATTACGCGAGTAATTAACCTAATACTTTAGCAACAACGCCCGCACCTACTGTACGGCCACCTTCACGGATAGCGAAACGTAAACCGTCGTCCATCGCGATTGGGTGAATCAGTTCAACGATCATGTTGATGTTGTCACCTGGCATTACCATTTCTACACCTTCTGGTAATTCGATAGTACCAGTTACGTCAGTTGTACGGAAGTAGAACTGTGGACGGTAGCCTTTGAAGAATGGAGTATGACGACCACCTTCATCTTTGCTCAGAATATAAACTTCTGATTCAAATTTAGTGTGTGGGTTGATTGAACCTGGTTTCGCCAGTACTTGTCCACGTTCGATTTCTTCACGTTTAGTACCACGCAGAAGAACACCTACGTTCTCACCTGCACGACCTTCGTCAAGTAATTTACGGAACATTTCAACGCCAGTACAAGTTGTTTTCGCTGTTGGTTTAATACCAACGATTTCAACTTCTTCACCAACTTTGATTACGCCACGCTCAACACGACCTGTTACTACTGTACCACGGCCTGAAATTGAGAATACGTCTTCAATTGGTAACAGGAATGGTTTGTCGATTGCACGCTCTGGTTCTGGGATGTATGAATCCAGTGCTTCTGCTAATTCAACAATTTTTGCTTCCCACTCTGCTTCGCCTTCCAGTGCTTTCAGTGCTGAACCACGGATTACTGGAGTGTCATCACCTGGGAAATCGTACTGAGACAGAAGTTCACGAACTTCCATTTCTACTAATTCCAGTAACTCTTCATCATCTACCATGTCACATTTGTTCAGGAATACGATGATGTAAGGAACACCAACCTGACGACCTAACAGGATGTGCTCACGAGTTTGTGGCATTGGGCCATCTGTCGCAGCAACAACCAGGATAGCTCCGTCCATTTGCGCAGCACCAGTGATCATGTTTTTAACATAGTCGGCGTGACCTGGGCAGTCTACGTGTGCGTAGTGACGAGTTGGGGTGTCATATTCTACGTGTGAAGTAGAGATGGTGATACCACGAGCTTTTTCTTCTGGTGCGTTATCGATTTGATCGAATGCACGAGCAGCACCACCATAAGTTTTAGCTAAAACTGTAGTGATTGCAGCAGTCAGAGTTGTTTTACCGTGGTCAACGTGGCCGATAGTACCAACGTTAACGTGCGGTTTTGAACGTTCAAATTTTTCTTTAGACACGACTATATTCCTTAATATCGCTCCCTCAAATAGAGGGAGCGTAAACTAAATTGAACTCGAAAGGATCTTATTTCGCTTTACGAGCTTCGATAATAGCCTGAGCGACGTTGCTAGGCGCTTCGTTGTACTTCAAGAACTCCATAGAGTATGAAGCACGACCCTGAGTTTGTGAACGCAGGTCAGTTGCATAACCGAACATCTCAGCCAGTGGTACTTGGGCACGGATGATCTTACCGGTAGGCAGATCGTCCATACCTTCAACCATACCACGACGACGGTTTAAGTCACCGATAACGTCGCCCATGTAATCTTCTGGCGTTTCAATCTCAACTTTCATGACTGGCTCAAGCAGAATTGGCTTAGCTTTCATGAAGCCGTCTTTAAATGCCATTGATGCGGCGATTTTAAACGCGATTTCTGAGGAGTCAACATCATGGTAAGAACCATAATGTAAACGAGCCTGAATATCCACAACAGGATAACCTGCTAATGGACCAGATTTCAGCTGTTCTTGAATACCTTTATCAACAGCTGGGATGAATTCTTTAGGAATTACACCACCAACGATATCGTTGATAAATACGTAGTTCTCTTCACCACCTGCTGGTAATGGAGACAGGTCGATAACAACATGACCGTACTGACCACGACCACCAGATTGTTTCGCGTGCTTACCTTCGATATCAGTTACTGTATCACGAATAGTTTCACGGTAAGCAACCTGTGGTTTACCTACGTTCGCTTCAACTTTAAATTCACGACGCATACGGTCAACTAACACGTCTAAGTGCAGCTCACCCATACCAGCAATGATAGTCTGACCAGTTTCTTCGTCACTTGATACGCGGAAAGATGGATCTTCCTGAGCCAGACGGTTCAGAGCGATACCCATTTTTTCTTGGTCAGCTTTAGTCTTAGGTTCGATAGCAACAGAGATTACTGGCTCTGGGAATTCCATACGTTCTAAGATGATTGGTGCCTCAATTGCACACAGAGTATCACCTGTAGTAACGTCTTTCAGACCGATAGCAGCAGCGATGTCGCCTGCACGAACTTCTTTAATTTCTTCACGCTTATTAGCATGCATCTGAACAATACGGCCAAAACGTTCTTTTTTGTCTTTAACCGGGTTCAGAACTGTGTCACCTGAGTTTACAACACCAGAGTACACACGGAAGAATGTTAAGTTACCAACAAATGGGTCAGTTGCGATTTTGAATGCCAGAGATGAGAATGGCTCATCGTCGCTTGAATGACGTTCTGCTGGAGTATCTTTACCGTCTGGTAACATACCTTTAATTGCAGGAACATCTGTTGGTGCTGGCAGGTATTCAATTACCGCATCCAGCATTGCCTGAACACCTTTGTTCTTAAACGCAGAACCACAGGTAACCAGGATAATTTCGTTATCTAGAACGCGTTTACGCAGAGCAGCTTTGATTTCTGCTTCTGTCAGTTCTTCGCCGCCCAGATATTTGTCCATCAGTTCTTCTGATGCTTCAGCTGCTGATTCGACTAGGTTGTTGTGCCATTCTTCAGCTAAATCTTGCAGATTTGCAGGAATGTCTTCGTATTCGAAGGTAACACCTTGGTCTTCTTCATTCCAACGGATTGATTTCATTTTAATTAAATCAACAACACCGGTGAAATGTTCTTCAGCGCCTACTGGAATTTGCAGTGGAACTGGGTTTGCTGCCAGACGTGTTTTGATTTGTTCAACAACACGCAGGAAGTTTGCACCCATACGGTCCATTTTGTTAACGAACGCGATACGTGGTACATGATATTTGTTAGCCTGGCGCCATACTGTTTCTGACTGAGGCTGAACACCACCAACTGCACAGTAAACCATAACCGCGCCATCAAGAACACGCATAGAACGTTCTACTTCGATTGTGAAGTCAACGTGTCCTGGGGTGTCGATGATGTTTACACGGTGAGGCTCAAACTGTTTAGCCATACCAGACCAGAATGCAGTAGTTGCTGCGGATGTGATAGTAATACCACGTTCCTGCTCCTGCTCCATCCAGTCCATTGTTGCTGAACCTTCGTGAGTTTCACCAATTTTATGGTTTACACCGGTATAAAACAGAATACGTTCACTTGTAGTGGTTTTACCGGCATCGATGTGCGCACTAATACCGATATTACGGTAGCGTGCTATGGGGGTTTGACGAGCCATTTTTTCCTCTCTCGTGGGCGTTCAATTCAGGTAAAGGACAGCAGAGCTGTCCTGAAAAGAGTTGCGATACTCCGTGGATTACCAACGGTAGTGTGCGAACGCCTTGTTTGCATCTGCCATACGGTGAACGTCTTCACGTTTCTTAACAGCAGCGCCTTTGTTTTCAGCCGCATCAGATAATTCATTTGCCAGGCGAAGAGCCATGGATTTATCACCGCGTTTACGAGCAGCTTCAACAATCCAACGCATTGCTAATGCATTACGACGAACTGGGCGTACTTCAACTGGAACTTGGTAAGTTGAACCACCAACACGGCGGGATTTAACTTCCACAGTAGGGCGTACGTTATCTAATGCGATTTCGAACGCTTCCAGTTCAGTTTTGCCTGAACGCTGAGCCAGGGTCTCAAGCGCATTATATACGATAGATTCTGCAGTAGATTTTTTACCGTCTACCATCAGAATGTTTACAAATTTAGCCAGCAGTTCTGATCCGAACTTAGGATCTGGCAGAATTTTACGTTGACCAATTACACGACGACGTGGCATGGAAATACTCCGTTTAAAATTCAGGGTTGTCCAAAACTCAATGAGTTTATTTTGACATTATTGGTGAAAAAATGTTTGGCCTTACTTAACGGAGAACCATTAAGCCTTTGGCTTCTTCACACCGTACTTAGAACGAGCTTGTTTACGGTCTTTAACACCAGAACAGTCCAGCGCGCCGCGAACAGTGTGGTAACGCACACCTGGTAAGTCTTTAACACGACCACCACGGATTAAGATTACGGAGTGCTCCTGCAAGTTGTGGCCTTCACCACCGATGTAGGAAGAAACTTCGAAACCGTTAGTCAAACGCACACGGCATACTTTACGCAGTGCTGAGTTTGGTTTTTTTGGAGTGGTAGTATATACACGAGTACATACGCCACGTTTTTGCGGGCAAGCTTCCAGAGCTGGAACGTTGCTTTTAACAACTTTCGAGCTACGAGATTTGCGTACCAGCTGATTAATAGTTGCCATTTAAAAAAAGCTCCTGGTTTTTGCTTCGTAAACACGGATTTGAACTCTGTCTTGTCAACAAGACAAAACATGAGGACGCAGAATTTTATTGCTGACGGGCTCATGTGTCAAGAATTATACAGCAATTCTACGCTCCCCAATGAATTTGTTGGGGGTGTTTTACCGTTAAATCGACAAAATCACCATAATTGATGAGTTTAATATGATGAGATACTTGATCTTTTAAGCCTCTAGCCAAAACATCATCAATTAATGCGTAAATTGAAATTTGCTGTTGAAGACAATATTTTAATAAGGGATTCTCTTCAAGAACTGCCAGTACACCATCTTGTATTAACAAAACATCATCTTCTTTTGTCAATAAAGATAAAAAAGTCTCTAAATCACTTTGATAAATAGAGACGGAATAAGTATACAACATAACCGTTCAACCTTCCTGACTAACTTCTGTATTAAAAGCGCAATACCACATCATATTCACTCAATTTTTGAGCAATATCTTGTTGGGATATCATCTGTGCATCTAAGACAAAAGAAGTTTGAGAGGATAATCCACGATGAACCATGTCTTTCAGTGATATATAGACGTTTGTCACATCATACAAGGGTAGCACTTTAAATGTTGCTGCATGATGACGGGATAACACCCCTTCAGGCTGTTGATTTTCAACGAGTTGAAATACACCATCAGAGATAAAAAAAACGCCAATATCTTCTGTTAAGGCTGAGGTTGCTAGTAAAGCATCCAAACCTTCTCGACCCGCACTATTACCATGAGGTGCTTGAGTAAAAAGGAAGGCAACTGAATTCATTTTCTTCATTTAAAATTGCACCACACGAGAACAAGTCAACATAGCTTGAGCCAGTGAACCCAAACCACTTAACTCAAATTCAGGTGCCATGTTATCGTTCATCATTTCCAGTTCTTTGGCCTGTTGTTTATCAATAATTCCTCTACGCAATGCCGCAGCAACACAAACATGTAAGGGGATTTGATGTTTTTTCGCCAACGCAACCCACGCTTTAGGAAGATCAAATTCATCATTTGCAGGCGATACCAATTTATTAGCATTCACAACACCTTCTCGATAGAAGAAAATTTGTGCAATTTGATGCCCTTTTTCAATAAGGGCATTTGCGAATAAATAGGCACTTGAAGCTTGTTCAGTTCCGTAATGAGGCCCCGTAACCACTAAACAATATGTCAAGGAACTCATAATGTTGCCTTATTCTCCATTTTTAAATTGGCGAATATAAAGATACACAGTATGTTTTGAAATATTTAAGCGGTCTGCAACCTGATTAATGGCATCTTTAATATCAAAAATACCTTTCTCATAAAGATTTAACACAACTTGCTTATTCTTGGCATTATTCGCGACTTCACGATCATTATTTACTTCTTCAATCGTGAACTCTAATGTTTGAGCCACTAAATCATCAACTGATGAGGCAAAGTTAACATCAGATGCAACTTCATGTGTTTCTTCAGGAATAAAGGTTTTAATTACTTCAGAGAATGGAACATCAAGGTTCATATTGATACACAATAAACCAATGACTCGACGCTCACGATTACGAATAGCAATCGTGATTGATTTCATCAATGCACCACTTTTCGCTCTAGTAAAGTAAGCCTTTGAAAAACTTGAATCTTCATCTGTAATATCATGTAACATTTGTAATGCCAAATCGGTAATTGGAGAGCCAATCTTACGACCCGTGTGTTCTCCATTGGCGATTTTAACCGCTGAACATTTCAAATCTTCCAGAGAGTGCAATACAATTTCGCAATGGTTGCCAATGAGCATAGCCAAACCATCCACGGCTGCTTCATAGGACTTCAATATTTCGTGATCAGTTTGAGTAAAAGGTCGGCTATCTAGTTTTTCAAACTCGCTGCTGTCACCATTAAATAACGGGCTAGACATTTGATTATATAATCCTTAAAGGCTTTAATTATGATAATGACTTGAGGTTCTATTTTTTATAACGATTCGTCATTGCGGATCAATTCAATATTGAAAAAATTTAAATATAAAAACAGAATTAAGAACGATTCTGACGTTAGATCGTCAGAAGATCTACGTCAAGTGACTTAAAATAAGAGCTTTGTGATAGGTCACAGCTTTTTTCATTTTTCTTCATATTTTGTACTCATCCCCTCTTTTTATTTTTGAAGAATTCCTTTTTTAGGCGTGAGAAGGATAAAAATTGACTCTATTGAATAGATTACCTATATTCCAATTTATTGTTATTTTAACGAGTGATTAATCCCATGAATATACTGATGATATGCCAATCTCAGCAAACTTCATCAATAATAGGATTAATTTCTGTCGCTTCTATGCCTATTGAAACTCTCTTTCCACCACCTCAACCTATGAAAGAGGTTGTAGTCAATACAACGGTTATTGTTGCAACTTGCATCGCTTGATCTATTTAATCGGCTTAATCGCGTATTTAACCAACAGACTAAATTGATGTGTTATTTACGTTTATTTATTGATGTTTTATCAATCGCCAACCATGACTAAAAATAATCAAGCTATCTTACTGCTCATTTTACAGGTGTATCATCATGTATTTACGTCAATATTGGGCGAGATTCGGTCCAACGACATTATTTGTTTTATTATGGAATAGCGGTGCTATCTTTTCTCGTTGGGGCTTAGATAATGGTAGCTCATTTGCTATTATACCGCTTACTCTCAGGCGGTAACTTAGTTAATGTCACGAGCTTATTCTATTTAGTACCCAGAGTGACAACCTTAATGGATTATATTTTCTTGGGCAATAAGATGTCGCTACTTAGCTTAGTAGGAATGGGGCTATTATTATTGGTTTGCTGTTTGTATTTAAAAAAACAATACAACCATTATTGAAGAAAAAATCGATTAATACTATATGTGTTAATAAATAATGTATTAGAAACAAAAATGCTGACATTTATGTCAGCATTTTTTCTTTATAAATAAATTACTTGTCGCTTTCAACACTCAGTAATTCAATTTCAAACACTAAGGTTGAGTTAGCTGGAATACCGCTAGTTGCACGTTGTCCATAACCTAATTCAGGTGGAATAACTAATTTGATTTTACCGCCTTCTTTAATGTATTTCATACCTTCAGTCCAACCAGGAATAACGCTTTTCAGGCTAATTGTCAGAGGTTCTTTACGCTCATAAGAGCTATCAAATTGTTTACCATCAATCAGCATACCCTTGTAGTTTACAGTAACACGGTCAGCATCTGTTGGTGTTTTTCCTTTACCTGGATTTTCAACTAAATACAGTAAACCGGATTTTGTTTTTACCACACCTTTTTCAGCAGCAAATTCTGTGCGGAATTTATCACCAGCAGCTTTGTTTTCAGTCGCTTCTTTTTCCATTTTTGCCGTTGCTGCAGTACGGACTTGATCTTCAAAAGCCGCTAATGTTAATTCAATTTCAGCATCTGATAATTTTGATTTACTATTAAATGCATCCTGAACACCTGCTAACAGTTGTTTAGAATCTAAAGTAATACCAATATTTTTTTGTTCTTGTAATGCAGCTTCCATATAGCGACCCATCGACGCCCCTAACGCATAGGCATTTTGCTCATTTTGAGTTTTAAATGCGCTATTTAGTGTTGGCACTTTAGCTGCTTCTTCAGCGAATGCATGCGGTGCACTGAATGCGAAAGCTAAACTGGTTGCCAACAACGTCGTTTTTAATAAAGATTTCATCCCATTCTCCAGTATATGTTAGTGAGTCGCTACGTTTTGCAAACGATCATCATAGACCTTCACTAAAACGTTTTGCATCACTTCTTGCTGTCGTTGCGGTATGTACTCGTCATACTTCAAGTTGTCGAGTTGTTGACTGAGTTTATTTGCACGAGTCACATACGATGTATGTTCTTAGTGACTTATTCACTTGTCGCCTAGTCGCACCTCGAATATTCAGAGTATAAACCTCATCTACGGGTAGCAATTTTATATGAATTTAAAAAATTTTGCCGACACTCTTAACAGTTAATGTTAGGATTTTTGTCAGCACTGAGTGCTACCACATTAGCAAAATAGTCTTTTATCTCAAACCAGATTTATGTCTTCCTGTGTATATATCAGTAAATAAGATTAAATTTCGCAAGTTTGTTAGTCATAGTCGTCGTAATAGGACATTTTAAAGGAGGAAAAACACAATGGATATTAAGGAAGTAGAGCGATTGCTCATTCAATTAGAAAGCAAAGTTGCTTTCCAAGATGCGACTATTGAAGAATTAAATCAGGTGGTCACACAGCAACAAATTGAAATCAGCCGCTTTAAAGAAGCTTTAAAAATTGTTTCTGAGCGCCTAAAAAATTCTCAAACCTCAATACTTGCTAGACCTGAGGATGAAACACCTCCACCTCACTATTGAGTTGTTGTTCGCTGTTAATATCAAAGCTGAAAACAAAAAAGGAGCGCTTAAACGCTCCTTTTGATCTTTTCAAAGAAAGATTAGTGCTGACAACCACAACCGCCATTGCCGTGGCCATGACCGTGACCATGACCGCCGCCACAGCATCCACCTTCTTCACCGTGTGAATGACCATGACCGTGACCACCGCCACAGCATCCGCCTTCTTCACCGTGACCGTGGCCACCACAACATTCGTGCTCTTCTTCACCATGTACGTGACCGTGAGCTAATTCTTCTTCGGTCGCTTCACGAATTGCAACGATTTCAACATGAAACTTCAGGTTTTGACCTGCTAACATGTGGTTACCATCAACAATAACTTCGTCACCTTCAATACCTGTAATTTCTACTGGTACTGGACCTTGGTCGGTATCAGCCAGAAAACGCATACCAACTTCTAACTCATCAACGCCCACAAAAACATCTTTCGGTACGCGTTGAACTAAGTTTTCGTCATATTGACCATATGCATCATCAGAAGCCACTTCTACGTCGAATTTCTCACCGACTTCGCGACCTGTTAATGCATTTTCTAAACCACTAATTAAAGAACCACGGCCATGCAGATAGTCTAACGGTGCGCTCACCGTGGACTCATCAACTAAAACACCGTCTTCTGATCTTACTTGATAAGCCAGACTAACTACCAAGTCGTTTGCTACTTTCATGACATCTCCTACATACCCGTGGGCAAAATTTTCCCGATTGTAACGAAAAATAAATCTTCTGTATCGGGTTATATCAAAAAACCTATAATTATTGTGGTGTAAAGATCCCAATGACTTGTTCATTTTTACGAACAAGTGAGTTAACTTCACCCTCTGTTTGCCGTTGTTGATGGCCACATTTCGCACATTCCACAATATCCACTTTATCTTCACGCCACATTTTAAGTGTATCTTGAGCTTGACAGTGTGGGCACACAGCTCCTGCAATAAAGCGTTTACGGGTTGCAGACATGGGGTCAGTTCTCCTGTTTATCAATAGATCTTTTTTCTTTACTTATTTGAGGAATATCCTCTGTTAAAGACTCATCCCAAATATCCGGTTGGTGATGCTCTTGACGAATTTCTTCACTAAAAAGTTCTTCAAGCTCTCGCCTTGCTTCTTTTACACGAGAAACATTGGAAACTTCTTCAGGTGATTCATCCACCAACTTTCTAAGTAATTGCATATCCAAACGACGAAAATGCTGTTGTGCTCGATAAGCTTGGTGAGGATGCATACCTAATTCAATTAATGTCTTACGCCCTAACTCTAAAGCACTAGAAAATGTTTCTCTGCTAAAATCTGTTACACCTGCTTTAAGCAATTCATGAGCCTCAACACGTCCCCTCGCTCTGGAAATAATATGCAAATTAGGGAAGTGTCGCTGACAGAGATGAACAATTTCCATCGTCGCTTCAGGTTCATTACTAGTGATTACAATCGTTTTTGCGTGTTCCGCACCCGCTGCACGCAATAGATTGAGATCGGTTGCATCACCGTAATAAACTTTATAGCCGTATTTACGCATGGTGCTTATGCTTCCGACATCATGCTCTAATACCGTGACATTAACCTTGTTCGCCATTAATAAGCGTCCTACAACCTGTCCCATTCGACCAAAACCAACAAGAATAACTTCTGGATGATTGTTTTCAACAAAAGGCTGTTCGTCTGTTTTAGGCTCATTATAACGGCGAGATAATACAGCGTCTGTCATTTGCATCACAAGTGGCGTTGTCATCATAGAAAGCGTGACAACAACCAACAATAATGCCATTTGCTGACTTTCTAATACACCCATTGCCATAGATGTCGAGAAAACAACAAACGCAAATTCCCCACCTTGGCTTAATACAGCTGAAAATTGTAAGCGCGTAGAAAAACGTAATCTGGCTAACCAAGCAATACTATAAAGTATCAATGCTTTCACAATAACCAGCACTAAGACACCTAATAATACTTGTGGAAGATAACGCCATAAAATACCGATATCTAAAGACATACCGACAGAGATAAAAAAGAGTCCTAATAGAAGACCTTTAAAAGGTTCAATAGAGATCTCTAATTCATGTCGATATTCTGAATCTGCCAATAACACCCCTGCAATAAAGGTTCCCATTGCCATAGAAAAACCTAGGGTTTCCATAAAGATAGCAGCACCTAATACAACAAGTAGCGCAGCCGCAGTAAAAACTTCCCTTACTCCAGATTTCACAACTAAGCGTAAGAGTGGACGTAATAAATAACGCCCACAAATCAGCAATCCAGCAAAAGCAGCTACTTTCAACCCAATTCGATACCAATCGCTGCTTGCCGTTTCTCCGGCTAACAAAGGAATAACGGCAAGGATAGGAATAACCGCCATATCTTGGAAAAGTAAAACAGCAAAACCTAATTGCCCGCCTTCATTATGGTTCATTCCTTTCTCATTCATAAGTTGCAATGCCATCGCCGTAGAAGACATCGCAATACCTAATCCACCAATAACAGCAGCCTGCCATGAAAAAGAAGTAAAAACGAGAATGAGCCCTGAAAAAATAGAAGCGGTTAATACCACTTGCATTGAACCAACACCAAAAATAGCACGTCTCAATTCCCATAACTTAGCTGGATTTAATTCCAAACCAATAAGGAACATTAAAAAGACCACACCTAGCTCAGAAAAATGCAAGATATCATCAACATCTTTAAACAGTCCGAATCCCCAAGGTCCAATGACAATCCCAGCAATCAAATAACCGAGTACTGCACCAATTTTAAGACGTTGAGCAATAGGTACCATAACGACAGCAGCACACAGGAAAAAGAGCACCGCCTTAATCATCCAATTATCTTCCATTAAGCTTGCTCCCCTTCAAGTGGCGCACTTAACCAATGACGATAAGCTTCACCAATATGGGTCAGTGTTGTTTTAGATTGTTGTCTTGCTGAATACACAATCATGGGTGGTAGCCAGCGCATACCACACATTTCTGCCATTAATTCCAAGGGACGTAATAGTTCTGTGAGTGTATAGTGATTTTTTCCATTATGTTGGTAAGCATATTCAGGTTCACCGGTGGTCACAACACAGCGGAATGCTTTCCCTTTTAAATGTGACCGTCCACTTTCATTCGCAAATGGACGTGTTAACACTCTGTCTTGCCATTCTTTTAATAACGCAGGGCAACTATATGTTTGCAATGGAAATTGAAAAACGATCACTTGATGCTTACACAACAAGGATTGTTCATGGTGTATATCAATAAAAAAATCAGGATAAGTAGCATATAAATCATGGATAGTTATATTCTCTAAATCCCTTACCGCTTTTAATAACGCTTTATTGGCGACTGATTGGCGCGGCTCGGGATGAACATACACCAGTAATACATTTGATGCGTTTGACATCATTCCTCCTTACAAAACGTGTCAGAAACTGTTTTTTCCGTTACCATGCACGCATTGTGACCAACTGTTACGAACAACTTACTCTATATATTAATTTACATACTCTTAATAGACGATATTTATGATTGTTTTTTCTTCTTTGCAAATTCGCCGTGGCGTCAGAGTGTTACTGGATAATGCCAGTGCAACCATTAATCCAGGGCAAAAAATTGGTCTAGTCGGCAAAAATGGTTGTGGTAAAACCACATTGCTCTCTTTATTAAAAGGTGAACTTCAAGCAGAAGCAGGCAATGTCACCTATCCTAGTACATGGTCAATGGCATGGGTTAACCAAGAAACACCGGCACTTGATGTACCGGCTATTGATTATGTTATTGATGGTGATAGAGAATATCGCCAGTTAGAGCAACGATTACAAAAAGCTAACGAGATAAATGATGGCCACGCCATTGCACTAATACATGGGCAATTAGATGCAATAAACGCATGGACAATACAATCTCGTGCAGCGACCTTACTAAATGGTTTAGGTTTCAGCCAACAGCAGCTTAGTGAACCTGTAAAATCATTTTCAGGTGGCTGGAGAATGCGTTTAAACTTAGCACAAGCGCTGATTTGTCGATCTGATTTACTACTACTCGATGAACCCACCAACCACTTAGATTTAGATGCTGTTATTTGGCTAGAAAAATGGCTGAAAAGCTACACAGGCACACTTATTTTAATTTCCCATGACCGTGATTTTCTTGATCCTATCGTGGATAAAATATTACATATTGAGCAAGAAAAAATCTTTGAATATTCGGGTAACTACTCTTCGTTTGAAATGCAACGTGCAACCAAACTCGCACAACAACAAGCTTTGTTTGAAAATCAACAAGCCAAAATTGCACATTTACAGAGTTTTATAGATAGATTTAAAGCAAAAGCGACAAAAGCAAAACAGGCCCAAAGCCGTGTCAAAATGCTTGAACGAATGGAACGAGTCGCTCCTGCACATTCAGATAACCCATTCCAATTTAGTTTCCGCCAACCCGAAAGTTTACCTAATCCACTTTTATCAATGGAGAAAGTCAGCGCGGGTTATGGTGAAAAAGTTATTCTTAATGACATCAAACTCAATTTAGTTCCTGGCTCACGTATTGGATTATTAGGGCGCAATGGTGCAGGTAAATCAACACTGATTAAATTACTTGCAGGTGAAATTCAACCATTACAAGGGAAATTGGCTCTTTCTAAAGGTATAAAGCTTGGTTATTTTGCCCAGCATCAATTAGAGTTTTTACGCTCTGATGAATCGGCACTACAACATTTAACTCGTTTAGCGCCCAAAGAAACGGAACAAAAATTACGTGATTACTTGGGGGGATTTGGTTTCCATGGCGATAAAGTCACTGATGCTTGTGGTCAATTTTCTGGTGGTGAAAAGGCACGTTTGGTCTTATCACTTTTAGTTTGGCAACGCCCTAATTTGCTATTAATGGATGAGCCAACAAACCACCTTGATTTAGATATGCGCCAAGCACTGACCCAAGCTTTAATTAGCTTTGAAGGGGCAATTGTAGTCGTATCGCATGATAGGCATTTATTACGTTCAACCACTGACGACCTCTATCTTGTTCACGATGGTCAAGTTGAATCATTCGATGGCGATCTTGATGATTACCAACAATGGTTAGTTGATCAAAATCGTCAAGAGACACAGGCAAATAAGAGCCAACAAGAGAATGGCAATGCTACGGCAACCGCCAATTTAAGTGCGCAAGACAAAAAAGAACAAAAACGTAAAGAAGCCGAGTTTAGACAACAAACTCAACCGCTACGTAAAAAACTGACTACCTTAGAAAGTAAAATGGATAAACTCAGCCAAGAGCTTACCCTCATTGAAACAGCACTTTCTGACAGTGGCATTTACGATATCAGCCGTAAAAATGAGCTTTCAGATTGTTTAAGCCGACAAGGTATCGCAAAGTCAGCACTTGAAGAAGTTGAAATGGAGTGGATGGAATTACAAGAAACGCTGGAAGAAATGACAAACGCATTTGAAGCCCAGTAATACAACGCAATTCATTAATAAAGGAACTATTTCACTTAAAATCGTTCCTTTATTTTTACCCTTCAATTCATTCTTAAAATTTATACAATTCATTTCGCTTAGGGGATTTATATCATTTTACAATAGCACTATTTACACAAAACATAATCTCACCCTATCTAGTAATAACCCAATAAAAATAACCATCTAACGTTTATTTTTTACCTATTTATATTAAGTAAAGGAAATAAATTCTTTCACGCTAAAGTTTTTAACATTCCAGCCGAATTAATCATTCTGCTAAGTGGACCTCCCACTTACCAACGAAAAGACAAAGCTAATAGGTAGGGTTATGTTAAAACGAATTAAAATCTCTCAAGGTTTAATGTGTGTCCTGACTCTGTTTTGTATTATTCAGATCATTTCTGGAATACAGAGCATTCACGATGCCTACCAAACTCAAAATAAACTCAAGCAAATTTCATACAGTTTCGACCAACTACGCACAATGGATAATACCTATGCGGAGTTGAATACATTGCGTACAGATATTATTGCACAAGCATTTAGCTATATATCAAACCCTCAAGCAGAAGAAGCAAACATCACCGCATTTATGCAAACCATGCCAGCACGTAAAGCGCAAGTTGATGCTTTGATGAATGAGTATGTTGAGTTATCTGCTCAAACAGGTTTCGATCAGCAACGTATGGCACAGATCAAACAGCTTTATCAAAAGAGCCGAGCTGATCTTGATTTATTGGCACAATATTTAAATGAACGAAATACTAATGCTGTTCGATTGATCTTAAAAAGCCCAGCGAATACTAACTTTACTAACTCACTGTATGAAGCCACAGACTTTATTACAGATGAAGTGGTTAATCCGTCAGTGACCGAAGCGGAAAAGAACTACTACAGCATGCTGTGGATAGCGTCTACCTTTATGGGGATTTTCCTTATTTTCACCACATTAGTGCTTATTTGGATACGTAAATACATCATTGCTCGTATTAATCAAATGATCACCTATCAAGAGACAATTGCTAAAGGTGATTTAGTCAGTCGTGTGGACGGTGACATTTCAGGTAATACTGAAATAGACCAGCTAATGCTGGGATTACAGCAAATGCGCGCACAATTAAAAGAGATGGTAAGCTCCATCCGAAATAGTAGTGCGGCTATTTATACAGGTGTACAAGAGATTGCTGCAGGTAATAATGACTTATCGAGCCGAACTGAAGAACAAGCTAGCGCACTAGAAGAAACGGCGTCTAGCATGGAGCAGATGACCGCAACCATTCGCAATAACACAGAGAGCGCTCGTGAAGTCACAGAGTTGGTGATGAGTACTGCAGATATCGCCGTTCAAGGTGGCGAACACAGTAATAAGATGGTTATGACAATGACAGATATTGCCGATCGCTCACAAAAGATTGGTGAAATTACGGCTGTTATTGATGATATTGCATTCCAAACAAATATCTTAGCCCTTAACGCTGCCGTTGAAGCAGCCAGAGCCGGCGAACAAGGCCGAGGTTTCTCTGTAGTGGCAAGTGAAGTCCGCAATTTAGCACAGCGTAGTGCAGAAGCAGCGAAAGAAATTAAAGAGCTTATTGAATCGACGATATTACGTGTTAGACAAGGTAACGATCTCGTCGAACAAGTTAGTTTATCAATGGGCGAGATTGTGACATCGGTTAATCATGTCTCGGGTTCGATGAAAGAAATTTTATCGGCATCAGAAGAGCAAACGCGTGGTATCACACAAATCAGTCTTGCTGTTAATGAGATGGATAAAGCAACTCAGCAAAATGCAGCGATGGTTGAACAGTCAACAGCAGCTTCTGCCACATTAAGTGAACAAGCAAGTATGTTGGATACTATTGTGAATACATTTAAAGTTGAGCATGAAAAAGTCACACCCGTTAAAGCTATATTGCCTACATTATCAGCTAAATCACAAGACACTGAAACACTAAAAACACCAACAATAAAAACCAATAATCATGAAACAGATGATAATTGGGAAAGCTTTTAATGATATTTCTCACACAACATCGTGTGAGAGCTCTGTGTAGAAAATAGTCCAGAACATATAACAAAACCTCTACCTACCCTACTCCCAGTGATTTTTCTGGGAGTATTTCTGTTTCTGTCGTACATAAACACCCAAAAAAGATCGTTTTTCATACAAAATAAAGAATTTTTTTAAGAAAGATTAAGAGCATTTATGAAATAGAAAATTTTATTTTACTTATCATAAGATAAAAAAATAAATAAAAACAAAATACTGCTTATTATCGTTTTAATATTAAACAATGCATTATTAAGATTTACATATTAGTAATTAACACAAAAAATAAGTAAGGTAATATACTTATGGTTTTTTCTATTAATCATTAGAAAATTTTAGCCATTAGCTGACAATTAAAGCTAAAAAAAGAAATATAAGTTGTCTTTACTATCAAACTGAGTAGAAAAGGTAAAGTTTTTAAATATCAAGCCGAATAAGTTTAATTGATAAATAGTTATCGCTCCTTGCTGTGTGTCCTATAAACCAATTAAATAGGTAAGGCTATGCTGAAACGAATAAAAATATCTAATGGCTTAATGTTTATCTTAATACTGTTTTGCGCTATTCAACTTTTTTCAGGTGCAATGAGTATCCGTGATGCGAGTTTAACAAACAAACGGCTCTCACAATTAGCGAATGGTTTTGAACAGATACAAACGATGGATTATGGTTATGCCGAGTTAAATAAATTACGTGAAGATATGCTAAATGTTATGTTTGAAGCTCATCTCACACCCGATATAGCAGAAAATAAAACCTCTGATTTCCTTTCCTCTTATCCACAAAGAAAACAAGAAGTTATACGTATTATTACCGAATATTTTACAGCTACCGAAAAAGCAAATTTTGCTCCCGAAAAAATAGAGAGTATGAAAAAACTCTTTAATCGTGTGCTTTACGACCTTGATCAACTTGCATCATGTCTAGAGATCCGCGATTACTACGGTTTTCAATCTATTTATGCACATAATACCAATGAACGCTTTACTCAATCCCTTTATGAAGCAACAGATTATCTCAGTGATAACGTTGTTACTCACGCAATAAAAGCCGCTCAAGGTAATTATGAACGTACCTTGGTCTTAGCTTTTGTCTTTATGTTTATTTTTATTCTTTTCACTATTCTTGTTGTAGTTTGGATACGCCGAAATATTGTTTTACGTATCAATCAAATTGTCGGTTATATGTCGGAAATTTCACAAGGAAATTTATTAGAAAATAAAGATATCACCGCAAAAGGAAATAATGAAATCGACCAATTAATTACAGGTATTCAATATATGCGTACCGAACTGTCATTAATTGTGAATGCGATCCGAGGAACAAGTCATCATATTTATACAGGCGTTCAAGAATTATCAGCAGGAAATACTGACCTCTCTTGTCGTACTGAAGAACAAGCGAGTGCCTTAGAGGAAACTGCATCAAGTATGGAACAACTCACAGCAACAGTGAGAAACAATACAGAAAGTGCTCGTGAAGTTTCACACCTTATCAGCCAGACCTCCAATATTGCCAGCAAAGGGGGCGATGTCACCAATAGAATGGTGAAAACGATGACTGATATAGCCGATAGCTCACAAAAAATTGGTGAAATCACTGCCGTTATCAATAGCATTGCGTTCCAAACCAATATTCTCTCCTTAAACGCAGCCGTTGAAGCAGCTAGAGCAGGCGAACAAGGGCGTGGTTTTTCTGTGGTGGCGACGGAAGTGAGGGAGTTAGCACAGCGTAGTGCTGAAGCAGCGAAAGAAATTAAAGAATTGATTGATGCCTCTATTAGCCGTGTTCGTCATGGTAATGATCTCGTTGAACAAGTTAGCATTTCTATGGGTGAAATATTGACATCTGTAAAACATGTTGAAGACTCAATGACTGAAATTTTATCTGCGTCAGAAGAACAAACTCGAGGTATCACTCAAGTCTCTCTTGCAGTCACTGAAATGGATAAAGCAACACAGCAAAATGCAACGATGGTTGAACAATCTTCCGCTGTTGCCAGTTTATTGACTGAAGAAGCAGGTAATCTTGAACAAATCGTTGAACAGTTTAAAACAGCGGAAAGTGAACAGTTCAATAACAAAAAGGCACAGCACAAAGCAATAGAAAAACAGTTCTCATCTGAAAAATCACTACAGACAAAACATGAGGAGATAAAAAATACAGTCAAAGATGAAGCGAAAGAGAGAAAATCGGCAAAAGGAACAGCGACTGTAAATGATGATGAAGATGATGATTGGACAAGTTTTTAATCCATTAATTTGATCATGACAAAAACACGATTTAGATAAACACAAAGACACCTATTTTAGTGGGTGTCTTTTATTTTTTAACTCATGACAAATTAATGAAATACATTGATTGCACTAACTAAGTAGTTAGTTTGTACTTTCATTTCACCTGAAATCATTGAGGCTTTGGAAACATAATTTGCATTTTCATGCGTAATCGATTCTAATTTTTCAACCGCGCGACCAAGCTCTTTTAACCCCGCACTCTGCTCTGATGAGGCAAGACTAATTTCACCAATTAAATCAGTCACGTTTTTAACATGCACCACTATATCTTCCATAGTTCCGACTGTTTCATTGACTTGCTTTGAACCGACTTTGATATTGCTACTTGAGGCACTGATCAAGGCTTTGATCTCTTTAGCCGCTTCTGCACTACGCTGTGCCAGCTCCCTGACTTCGGTCGCAACGACGGAGAAGCCTCGACCTTGTTCGCCGGCTCTGGCCGCTTCTACGGATGCATTAAGTGCAAGGATATTAGTTTGGAAGGCAATGCTATCAATAACACCAATGATATTACTAATGCGATCAGAGCTTTTCGCAATATCATTCATTGTATTAACGATACTATCCATTGCACTACCTCCTTTTATCGCAGCTTCACAAGTGATATTAGAAAGACTGTTTGCCTGCCCTGCCGTTTCACTATTACTACTTACCGCTGTTGTTAACTCATTCATTGTTGAGGCAGTTGCTTCAACATTACTAGCGGTTTGCTCCGTTCTCACATACAGATCGCGATTACCTGCGGCTAATTGATCACAAGAGATATCGACTTGATGAATTTGATGACTCACATCACTGACTAACCAACGGAACATACGCCCTAATTGATTAACTGAACGCTGTGTCATACCCACTTCATCAATGCGGTTTATATATGTAACGTTATGTTCATCGCCAGTTGCAACACGATTTGCTTGTTCATTAAGTAGTCTAATTGGCTTAACAAGCTGAAAATAGAGAATACGCTCATTTGCCATCAGTAATACCAGCAAAATCATAATATGCATAAAAAGAGCATAACCCGATAAACCAGCAAACCATGCACTTAACAACATGAAAGGTAGAGGTAATAGGATAAAAAGACGGAGTCGTTTTTTTAATGAAATGGTTTGATTCCATGAGCGCCAACGTTGCCATCCTTTATACACAAAAGCGCCTTTTAAAAACATATGTGAAGGATACTTACCTTGATTAAATGCAGCGTAAAGTGCTGAAGCCTGTGCGGTTTCCTCTTTTTTTACTGAAGTCCTTACCGACATAAAACTTTGAATTTTACCCTGACGTATAATTGGGGTGATATTTGCTCTTACCCAATAATAATCCCCATTTTTACGTCGATTTTTCACGATCCCAGTCCAAACTTCTCCTTGCTTTAACGTTTGCCACATATCCTTAAAGACTGCTGAAGGTATATCTGGATGTCGGACAATATTATGGGGTTGCCCCACAAGCTCTTCCATTGAAAATCCACTGACTTCAATAAAGTCCTCGTTGGCATAAATAATATTGCCATCAAGATCTGTCGTCGACATCAGTGTTGCGTTTTCAGATACCGGGTATTCTCGCTGTGTCACCGGTTGATTGTTACGCATCAGTTACTCTCCTCGATATTGAAATTAAAACATCTCAACAAAAAAAGACTGCCTAAATAACTATCGTTTCGGCCGTTAAGAGAATAACTTTAGTGATAAGTGTAAATACCCATCTTTAAATATTAGTTTTTTGAATCAGTTCAAATTTTTTAATTATCAAGACTATTAATTAATGCCTGTGAACTTAGTACTAATGTCTTCGCACATTCATCTCGTTTCTTTAATAACGCCATAAAAATAAGATCAGTGATCGTATTTTGTGCTGTACGTGAAGAGATTGAAGCGCTTCGCCACTCTCCCTCATCCGCAATTGTTTCTAATATATAGTCAGAAATTTGGCCCAATGGTGAATGTTTTTCTCCTGTAATAGCAATGATTTTGGCCCCCTGTTTTTTAGCCACAGAGGCTGCAACTAACATGTCTTTCCTTTTACCGCTATAAGAAATTACAATCTGTAAATCCTTTGGACTTAACATTTGGGCAACAGATATTTGTACATGATGATCTGTTTCAATCAGCGTTGTTATTCCTATTTTTTGCAATTTATAACTTAGATCTCTCGCAACTAACCCTGAGCCACCAATACCGATAATTTGAACACGTTGTGCTTCATCAATAAGCTGAACGACTTTTTCAAAATGAAGGTAATTAATTTGACGAGTCGTATCATAAATTGAATTACTTTTCTCTTGAGCGAGTTTCTGTGCAATAACAACTAAGCTATCATCAGCGTCTATTTGGTTATGTAATATATTAGGGTTGGTTCCTGAGTTCGCATTTTTCCTGCCAAGATCTTCACTGATTGCAAGTTTCAAAGAAGGAAAACCTTTAAATCCTATTTTTTGGCTAAATTTAACAATTGCCGATTGACTCACCCCCATAATTTGAGCAAGTTGTTGTGATGAAAGAGTCACTGTTTTTTCCGGATTGTCTAAAATATAGTCCGCTATTTTGCGCTGATTTGTAGCCATACCTGGCTTTATCCAGGCAATTTTTGTTAATGTTGGCATAATGACAATATCCACTTCGAGTTCTATATAGTTATATCTGGAATAGTTCTTAGTACAGCGTTTACTACCTAAAAAATGAAATTTTTAGAATAAAATCAATTAAAAATAGAAAATAAACAATCATAAAGTATAGGGGAAATTGCCTTATTATTAGAATACTTATTTTTATAATAGTTTTATAATTATCTTTTCAATCCAATCTATGTTTATCGAACCCAGCTTTTATAATACTTAATTTACTTTCCTCTTTGTTTTAAATAATAATTTATTCTTTTAGGTCAATAGGACGATATAGGCTTATTCTATTTACACTTAATGATTTATTATTTTCAAATAGTTTCATTAAGTTAACAACAATTCAAAAACGTAAACGTAATATAAATTATTTTAAAAGAAAACCACAAAAAAAGAATAAATAATTCTCTATAAAATAATTATTTTTTCATTTTAATGATGTAAAGAATGAAAAATAAAAAATCAAGTCGTTAAATAATAAGATCTGTATGGCGACTAAAAATGAGTCATCTGTTTATATAAAGTAGTATTTTAACATGAATAATTGTGTCGGTGGGCGATCGTAGATCGCTCTTTTTATAGAGAAATACTCTTTTTTTAATACATATTAAAAGATATCATTTCGACCAATCTTAAACAAACATCATTTACATCAAAAAATATTTATTAGTTATTGATTTTAAATTATTTTATTAACTTATTCTATCCAGATCAACGGTACACAGAGCGCCGTTAATAATCCCATTGAGATATTGAAAATAAACCAAGCACGTCGGCTTTGTAAAAATAGACTAATAAATGTTCCACCTAATATCCAAACAATACCCGCAACGAAATTAACAATGACCATAACAATACTAATAGTAATAACCGAGCTAAAATAAGCATCTCCCGATAAACTGAAGCTTCCTACTGCACCTAATCCCATCATCCACGCTTTTGGATTTAGAAATTGCAATAATCCACCCTGAAACCAACTTACTGCCTGCGAGGTTTTTGCTGGAATATCTAAACGCTGATAAGATGATGCTGCGGTTTTCCAAGCAAGCCAAAGCAAATACGCACTCCCAACTATCTTCAATCCGACATGCAGAGCAGGATAAATTATCAATAAAGTGGCAACACCAAATGCAGAGCTCAATAAAACACATTGCATACCTAGCATAATGCCAGCCATTAGTTTTAACGAGCCTTTAAAACCTACATTTGCCCCTGATGAGGTAAGCAGTAAGTTGTTTGGTCCAGGTGTTATCGCGGCAATAAACAGGAAAATAGTTAAGGAAAAAATAAGGCTAATTGTCATGATAAAGGCTCAAAAATGTGACAGGCGTTTTATTTTCACCGAAAATAGCAGTATGTTATTTAGCAAACAAGTGTTAATTCATTTTGATAGACGGAAAATATGTCTCAATACTTTAATCCAATGCGTTGGGCTAAAAATCCACATTTACAGACACTCTTACCAAGAATTATACGTAGGACGCCACAACTGACGCCACATTGGCAACGACTCAATCTTCCAGATAACGATTTTGTTGATTTAGCGTGGAGTGAAGATCCGACAACAGCACTCAATAAACCGCGCTTAGTCATCTTTCATGGCTTAGAAGGTGGATTTAGTAGTCCTTATGCTCACGGCATGTTAACCGCAGCAAAAGAGAGAGGCTGGCTAGGCGTTGTGATGCACTTTAGAGGATGTAGTGGTGAACCCAATAGACAAAACCGTATTTATCACTCAGGTGAAACGGAAGATGCTCGCTACTTCTTAAATTGGTTGAAAAAGGAATTTGGTGAACAACCAACAGCCGCGGTTGGCTATTCTCTTGGTGGAAATATGCTTGCCTATTATCTTGCAGAAAGTGGCGAAAATGCCGTTGTAGATGCAGCCGTTATTGTCTCTGCACCATTAATGCTAGAACCTTGCTCAACAAAAATTGAACATGGCTTTTCTCGTTTTTATCAATGGTATCTGTTAAAAGAACTCAAAAATAACGCAACACGAAAACTTATTCGTTATCCAGAATCCTTACCAATCAGCTTATTAACGATAAAATCCATCAAAAAACTACGCCAGTTTGACGATCTTATTACATCTAAAATTCACGGATTTAAAGATGCGTTAGATTATTATCGCCAATGCAGTGCATTACCTTTATTAAATAAAATAAAGAAAACTACACTTATCATTCATGCTAAAGATGATCCATTTATGTCTGCGGATGTTATTCCTGATGTCAGAACACTCCCCAACAACATTGAATATCAACTTACAGAATTTGGTGGTCATGTGGGATTTGTTGGTGGAAAACTCTCAAAACCTGTGATGTGGCTTGAAAGCCGAATACCTGACTGGTTATCCGCTTATTTGGAGAAAACTCAATGATAATTCCTTGGAATGAGCTTTCAGCAGAGACACTTGATAATCTTATTGAAAGTTTTGTTTTACGAGAAGGCACTGATTATGGTATCCAAGAGAAAACGCTTGAACAAAAAGTCGCCGACGTAAAAAAACAACTTAAATCGGGTGAAGCTGTGTTGGTTTGGTCTGAACTTCATGAGAGCGTTAATATTATGCCAGCATCGCAGTTTCGCTCTGGTTAGTTATTCAAAGCAAGCAATGCATCGCCATCAATAAGGGCCAACCTTATTTAGCAAAAGGATAACCTATGTCAATCAAGCACCCTATCATCGCAGTGACTGGCTCAAGTGGTGCAGGAACTACCACAACAAGCCAAGCTTTTCGTAAAATATTCCAACAACTCAATGCAAATGCCGCATTAATTGATGGAGATAGTTTCCATCGCTATACCCGTCCCGAAATGGATATGGCGATAAGGAAAGCGAGAGAACAAGGTAGACATATCAGTTATTTTGGCCCTGAAGCAAATGATTTTAGCCTACTGAGCAAGACATTAAGTCAATATAGTGATACAGGACAAGGTCAATCCCGCAAATATCTACACTCTTATGATGAAGCAACACCTTACAATCAATTACCAGGAACATTTACCCCTTGGGAACCCTTAGCCAATAATACTGATGTTCTCTTTTATGAAGGATTACATGGTGGCGTTGTTACTAACGAACATAATGTAGCTCAACATGTTGATTTATTAGTCGGAGTTGTTCCTATCGTAAACCTAGAGTGGATACAAAAGCTTATTAGAGACACCACTGAAAGGGGACACTCACAAGAAGCGGTAAGAGATTCGGTTGTACGCTCAATGGATGATTATATTAGCTACATTATTCCTCAATTCTCGCGCACTCACATTAATTTCCAACGAGTCCCAACTGTTGATACTTCAAACCCTTTTTCTGCCAAAGCAATTCCCACTCTTGATGAAAGCTTTATTGTTATTCGTTTTCGAGGTTTAACCGATATTGATTTTCCCTATTTACTTGCGATGCTGCATGGCTCATTTATGTCGACAATAAACACAATTGTTGTACCGGGAGGGAAATTAGGATTAGCGATGGAATTAATTATGGCGCCATTAGTCAAAAAATTATTAAATGGCGAAAAGATAAGTTAACCAAAATAAAAATTATCTCTATAAAAATAATATCCCATTAATTAAGGGATATTATTTTTCAAATTAAACTTTATTTTAAAATATCAAAATTAGTCAGCGTTTTTTATTTCAAATGAATGTGTGATATTGGCTGCTTTTCCTAACATTAAAGAAACAGAACAATATTTTTCTGCAGATAATTGAACAGCTCGTTCTACGATTTTATCCGTTAATTCCTTACCTGAAACAATAAAATGTAAATTGATATCAGTAAATAAACGAGGAGCTTCTTCGCGTCGTTCTGATGTTAATTTTACTTCACAATCAGTCACTTGGTGGCGACCTTTTCGTAAAATGCTTACAACATCAATAGCGCTACATCCACCCGCAGCAATTAATACCATTTCCATTGGGCTTGGGGCTTTATCTCCTGAATTCCCATCCATCATAATTTGATGGCCAGATGAAGATTCGCCGACAAAAGATAAATCTTCAACCCACTTAACTCTCGCTTCCATTTATTTTCCCCCTAAAGATGACAGAAACTAAAAGAGTACATTCTCATAATTCAACTAGCAATTAGCAAATAGGTTTATTATGCTGACTGCGTAAAACGAGACTTAATGCACTAATTGTGTTAAAAACAATATCTGCTTGATGATAGTGGTTAAGATCAATGCATTATTTTCTCATTTATTATAATCTACTCCATATTAACTTACCGTGTTCTCAGGAAGTTAATAGGTCAAGATAGGATTTTTAAGCACGCTGTCTCAAAAGGGAGCCTATCCGTTTTGAAAGGCTGCATTTAACGTACAGAGGATAACGCGAATGGTTCTCGGCAAGCCGCAAACAGACCCGACTCTTGAATGGTTTTTGTCACACTGCCATATTCACAAATATCCATCCAAGAGCACGCTGATCCACCAAGGTGAGAAAGCGGAAACACTTTATTATATTGTTAAAGGTTCCGTGGCTGTTCTTATTAAAGATGAAGAAGGAAAAGAAATGATCCTCTCCTACCTAAATCAGGGGGATTTCATCGGTGAACTTGGATTATTTGAAGAAGATCAAGAACGTAGTGCATGGGTTAGAGCAAAAACAGCCTGTGAAGTAGCAGAAATTTCCTATAAAAAATTCCGCCAATTAATTCAGGTTAACCCTGATATTCTGATGCGCCTTTCTGCTCAAATGGCGAACAGATTACAAACGACATCAGAAAAAGTAGGCAACCTTGCTTTCTTAGATGTAACAGGTCGTATTGCACAAACCTTATTAAACTTAGCAAAACAACCCGATGCAATGACGCATCCTGATGGCATGCAAATTAAAATTACACGTCAGGAAATCGGTCAAATCGTTGGTTGTTCACGCGAAACTGTAGGCCGTATTCTGAAAATGTTAGAAGATCAAAATCTGATCTCTGCACACGGTAAAACTATCGTCGTTTACGGGACTCGCTAAGTTTCCCAGCCCGAACAAACAATAGCCCGATACAAAGGGCTATTGATAACAAATCTGTATAAACCCCATTCTTGCGATGGGGTTTATAATAATGCCTACCCTTTTACAAACTCCGCAATAGCCGCTTTTAATGCCGCCATTCCTTCTTGTAGCTCTTCTTGAGTAATAATTAATGATGGTGTAAAACGCATCACATTCGCTCCTGCGTTTAACATCATTAAACCATGTTTGGCAGCAAGGCCGAGTAACTCTTTGGCTTTACCTTCATATTGTGGTGCCAATTGCGCACCAATCAGTAAACCTTGCCCACGGATTTGCGAAAAGACATTGTACGTTTGATTGATTACCGCCAGCTCATCTACAATCCATTGATAGCGCTTTTCAACACCCTCAAGTACTTCAGGTGTATTAATCAAATCAAATGCGACATTGCCCACTGCGCAAGCTAATGGATTACCACCATAAGTTGTGCCATGAGTCCCTACGCCCATTACAGAAGCTATTTCATCTGTTGTTAACATCGCACTGAGTGGAAAACCACTTCCTAGCGCTTTTGCAGTGGTAATAATATCAGGTGTCACATCATAGTTCATATAGGCGAAGAGCTTACCTGTACGGCCCATACCTGTCTGTACTTCATCAAGAACAAGCAGAGCTTGGTGCTTATCACACAATGCACGTAGCCCTCTCATAAACTCAGATGTTGCAGCTGTTACGCCACCTTCACCTTGAACTGGCTCTAAAACAATGGCGCAAGTGTGATCATCTATTACTGCTTTAACAGCATCTAAATCATTAAAAGGAACATGTACGATATCGGCAGGTTTTGGGCCAAATCCATCGGCATATTTAGGTTGTCCACCAACAGATACTGTAAACAACGTTCTACCATGAAATGCATGGTGAAAAGCAATAATTTTAGTTTTATAAGGACTATGGCGAGTGATGGCATAATGGCGAGCCAATTTAAATGCTGCTTCATTCGCTTCTGCGCCTGAATTGGCAAAAAAGACACGTTCTGCAAATGTGTTATCTATTAATTTTTGAGCTAAACATAATGCAGGTTCATTAGTAAAAATATTACTAACATGCCAAAGTTTTTCACTTTGTTCTTTCAAGGCTTGGTTTAGAGCCGGATGAGCATGCCCCAATGCTAAAACAGCAATACCACCAGCAAAATCAATATACGATTTTCCCTGCTGATCCCAAACACGACTCCCCACCCCTTTTACAGGAATAAATTCTGCGGGTGAATAAATTGGCAACATTACTTGATCGTAAGTTGCCCTGTTAATGCTTTGCGTTGTCATTACCCCACCTGATCGTTATTCATGTTCAATATGAAAATATAATCACTAAATATGAATAAAAAATCAAATGTGGTTTTGTATAAAAAGACGTTATTTCGCTATTTAAATGCTATCCATTTAATATTTAAGGAAATTATTTAACAGCTCAAGTCCTTGTTCACTTAAAATACTTTCAGGGTGAAATTGAACTCCTTCAATAGGCAGAGTACGATGACGAATTCCCATAATTTCATCAACATTTCCATCATGCTGGCTCCATGCCGTCACTTCAAAAGGTACAGGCAATGTTGTCGCATCAATCACTAAAGAGTGGTAACGCGTCACACTTAAAGGTCGATTAAGTCCTTTAAAAACACCTTGTTGATTATGATGTATTAATGAATTTTTACCATGCATCACTTCTCGCGCTCTGACAACCGACGCACCAAAAGCTTGCCCTATTGCTTGATGTCCAAGACAAACGCCAAGAATAGGAATTTCACCGGCAAACCGCTGTATAGCCTCAAGAGAGATCCCAGCTTCATCAGGAGTACAAGGTCCTGGCGAGATCACTAGATGTGCTGGCATCATCTTTTCTATCTCTTTAAGTCCGATCTCATCGTTACGCTTAACAACAACCTCAGCACCCAATTCACAGAAATACTGATAGAGGTTGTAAGTAAACGAGTCGTAATTATCAATAAGTAACAGCATATTAGCCTATCCGACTGATTTTCTTATCATTATCTATTTTATTACTATTTTAAAGCGAGTGTAGATTTGCCAAAATAGCTCGTTGTTTAACCGACTTGGGTACAACAAAGCCGATTATCATAGCACAGGTATAAAATATGAATAGTAAGCAAGAAAACCTGCTGGTTTATTGCGCAATAACAAGAATGACGGTAATTAATGATGAATAGAGTGATTAATAGTGTAATGAATACTTATTGTAGGAGATCACACGAAAAAAAGAAGGATAAAAATATTTTTTTCGTACTAAAAACCCCGGAATGAAAACATTCATTCCGGTTTATATGCTTTCTATCTTATTAGAATAAGTAAATATCCTATCCTAATAATGCGTTTATTGTTTTACAACTTCCGCAGATAAAATAGTGACCGTTTTTACTGGCACATTTTGGTAAGGTCCAATATTCCGAGTAGGCGTTTGTGAAATTTTATCAACGACATCCATTCCTTTCACAACTTTACCAAAAACAGCATAGCCAAAATCACGTTGGCCATGATCTAAAAATGCATTATCAGCCACATTAATAAAGAACTGGCTGGTTGCACTGTCTTTATCTGACGTGCGCGCCATGGCAATAGAGCCTTTTACATTACGTAATCCATTGTCGGCTTCATTTTTAATTGGTGCTCTGGTTTGTTTTTGCTGTAAATCAGCAGTAAAACCACCACCTTGAACCATAAAACCAGGAATAACACGATGAAAAGTGGTGCCGTTATAGTATCCATCTTCGACATACTGAATAAAATTTTTCGTTGTTATTGGGGCTTTTTTATTATCCAGTGATATTTCAATATTGCCTTCAGAGGTGACTAATTTAACGAAGGTTTCTCCCGTTGCCATTGCAAAAGTCGCTGTTGTTAAAGTGCAAGCGGTAACGAAGGTGACAAGAAAACGTTTTAACATGCAGGGATCCTTTACTTTAATAGTCTACAACTTACTTAATATGCAGCGATTCTAATTCGCTGAGGTAAATAGTGCCAATCATTTACCTTTATTTACGCTCAATAAGTCTAATTACGCTATAGCGGAGTAAATTTTAATTTTTAATCGCTGTTATAAGTCATTAAATTGCGCCAAAATAGAGCAAATAGATATTTTAGATATTCATTTTCATGCAAAATTGAAATGAGTATGCATGAAAAGCCGCATTATTTCAGAGAGGTTTATACCATAATGACCCAATTTAATTACCAAAAAGCACATTTCATCATCAGTGCACCTGATATCCGCCATTTACCACCAGATTCAGGAATTGAAATTGCCTTTGCGGGTCGCTCTAATGCCGGTAAATCCAGTGCTTTAAATGCGTTAACCCAACAAAACGGATTAGCCAGAACCAGTAAAACGCCAGGCCGTACGCAATTAATCAACCTTTTTCAAATTGAAGAAGGTTTACGCTTAGTTGATTTACCTGGCTATGGTTACGCCCAAGTTCCTGAAGAAATGAAGCGTAAATGGCAACGCTCTTTAGGTGAATACCTACAAAAAAGAGAGTGCTTAAAAGGTGTAGTTATTTTAATGGATATTCGTCATCCATTAAAAGATCTCGATATGCAAATGATTGATTGGGCTGTTGGCTCAGAGCTTCCGACTCTCGTTTTACTGACTAAAGCAGATAAACTAGCATCAGGCGCGCGTAAAAAGCAGCTCATGAGCGTACGTGAAGAGCTAGCAAATAAAGTAGGTGATATCCGCGTAGAATATTTTTCATCATTGAAAAAAATTGGCATTGATAAACTACGTAACACGCTTAATGAATGGTTTTCAGACAAAGAAGAAGCACCTGTAAACGACAATAACGTTTAATCTCTTCTTCCCTCCCAAAACTGACTGATCTTTTATTGATTAGGGGAAAATCACCTTTCCCCTTTCACTTCTAGCACAAACCACTTCAGCAAATTTTAGGCAAAAAAATGCCCCAGCCGAAATAAAGTCGACTGGGGCAGCTAATATTCAGCTAAATCCGATTACGTGAAGTAAAAGGTCTGAAAGATAGAACATCTTACCTCTGTACCCTACGAGAGATAATGTACTCTATTTTATTGGTTAATAAAAGCCCTTTTGTAATTTTTTTTCACAGGCAGACACGATTCAGCTATGCATTTATGTATTCAAATCATAAATAAATGTAGTTTAATTACATAATTATGAGACTTTAATCACTCGCATGAATATGATTAAAAATAGAACAAATCACACAAAAGGTGCGGTTTCTCCTTAATGATTTTGTGATACGCTTACCGCGAGACCGTAGTAAATATGTAATTAGCGATAAAATGAGGTATCCATGGCTGTATTACCGCTCCTGCGTTTTCCCGATGAGCGTCTGCGCAGAGTCGCAGTACCAGTGGAAAAAGTAGATGACGAAATACGCACATTAATCGATGACATGATTGAAACCATGTATGCAGAACGAGGTATTGGCTTAGCAGCACCTCAGGTTAATGTATCTAAACGCATTGTTGTAATTGATGTTTCTGAAAACCGAGATCAACCGATTGCACTTATTAATCCTGAAATTATCAGCACTGAAGATGAAGTGATGGATATGATGGATGGGTGTCTATCTATTCCAGATTCTTTTGCCCCAACAGAACGTTACCGCTTCTTAAAGGTGAGAGCATTAGATAGAAATGGTGATGAAATTGAACTTGAAGCCTCTGATTTGTTTGCAGGCTGTATTCAACATGAGTTAGACCATCTTGATGGTAAACTCTTTATTGACCATTTATCTCCGTTAAAACGTCAACGTATTGAGAAAAAACAGAAGAAATTAAGCAAACTGATCGATTCACAAGTTGCTTAATAATTCACTTATCTCTTTTTCATATTTTTATAAGTTTTGACATAAAAAAGCTCGGTAATTAACCGAGCTTTTCTTTTTTCTACTTTAAACAAGAATAATATTTAAAAATTAATGTGCTTCATCCCAGTTATTACCCACACCCACTTCGACTTTTAATGGGATAGCTAATTCCATACTACTTTCCATCAATTTATGGATCATGATATTTGCGTTCTCTAGGTAAGACTCTCGCACTTCAAACACCAATTCATCGTGTACTTGCATAATCATATGCACATCAGCAGGGCATTCATTGCAAATCCAATTATCCACAGCAATCATTGCTTTTTTAATGATATCCGCAGCTGTACCCTGCATTGGAGCATTAATCGCTTCACGTTCTGAAGCTTTACGACGAATTGCATTCTTTGAATTAATTTCTGGTAAATAGAGGCGACGACCCTCTAACGTTTCAACATAGCCTTGTTCAGAAGCTTGTTTACGTGTGCGCTCCATATAATCCAATACACCAGGATAACGCTCAAAATAGAGATCCATATAACGCTGAGCTTCTCTTCTCTCAACACCAATCTGCTGCGATAAGCCAAAAGCGCTCATACCATAAATAAGACCAAAGTTAATGGCTTTCGCACTACGACGTTGTTCAGAAGTGACTTCTTCTAAAGGTATACCAAACACTTCAGATGCCGTTGCACGGTGAATATCTTTACCTTGAGCAAAGGCATCTAACAAGCCTTTATCTTGCGATAAATGCGCCATGATCCGTAATTCAATTTGTGAATAGTCGGCTGCAACAATTTTAAAACCTTCACGTGCGATAAAGGCTTGGCGAATACGGCGTCCTTCTTCGTTTCTCACTGGGATATTTTGAAGATTCGGATCGCGAGAAGATAAACGACCTGTTGCCGTCACTGCTTGATGATATGAAGTATGTACACGCTTCGTTTTACTATTAACCATCAATGGCAATTTATCCGTATAGGTAGATTTTAGTTTCGCAAGACCACGATGCTCTAAAATCAAACGGGGCAGTTCATGGCTATGTGCTAACTCTTCCAATACTTCTTCATTGGTAGATGGCGCCCCTTTTGGCGTTTTCTTAATAACAGGTAATTGCAGTTTATCAAATAAAATTTCTTGTAACTGTTTAGGTGAAGAGAGATTAAATTCTTGTCCTGCTAGCGCAAACGTCTCTTTTTCAATTTCAGCTAAACGCTGTGTGATTTCTTGAGATTGAACAGCTAACACTTGAGCATCAATTAATACCCCTTTGCGTTCCATTCTAGAAAGCACTGGGACTAATGGCATTTCAATATCGCGGTAAACATGTTTAAGAGGCTCAATGGCTTCTATTTGAGGATATAGCGCTTGATGGAGTAATAAAGTGATATCCGCATCTTCAGCAGCATATAACGTTGCTTGCTCAACCTCAATTTGGTTAAAAGTCAGTTGGCCTTTACCTTTACCCGCAATCTCTTCAAATGTTGTAGTTTTATGATTTAAGTGCTTTTCAGCCAACGTATCCATATCATGTCGATTGCTGACACTATTTAATACGTAAGACTCCAACATCGTATCAAAATAGATACCGTTTAATTCGATGCCTTCATTTTCCATAATGCCACGGTCAAACTTCAAATTTTGCCCAATTTTTAGAATGTTCTTATCTTCTAAAATAGGTTTTAATGCCGCTAGCACATCATTAACAGGAAGTTGCTCTGGTGCATCTAAATACTCATGACGCAACGGAATATAAGCTGCTTTGCCTGGCTCAATCGCAAACGACATGCCAATTAAATGTGCATCAATATTATTTAAGCTGTCCGTTTCTGTATCGAATGCAAATGCGGGTGCTTTTTTGAGAAGCTCAACCCATCGTGCTAAGCTTTCATGTGTCAAGATAGCTTCATAATTCTCTTGTGTAATAACAGGAAAATTAGCTGATGCAGAGGCTTCTTTGGATTTAACAGCTTCAGAGGTATAAGGCACAGCAACTTTTTGTGTACTACGTTGTGCTAACCACCCACCATTTTGAAGATCACTTATCCAGCGTTTAAATTCATAACGCGTGAACATTTCGAGTAATTGCTCTAAATTTGGCTCACTAACCACTAAATCATCAAACGTTTTATCGAGTTCAACATCCGTTTTAATTGTTGCCAACTTATAAGAAAGTTTTGCCACTTTCTCATGCTCTGCCATTTTAGCGCCAAGTGTTTTAGCACCACGGAAACTCAACGTTGCGATATTATCAAGCTGTTGATAGATATCATCTAAACTACCAAGCCCTTGTAAAAGACCTAATGCAGTTTTTTCTCCCACTCCCGGAACACCAGGGATGTTATCGGATGAATCGCCCATTAATGCGAGAAAATCAATAATCAGTTCAGGAGGAACACCATATTTTTCTTTAACTTCATCAGGACCTAAAATAACGTTGGTCATAGTGTTAATTAGCGTGATCTTTGGCGTTACTAATTGCGCCATATCTTTATCGCCAGTACTGATTAAAACATCACGGCCATCAGCTGCCGCTTTTAGTGCCAGTGTTCCAATGACATCGTCTGCTTCCACACCTGAAATAGATAACAAGGGTAAACCCATTGCTTGTACCATTTCATGCAAAGGTGCTATTTGCTCGCGTAAATCATCCGGCATTGGAGGACGGTTAGATTTATATTCCTCATACAATTCATCACGGAATGTTTTACCTTTAGCGTCAAACACAACCGCAACATGGCTTGGTTTATACTGTATTATCAGGCTACGTAGCATGTTCAACACGCCATACATCGCACCTGTTGGCTCACCTTGGCTATTGGTTAGAGGTGGAAATGCATGATAGGCGCGGTAAAGATATGAGGAGCCATCTACAAGGATAAAGGGGTTTTCTGCTATCTGGACCATAATCTGTTCATCATTGTTCTGAGGTTCGTTGATATGACTAGAATGCCACATCACAGCCCAATAGACGAATATTACCTGTTCTTAAATGCAGAAATTCGGCTTAAATACTCAATTATTTATTATTAACCGGACTTAACAAAAAGAATAAGTATGAATGATAAGTTAATATTCATTAAGGTCATTTTTATCAGAGTAGATATCCATTAATCTAATTTCAATTAAAAACAAAGAATAAACAGTCAACTTATTGTGTAATTTAGAAAGTATTTAAGAAAGAGCCATTTACTCATCATTAATATTAACGTTCATATTAGTGTCATCTTTTTTATTAAGAATTTATTTTGTAACCAACATCAAGAAAACCTGTGGATAACTCTGTGAGTAGTTTTGTAACCCTCTCTATATTAATAAGTTAGCTTCCTTTTCAATTTATTAACATAATTAAAAAATCAATCACTTAGCAAATTTATTAAGATATTATAAATTAATATCTGTATTTTTTATTAATGTGGATAGTTATATTATGACAAAATTATGAAAGTAAAAAAATAGCACTCCTATTTCTTGAGTGCTATTTTTCATATAAGAACCTATATACTTTTACTTAGTCTACATAGGAAAAAATTAAGCCTATATTATTTTTTCAGCAATAACTGATTCACAATATCAGAATATGTCTTTGCATACTCTTCTGGTGATTTTGCGCTAATACCATCATTTTTCATTTTATATTTACCACCAATTATCATGGCAGGCACACCATTGATTTGAAAATCCGCAACAGCATTTTGTTGTTGGCTAACTAAAGAGTTCACCACAAAGCTATTCATTGCCGCATCATAATCTTCGCCTTTAACGCCGGCCTTAATAAAAGCATTACGGATATCATCAACAGAACGAATAGATTGAGTTTCTTGAATACCTTTAAATAAAACAGGAGAAACTTGATCTTCAACATCTAAGGCCATTGCTACAGCCCAAGAACGTGTTAAGTCCTTACCCAAAGGCCCTAAAAAATCAACGTGATAGCGGACAACATTGGTATTTTCTGGCGCATTCTTTTCAACAGTACTATTGACTTTATACACTTCAGAAAATTGATAACAATGTGGGCAATAAAAAGAGAAAAACTCAACAACATCAGGCGCAGCCGCAACAGGTTTAGAAAGGTTAGTGTACTGTTTTCCTTCAGATATATCAGCAGCAGAAACACTGAATGCTAACACCATACTTGCTAACGCCAGCCAAATTTTTTTCATTTCTCATCGTCTCCTAAGAATTAATACATTGGACTAAGTTGTAAAGGAGGCTCATTTAGTTGCTCCACTTGTCCCTTGAATAAGGCTAATTGTTTAAACCAAAAATCTTGTTCTTGAAACCAAACAAAAGCACGAGGAAAAGCAGGATCATTCCAACGTTTTAATACCCACGCGAGATAATGCACCATTCTCATTGCTCTTAATGGTTCAATTAATGACAATTCACGTAAATCAAAATCTTGATATTCATAATAAGACTCAAGGATCGTATCTAATTGTATAACCTGCTCTTGCCGTGAGCCGTTTAATAACATCCAAAAGTCTTGTACTGCAGGTCCCATTCGGGAATCATCAAAATCAACCATTACAACTTCATCACGCCACAATATATTACCAGGATGGCAATCACCATGTAGCCGTAACATTTGCCATGCAGAGTCCTCTATTCTAGGACGCACATCATGAATAAGTTTATCTATAACCTCTATAAATTGAGGTTTCAGGTTATTAGGAATTAACGCACTACTTTCAAATTCTAATTTTGGCGCTATCAGATATTCTGCAATAGAAACTGTCGGTCGATATTCATAACTCTTTTTTCGGCCTATTTGATGAATACACCCTAATGTGCGTCCAACTTCTTCTAACTGAAATAAATTATCAGTTTCATAGGCTCTTCCCCCTATACTAGGGAAGATTGCAAAATAAAAGCCACCATCAGAAAGATGAACCGTCTCACTATTAATCATTAAAGGAGCAGCAACAGATATCTCAGCCTCCTTTAATGCTAAAACAAACTCATGTTCTTCTTTTATTTGTTCATACGACCAGCGTTGAGGACGATAAAATTTCACCACATAACGTTGTCGATGCTCATCCATAAATTGAAAAACACGATTTTCATAGCTATTTAATTCTGTTAACCCTGACTCAGGATAAAAACCAATTTTAACTAACGCGTCCCAAATGTTGTCAGGTGACAGGCCCTGAAAATTAAATGAGGCAGACATTTCCATTTTCTATCCTGAATTTAATCTTTAATCACACCACGAGCACGTAAAATAGCGGTTTTAAAATCTTCTTCGTAATCTTTTTTTAGTCCTGGTATCACTTCTGTCGGTGCTGAACCACGCATTTTCAGATGGTAAATCAAAATATCATCAGTCAGATCAGATAATTGACCTTTAAAACCCGCTTCATCAGCCAGTTTCTGCAATAATTGAACTAAGTTTAAATCAGAATTTTCTTCCCAAACTGGGTGCAGTAATTCCATAACTTCATTAAGACGGTGACATTTCATACAAAAAATCCTTATTATTAATTACAACAACAAAGTACCAATTATTATCCGATAGAAAAAGGAAACCTCTGTCAATATGCGTAAATATTACGCTTTTTTGATAAAAATTGCTGTCGCTTTACATGAAATCTCATTATGTCGATATTTTTTATTAGTATATCGTCTTTACTTGATAAAAATCGTTCGGAAATTTTAGCCAATTTATTCACAAATATTGAATATGAAAATGAAGAATATTACAGGTGGTATACTTGCGGGTGGTCAAGCAACACGAATGGGTGGCGCTGATAAAGGACTTCAAATTCTACATGGACAGCCTTTATACCGCCATATAGCCCAAAAACTAGCACCTCAAGTTGATAACATACTGATTAGTGCTAACCGCAATTTAGAACAATATCGCCAAAGCCAATATCCTGTTATTACAGATGAAATAGAAGGATTTTCAGGGCCTTTAGCTGGCATGCTCACATTATTAAAGCAAGCCCCAACACCTTGGGTTGCCTTTGTGCCTTGCGATGTTCCCTATTTCCCTCTTAATTTAGTTGAAAAACTCTATGAACAAAGAGGCGAAGCATTAGCCGTTTATGTTGATGATGGTGAAAGAGAACATCCTACCTTAGCACTACTAAATCGTCGTATTATTCCTATGCTAGAAGCTTATTTAGCACAAGGCGATCGAAAATTAATGTTGTTTATGAAGCAAATAAATGCACATCCTGTTTTATTCGCGGATCAAGCAAGTGCTTTTATTAATTTAAATACCCCTGACGATATTGAAAAAGCCAATAAATTAAAAAATAGGAATGAAAAATATGGCGCAAGTTGATCTACCCCTTTTAGGGATCACGGCATGGAGTGGAACCGGTAAAACAACATTACTAAAACAACTTATTCCACAATTACGCAAAAGAGAAATTCGTGTAGGCATGATCAAGCACACTCATCATGATATGGATGTGGATAAGCCTGGCAAAGACAGCTACGAGCTTAGAAAAGCAGGTGCAGATCAGACATTAGTCGCAAGCCAACAACGTTGGGCATTAATGACAGAAACCCCAGAACTACCAGAATTAGATTTGTATTACCTCGCATCTCGTTTTGATACAAGTAAACTAGATTTAATCTTAGTCGAAGGATTTAAAGGCGAAACCATTCCTAAAATTGCACTTTATCGCCACATCAACGAGCGTGATTTTAATGATTTACTCGATGAGCATGTTATTGCCATCGCCAGTGATTGTGATTGTGATTGTGATTGTGATTTAAGTGTGGATTTTCCACTACTAGATATCAACGCACCCGAAGCTATTGCAGAATTTATTACAGATTGGCTTAAAAACAATAAATGATCGTTGTGGGCTATTTTTATAGCCCACATAAATGACAGTCTCCTAAAGACTATTCTAATAATTCTAAATCAAATTCGTCATTGATTGTTTTAATAATAGTCACCACAGTTTCTGCAAAGCTGTCTTCGCCAAAATCTCTCAACATTAGCCAAATATTATCATCAGCATTCCAATTCTGTGGAATATTGAGGCTTTCTTCTGAATATGCATACCAAGGATAATTTTCAGCATTTAGTTGACACTCAACATAATAGTCAGGAAATATTCGTTCAATTTCACTTTGAATTTCAGTGTAGTTCTTTAATTTATTTCTTTTTGGTGCTTCATTTTTTCTTTCAAAGCCCCAATAAAAATCTCTTAAATTTGAACTCTCAAATTTAAACACCAAATAATAAAGGCTATCATCGTTAAAATCGACATAAAATCCAGACTCTTTCTTCCCTTTTCTAAAGTCTTCTTCATCAAAATAAAAATCTATAGAGAGCTCATCTGTTTTATTTATAATATGAGTTATAAACTCATTCATTATTGACAACTTAATATTTCCTATGCTTTTAGAAATTAAAAGAGCAGAGCTAATTGCATCATTATCTTCTAATATTCTTTCTACTATTTCGTCTTGCAATTCCATATTTAACTCGTAATTAATTTCTGAATTAATAAATTTTATAATAGATTCAATAAACATTTTTACCTGAATTGACTCTATTTTATAGGAACATTCTTCTAACCATTTAATAATTTCATAATAAGTAACATGGTGAATATTATCTTTTATCTCTTTATCTGTATCTTTAGATAAAGAATACTCGCTATATTCGGAATTACTTAAATAAAATAAGATCCATTTTTTTCGACTTCTTCCTGCTCTTTTTTTCAACCAGCAGCCATAATCATATAACTGATTTTCTTCATCTTCAGCCCATGGTTTATTCTCAATACCTATCAATAAATCAGATGTTTCAACAAAAATATCTAAACGGCGATAACTATCGTCTCGTTCAACTGCCTGTTCAAGGCAGACTGATTTTACAGACTGATATTTATTATTTTTAATAAAATGTTTATAGAAATTTTGAGTAAATAATTTACCCTGAGCATGCGTTTCTATTGGATTAAGTAGAAATGCTAAGCATTTTGAAATTGTGTTTTCATTTATCTTGAATAGAGATAAAGGTGAAAAATCTGGACTTAGCTTTTTATAGTAGCGCTTTTTCGCTTTGTCATAAGATTTTCTTTCTGTCGTAATACGTTGGATTACTTTGTGAACAATAGCTGGGGAAATATTCATGTTTTTTCTAGTAATAAAAATAAGATAATTTAGTTTATGTCTAATATTGATTTCTAATTTAAACAATATCACCAATAAAATATAGCTAATGGATGGATTAATAAATATAGGTTCCAATGAAGATCAGAACCTATCCATTAAAGTAATTATTTTTATTTCAAAATAATCGCTTGATAAGGCTGAAGGATAAGGTCGCCGTGCGCATTTTTCACTATTGGGCTGTTATGCAAATAGATATCCTTAGCTTTAATGGTTAGTGCCTTTTCTTCACCACTAAAATTACAATAAATATTGATTGAATTACCTTCATAAGTACGCTTAAAAGCAATCACATTTTCTGGTGAATCCAATGGCAAAAATTCACCATAAATCAAAATATCACTGATCTCTGAATGCCGTCTTAATGCAATCAATTGCTGGTAATAAGCGAAAAGAGAGTGATTATCTTGCGTTTCTTTCTGTGCATTAATATCGACATAGTTAGGATTAACTTTTAACCATGGTTTACCTGTACTAAAACCACTATTTACTTCGCTATTCCATTGGAAAGGTGTTCTTGAATTATCACGGCTACGGTCATTAAAGTATTCAATGATTTGCTTATCGCTGTAACCTAATTTCTTACCCCACTCATGTAATTTAAACACATGTAAATCATCATGTTCTTCTAATGTCATCGGGCAATTTGTCATGCCAATCTCTTGCCCTTGATAAATAAAAGGCGTGCCCCGTTGCGTTAATAAAAATGTTGCTAACATTTTGGCACTAATGGGATTAATAGCACCTTTAGGGAGAAATTTATTTAATGAACGAGGTTGGTCGTGATTTTCTAAATAAGGCGCTCCCCACCCTACTCTTTGAGTATCTAATTGGCTTTTGATAAATACAGGTTTTAATCTTTCACCTGTAATTGGGTTAATTGTAAATGGCTTTTCATTGCGGATATCTAAATCGGCAATGCTAAAATCAAATACCATAGAGAAATAACCATCCTCGCCGACATAAGCACGTAAATCTTTTTCTGGCACATCAATTTCTGCAACGGTCATACTGTTCGCAGGCTTAAAAGTTTTCTCGGCTAATTCAGTTAAGAATTTATCAATACCTGGTTGATTTAAAACCCAAGGCACTAAAGATGCAGTACCATCATCTTTATCAGGTTCAAATTGATATTCAGATAAGGCTTCAGGGGATTTTTTTAAATTACCAATCGCATCAATGCGAAATCCTGCAACCCCTTTTTTGATCCAGACATTTATCATGTCGATAATATCTTTACGTAATTGTGGGTTTTCCCAATTTAAGTCCGGTTGTTCCGGACCAAATGAATTAAAGTACCAACGATTAGTTTTTCCAACACGACTCCAAACAGAGCAATCAAAATAAGTGCGTAAATTATTAGGAGGAGTCGGCTTATCCCATTGTTTAAAAATATAATAATCATTATATGGGCTATTAGGATCTTCAATTGCCGATTTAAACCATGGGTGCTCATCAGAAGTGTGATTTAATACTAAATCTAATAAAATTTTAATATCACGTTTTTTAGCTTCGCTAATCAGTTTATCTAATGCATTATTATCACCGAAGATAGGATCGACAACAGAATAATCAGCAATATCATAACCATTGTCTTTCATTGGCGATTTAAAAATGGGGCATAGCCAAATAACATTTGTACCGAGTGACTGAATATAATCTAATTTCTCTGTGATCCCTGCTAAATCCCCAACACCATCCCCATTACTATCATAATAACTCTTGGGATAAATTTGATAGACCACTGCTTCTTTCCACCAAGTTTTAGACATATTCACCTCACCAAGGTAATTAGTATATATGGAACAGTTCCATAGTTAATATAAGATACTATAAGCACTAAAAAGGAGGGTAAGGTAATTAACATACTAAAATGTGAAATAGCTCATACTAAAAAAACACAATTACCTCAATAAAAATGGGTTTGTAATAATCATATTAAGATATATTAGGACATCAACGAATTGAAAGGAGCAACAGCATATTCAATGGCCGGGATCCGTGATGTCGCAAAAAAAGCAAATGTCGCAGCAAGTACTGTTTCCAGAGCATTAAATAACAGTGGTTATGTATCTCAAGCTGCACGAGAAAAAATTAAAAAAGCGGTAGAGGAATTAGATTATATTCCTGATACTTGGCTAAGAAATTTATATCAACAAAAAAGTGCAGTTGTTGGTGTCATTATTAATAGCCTTGAATACCCTTATTTTGCGACAGTAACCCGTTTTATTGAAAATAAACTCGCTGAAAATGGCTATAGCATGATGTTATGTGCAACCCAAAATAGCAAAGTACGTGAGCGTATATTTTTTGATATGCTTAAACGTGGTCAGATCGACGGTATTATTGCAGAATATCTGTTATTGGATGATAGTGAATATCAGCATATTCAAAGACCTGTAGTCACACTAGATCGCCATCTTCGTGATATTCCATTAGTTTGTTCTGATCACCACACGGGGGGTCGATTAGCAGCAGAACACCTTATTCAAAAAGGTTGCAAGAAAATCCTCTATATTGAAGATAACTCAAGTTATTTATCATCAACCCCTTCATATCAAAGCTGTTTAGCCTTTAAAGAAACGCTTATTCAGGCAGGTATTAATCCCATTCCTTGCAAAATAAATTGGAAAGAAGAAGAGAAAGACTATTTTCACTCTTTCGCAACAAAAATACTTTCTTTGCATACAGATATCGATGCTATTTTTGCTGCTGATATTCCTGCCATGGCATTGTTTAATGAAGCCACAAGGCGAAATATTACCATTCCAGAGCAACTAAAAATTGTTGCTTACGATGGTAGCCCTTGGTTAAATCAAACACTGCGCCAGTTAACCTGTATTGAACAACCCTTTGAAAAACTGGCTGAAAAAAGCGTAGAAGTGATTAGTACATTAATTGAGAATAAAGAAATAACAGATAACGTTTCTGTTATTCCAGTGAAGTTTATTCAAGGTGAAAGTAGTTAGAAACCCTGTAAAAATACTTAATTTACCCCTTATAGTTTAAAGGCTATAAATGAAATAAAAAACGCCAAAGAAAGTTACCCTTCTCTAGCGTTTTAGTGGATTGTGTTTTACGTCAAAATTGAGTAAAAGCTATCGCTCTTATTTTGCAGGACGAACCGCAATTACTTCAATTTCTACACGCCATGCTGGATTCGCCAGTTTAGCGATTTGGAAAGTTGAGCGTGCTGGCAGTTGGTCAGTTTTCGAAGCATCAAAGTACTTAGAATAACCATCCATAAAGCCTTTAAAGTCCATCTCACCTTTAGTTTCTTCACCACCAACTAGGAAGACTTGCATTTTAACAACGTCTTTCATGTCTAGGCCAAGTTCATTTAAGTGAGTTTTAATTTGTTCTAATACACTGATAGTTTGTTCTTCAGTGTTACCATAAGACGCTAATACGCCTTCTGGTGCATCTGCTGATTTCTTAGCAGGTACTTTACCGCTTAAGAATACAAGGTTGTTACCTGCACTCACTTCAACAGATTCTGAAATAGGCATACCGTTTAATTTATGGTGCACAACACCCTCCGCATTCGCGCTTGCTACACCAAAGATAAAAGGCAGGGCAACAAGTAAACTTTTATAACGCATGAAAACTCCTTAACATGTTTAATTTACAGTAAAACAAGGGGTTATTTACTTCTTAAAGCGATCCATACTAAATGGTGTTGGATCAATAACTGGTTTTTTGCCCGTTACGATATCAGCAGTAACTTCACCTGCTGCTGGGCCTTCGGTCATACCCCATACCGTCGCCGTATTAATGACAAGACCAGGGTATTCTTTAACCTCAGAGATAATTGGTAATTCATCAAATGTTGGGCTAACAACAGCACCCCAACGCTCCACAACTTGTGATTTTTCAAATACTGGGAATTCAGCTTTCATTCTTTGGAATACCGCATCTAAGTGCTCAGTATTTTGTGTTGCTGTTGCAATACGATATTGTTCAAACGGTGTTTTTTCATCTAATTTCCAAGATGTTGGCATCTTGAATGAATTAAACAAGTCTTCACCGATAGAGAATTCTAATGGCAGCTCACCACCACCTAATAGGTGCATGAACTTAGGCCCTAATAAAAAGCTATCTTTTACAATAGAACTGGTGAAAATACGCGGTGCGACAGCATAAGTACCGTCAGCTTGTTCACGGAAGTGAATACCATTCGGTAAATGCACGTTACCACGAGGTGCGCCAGGAACACCTGATACACGTTGTTGTGATAAGTAAACATTCAGCGTTGGAATATCAATGCCCATGTTACCCATAAATAAACGTGACCAAATACCACCAGCAAGAACAACGTGAGATGTTCTAATTGCGCCTTTTTCTGTTACAACATCAGAAATTTTACCACCAGCAGTTTCAATGCCTCTTACCGCGCAGTTAGTATAGATTTTTACGCCAATTTGTTTAGCGTAGCGTGCTAATGCAGGTGTTCCTGTTTCGGGATCAACAGAACCTGAGTCTTCTTCAAAAGCAGCAACTGTCCATGGTGTTTGAGCACCAACAAGACGGTTTGATAACTCTTCACCTTTAATAATGCGAGTATTTAATGGTGTATCAAATCCCGCAGTTTCTTTTGCTGTTTTGATCCACGCTTGAGCTTTATCAAATGCTTTTTCATCAGCAAGCGCTTCTACACGACCTTGTGTACGATAACTAGTATCAGCACCAATTTTCTCGTTCATTCCGCGCCATAAGATTTTCCCGTAATGGTGCAATGGGAAAATTTCTGATGATGTTTGATAACTAATAATTTGGCTGTATGCACGGCCAGATTGTTCACCGCCAATCTCGCCCTTTTCTAAAATAGTGACACTCATGCCACGTTCTGCAAGGTTGATAGCAGTCATGATACCTTGAATACCACCACCAATAATCACTGCATCAGACTCTTTAGGCAGCGCACCCTCTGTACCTTCGACAAATGATGCTCTAGATTTAGCTTCAACGAATTTGCCATCACGGCGCACCATTGGAACTAATGCAGCACCACCGGCCAAAACACCCGCAGCACCAACACCTAAAAGCAGCTTTCTCCTTGAAATTTTCATCTTCTACCTCAGTAATGGATTTACCATTTATATTTATAATGTCATTCATTTATTGCCTTAAAATTGAATAATACCATAGTTTATTATATTGTTAATAATTATAATTATTTGTTAACCATTTCTTAGAATAACAATATCCATAGATACAATATGGTTACTTCAATCGTTTTTTTTCATAGAAATTCATCACTCAATGAAATAACAATGAGAACTTTATCTTTATTACATATTGATAAATAATGAGATAATAAGAATGAAATAAGTTTTAAATAGAAAAAGTAATTGTTTAAATAATTAACATTTTGATACAAATAACAAGGAGGGTCTGTAAAAAATTATTTACAAAACAAGCAAAATCGATAGCACAATTGCATAAATAAAAAGATGCTCCTAATCCTGTAATAACCTTATTTTTACAAAATAAGTAAATTCACTTAATAACTGGTTTATTGGTCAGTAAGTAGACGAATATGCTTTTGGGAAGATGCATAGAAAGAGGAGGTTTGAGTTCGAAATAAAGCTAGGTTAAGTCAAAATTTTCAATAAAAAAGCCAGAGCGTTAAACTCTAGCTTTTGCATATTAATATCAAAGTAAGCCGTATTACGTGCTTATCTCATCGTAACAAATTCTTCTGCCGCTGTAGGGTGGATTGCAACAGTATCATCAAAGTCTTTTTTCGTTGCTCCCATTTTCAGAGCCACAGCAAAACCTTGTAGCATTTCATCCATACCAAACCCAATACCATGAATACCAACAATTTTTTCATCGGCACCAACACAAACTAACTTCATACGGCATGGTTGACGATGACGAGTCACAGCACTATACATTGCGGTGAAAGACGATTTATACACTTTAACTTGATCTGCACCATATTGCTCAATCGCTTGAGGCTCTGTTAAACCAACAGTACCAATAGCAGGATGGCTAAATACAACGGTTGGAATATTTGAATAGTCTAAATGTTCGTTAGGTTTGTTGTTAAATAAACGCTCGGATAACCGACGCCCTGCGGCAACAGCAACTGGCGTTAATTCAACCGCACCCGTATTATCGCCAACCGCATAAATCCCTTTTACATTGGTATTTTGGAATTTATCGACTTTGATATAACCTTTTTCATTTAACTCAACACCCGTTACTGCCAGATTCAAATTATCTGTTGCAGGTTCACGACCAATCGCCCAGATTAAGGTATCAACAATCTGTTCTGTACCATTTTCCAGTTGTAGCGTTAAACTTCCATCTGCATTTTTAATCACAGCTTTAGGAATGGCATGTGTGTGTAACTTAGGCCCTTCGGTTTCCATCACTTCTAACAGTGTTTCAACAATTAATGGGTCAAAATTACGCAGTGGCGCATGTTTACGCACAAATAAATGAGTTTCACTACCTAAAGCATTTAACACACCAGCAAGTTCAACAGCGATATAACCAGCACCAACAACAGCAACGCGTTTTGGTAAAGCTTTTAATTCAAAGAAACCATCAGAATTAATACCATATTCAGCACCTGGAATATTAGGCTGAACAGGACGACCACCTGTTGCAATTAGAATATTATCCGCTGTGATCTTTTCACCATTGACTTCAATAGTATTGGCATCAACAAAACGAGCAAAACCTTGGATAACATCAACTTTGTTATTACCTAAGACACGGTCATAAGATTGATGAATTCGGTCAATATAAGCAGAACGGCTACTGATGAGTGTATCCCAATCAAAACGGTTCACCGTAGTGTCAAAACCATAATCAGGGCCATATTGATGAATAGCTTCAGCAATTTGCGCCGCATGCCACATCACTTTTTTAGGTACACAGCCCACGTTAACACAAGTGCCACCTAATGCTTTCGCTTCAATTAATGCACATTTTTGTCCATACATTGCTGCTCTATTAATTGACGCGATACCGCCACTACCGCCACCGATGGCGATGTAATCGTAATGTTTGCTCGTCATTTATCTGATCCATTTATCTGTAGAAAAATAGGTAACTCACAGTCTAAGCCTTTCATATCATGATATCTATTATGACAAAATTTAAAACATAGCTCGTCAGATTTTAGCTTTTACAGTAATAGACAAAAACAATAATAAAGATGCTTATTCTGGTACAACCCACTCAACTAATGTATGTCCAATACCCTCAGGAACTAAGGTTTTATGTAACCAAGGAAGTATTGATTTCATTTGTGATTCTAATTTCCAAGGTGGATTAATCACAATCATGCCAGATGCCGTCATCCCGAGTTGATCACTATCGGGTTTCACTGCTAATTCAATTTGTAAAATTTTACGGATCCCTGTTGCTTCAAGCTCTTTTAACATGCGTTTAATTTGCTGACGATGAACAACGGGATACCAAATCGCATAAGTTCCCGTCGCAAATCGCTTGTGACCTTCAACAATACCTTTAACAACGGCAGAATAGTCTTGTTTAAGTTCATAAGGTGGATCAATTAATGCGAATCCACGCCGACTTGGCGGAGGTAACTTAGATTTTAATTGGCCAAAACCATCTTCACGAGAAACTCTAGCTCGCTCATCACGAGAAAATTCTGTGCGTAATAAAGGAAAATCTGTTGGATGTAATTCTGTTAGCATTAAAGAATCTTGTTCTCTTAGTAATTTACCCGCTAACAGAGGTGATCCCGGATAATAACGCAGTTCCCCATTTGCGTTTAATTCTCCAACCGCTTCAAGGTAAGGCAAAATAAGCTCTGGCACTTCTTCTTGCTGCCATAAACGCGCAATCCCTTCTAAATATTCACCGGTGCGAGTCGCATGAGCATTGGTTAATTGATAACGTCCAGCGCCAGCATGAGTATCAAGATAAAGGAAAGGTTTCTCTTTCTCTTTTAAAGACTCAATGATGAGTGTTTGAACAATATGTTTTAAAACATCGGCGTGGTTGCCAGCATGGAAACTATGGCGATAGCTCAGCATTCTTTATCTTCCGTTAGAAATAAGTATAGCTTAGTAATTAATTTACTCTGAAATAGTGATTGAACTCAGTGTATCAGAAAAAGCCGAACTTCTTCATTGAAAGCGAAAGAAACGTTGTGTCTTAGTACCCAACCGTTATGATAAGTCCATATTTCACTTAAGTTTAAATAGGATATTAAAATGAAAAAAGTACTCTTTACCGCAATTGCATTAACACTCTCCATTAGCAGTGCGTATGCCAACAGCTCAATAAATGGCTGCGAGATTAAAAAACAAAATATCCAAAAACAGATGGAATATGCGAAAGCACACGGTAATCAATACCGTATCCAAGGCTTAGAGCGAGCATTACAAAATGTTGAGCGCTATTGCACACCAGAAAGAGTGGTTGAAAACACGCGCCTTGAATTACGTGAAAAACAACTTGATATCAAAGAGCGCGAGCTCGAATTAAAAGAAGCACAACTTAAGGGTGATGCAGATAAAATTGCTAAACAAGAAAGAAAGCTAGCTGAAGAAAAAGCAGAATTAAAAGCTATTGAAGAAGAATTAAATCTACTGACAAAGTAGTTATCATCAGTAATTAATGCCTACTCATTATTTGACTGTGAAACACAGAATAAAACAATAAGTGAGTAGCCATTCTCTTATTAAACCAAACTTAATATCAGAATTGCTGTATTGGTTTTTTATCTTTTATTAAGTACAAGATTACCGACACCTTTTGGCAGAGCATCATCTACACTTAAGCCAGAACAAACAAATAGATCGCTTAAAATAGTGGCTAATGATAAGAAGCATAAGGTGTGTAATAGAAATTAAGCTATGCTATTTTTGAGTAGAAATTATAGTAATGCCACTAATTTATTAAAAATGGACTGATCTAATTAAAGAGGATATATGTCAGAAGAGCAACAACCCAAAACAGAGAACGAAAAAACTCAACTGACTCAGCCACTCAAGAAAGGGCTGGAAAAAGGATTACATGGTGGAAAAAAAGCCATCGGTATTGGAATAAAAATTAGTCATTTCATTACCAATATTCCTTTTATTGCACATCTTATTCGTGCCGCAGAGCGCTTTACTGACAGAATGGGAAATCAGTTTGGTGCCGCTATCACTTATTTCTCATTTTTATCATTAATCCCTGTATTAATGCTTTCCTTTGCCTGTGCCGGTTTTGTTTTAGCCTCAAATCCCGATTTGCTCGCTAAATTAATCACAGGTGTCGCAAATAGCATTGACGATCCAACACTTGCATCTACGGTCCAACAAAGTATTGATACCGCTGTTCGCCAGCGTACAACCGTTGGTTTAACCGGTTTAGCGATTGCTCTTTATTCTGGTGTTAATTGGGTGGGTAATTTACGCCAAGCTATTTTGGCGCAATCACGCCCCGTATGGGAAAGAAACAAAGAAGAGCAAGAGAAAATCTATTTCCGCTATTTTCGTGACTTTTTAGCGCTAATTGGCTTACTTTTTGCGTTAATTTTCACTATTACACTCACATCTGTAGCGGGTTCGGCCCAAAGAATGATTGTTCATATATTGGGATTAGACGGTATTGAATGGCTAACGCCAGTATGGACAACAATAGGTTTAACTATTTCCATTACTGCAAACTATTTACTATTTTTATGGATATTGTGGATCTTACCTCGCCATCAACCCAAACGAATTTCACTTATGAAAGGCACGCTTATCGCTGCCATTGGTTTTGAAATTTTAAAATCCGTTATGACATGGATGCTACCAAGAATAGCAAGCTCACCTTCAGGTGCTGCATTTGGTTCAGTGATAGGTTTGATGGCTTTCTTCTACTTTTTTGCCCGATTAACACTCTTTTGTGCCGCTTGGATCGCCACTGATGGCCCAAATATGCGCAAAGAACAGTTGGTTGAAACGCAATCAACATCTTAACTTTATGATAAAACTATATGGTTAATTCCCTACATTAACCGCCTATAAATAACGTAATAAGGAAAAACAATGCCATACGTTAATATTAAAATTACACGCGAAGGTGCAACCGCTGAGCAAAAAGAGCAACTCATTGCGGGAGCAACACAACTTTTGGTTGATGTATTAGGCAAAAATCCAGCAACTACCGTTGTAGTAATTGATGAAGTTGAAACAGATAACTGGGGAATAGGCGGTAAAACAGTAACAGAATTACGAGCAGCAACAAAAAGTAAATAAAAAATTTCTGCAATATAAATAAAGGGTGTCAAGTACACCCTTTTTGCTGATTTATTTTCCTGACAGATAAGGAAGTAACTATGGTTAAATCAATGACTGATGCTTTTCATGCTTTACCTTCAGCAAGCGCTATCTATATTACAGGTGCAGGCATTCAATACCCTTTTGGTATGGCTCACGGATTTGCTGACGAAAGTACCCAGAAAAAATTAACTGTAGATACCCCATTTCGCATCGCTAGTAATACGAAAACCTTTCTCGCCGCTGCTTTTTTACGTTTATGGGAGCAGGATGCTTTATCCCTTGATGATGATATAACTAAATATTTAAGTGCGAATTATCAACAGACATTATTAGAGCTAGGCTATGATCTTAAAACCATTACACTACGCCATTTATTAAGCCATAGCAGTGGATTACTCGACCATGCAAATGAAGCTTACTTTGAAGAAGTGATTAAAGATCCCTCTCATAAATGGACACGAGAAGAGCAAATAGCACGCTATGCTCAACAAGGCTTTCCCATTATTCCAGCCGGAAAACGCTTCATTTATTCAGATACTGGATACATTTTATTAGGTGACATCCTTTCTAAGTTTATGAGAAAAAATATGGCCACAGCCGTTCGTGAATTATTGCATTTTCAAGACTTAGATTTACCACAAACGTGGTGGGAGGGTTTAGAACAACAACCTAAGCATCCTAAAGTACGAGCTAGACAATTTGCAGGTGAGCATGAAGGTACTCATATTGATGCATCAATGGATGCTTTTGGCGGTGGCGGGCTTGTGATGACAACCCTTGAGTTAGCTAAATTTACAGCTGATCTCTTCGAAGATAGAGTTTACTTGCATCCATCAACCTTAAAAGAGATGAAATGGCAAGGTTCACATACAGGTGCGACAAATTATCGTTTAGGTCTAATGGCCGAAGAAACTGACCTAGGCACACTTTACTATCACCTTGGTTATTGGGGCTCGGCAGCTTACTACTTACCTGAAAAAAAGATTGCTATTGCAGGTTTTATAACTCAAAGAAATAACCGTGAAGATTTGATTACCATTATTAAAGAAGCATTTAAACGCCTTTAATATCAAAAAACAAAAAGCCAAAAATGTATCAATAACACTTTTAGCTTTTTGTTTATTTTATAGCAGATATTTTTTTCAATATCTGTCTATTTCTGTTCTATTACTATTTCGCTGTTGTTACCACTGACGTTGTTACAGCAGGTGCAGGTGTATTTGCCGTTTCTGGATGAACTTGCTTTTCAAATTGAATACGTAATTCACCTAAATTTACGGTTGGCGTTTCACCACTTTGTGTTAATACAAAAGTAATATCTTCAGATAGAATTCTTGAAAGTTCCTGATTTAATGTCTCTTTTGTTAAACCCGCTAAAAATGCTTGGCGTAAACGTTGATATTGTTCAGGTGGAATATCAATAATATTGCTTTGTTGAGATAACAGACGCTGATTAATTAAAATCGCTGTGCTGGTTTTTGCATAACGTGCAAACAACTGAGTTAACTGCAGCTGTTTCTCTTGTTGCAGCTCTTGGTATAACTCATCGCTGATGCCTTGATTACGCAAGCGACCCAATTCTTCTCCCACCCATGATGCTAATGCAGGAATATGCGCTGTGACAGTATCAAGATTTAAAGAACAACTTGCACGTTTATATTGTACTCGGCAATCAATGTTAATCTGAGTGCTGTCGTTTTCCTTACGTTGTTCAAGGCTACGACCTAAATGCACAAAAATCACTTCACGAGCTAAATCACTTAACCAATATTTGTTTAACGTGTCAGAGTCTTTTACTGGCGACCAGTCTAAATCCCAAATTAAAGCAATTTGGTCTTTTACACGCATAGGCTCTTGCACATATAACGTTTCAGGTTTCATATCGGCAAGGACAGGTACTGGAACGGGTGTTACACGCTTTCCTGATAGCGATGAAAAGGCTTGATTAATACTTTCAGTCAATAATCGATTATCAACATTACCTGCAACATAAAGCGTCATCATATCCGGGGTATACCAACGCTGCTGATAATCTGACAACTCTTTAGTATTTACAGATTGATTAACAGGTTTTCCCGGATTGCGGCCTTTTAAATTAGAGCCTTCAAGACGTGAACGCCAGATAGGATCTTCAATGTTAAGAGGAAACGTTGCAATCGGAAGTGGCGATTGAACTGCGTTACGAACCGCATCTTCAGTATATTGTGCGGGTTTAGCAATACCTGCTAACAATGCAAAAGCATCCTTTAACAGCTCAGGCTGGTTGTTCGGTAAACTTAAATTATAAACAGTAAAATCATATGAAACGATCATTGGAGGCAACGGATAGTCAGGATCTAACGCATTTTTCCATAAATTATCACGTTTTTCTGGTGTTAAACCTGTATTTTCCAAAACGTTGAGTTTGGACACTAAGGATGAAAAACCCGTTTCACTGCTTTTTTCTGACAAAGATCCCGTATTAACTAATAAACGGATCTGTATTCTATCATTTGGGCGTTGCGGTGTTTGTAAGATTTGCCACTGAAAGCCATTTGCTAGTCGCCCTTCTTGCCAAGCAGGATCAGGCTGTAAAGCCTCCGCTTGAACTTGGCAAACAACAGCGCCAAACATAACGCTTCCCAATAAAATTCGTGTCATTACACCCTGCATGTGAACCTCTATTGTATTAATCCTTGGTATTAAACCACTTATGAGGTTTAACAATAAGTGCCAAAAGACATGTTAGATGTTGGATATCTATTTTTTGTATTATCATTCTTTATCACCACAGAAACATGAAATAAAATCACTATAGTGATTAGACTCATTATGGCGTAAGAAGGTTCAGACCTTCGGCAATTTTTGATCAGATTTTTGATGATTATATCCTTTAACCAGCAAACCAATCTCATCATCACAATGTGATTTTGGACAAGATAACGCTGAAACTTGGCTATCTTTATTGAGAGTGACGGCAATTTGGCGTAACGGTTTTACAACAATACGATTAATACACCAACTAATAGCAACCGTTAGAATAAGCCCCATCAACAGATATGTTGTTAGCATTAATGCAACAGTATTACTGGTAAAACGATAAAAACGATTTGTGTCAGCCTGTAAAATGAGATGACCACCATAGGACTTATCATCTGTTGAAGTAATACCTAAAGGCTGTAAAGGAATAACAGCTTCAACGGGAATACCAAAAAGCCAACTTGAGAATTCAGAGACTTCTTTCTTAGGTGCAAAATCTAAATTCATCACTTGCACATTTTCAGGTTGCATAACAATCGCTTTACCCAAAATACCCGTCGCTTTTAGTGCAACTATTTGTTGTTTAGCATCGTTCAAATCTGATCGTAACAATGCATCAGCGAGTGGTTGCTGAATACTGACACCGGCATTAAAAAGCTGATTTTGATAATCTTCGCGGCGTTGATCAATCAAATAAACAAGTTGAATACTGATAAAAATAGCAATAGTCACCAACGTAACGCCCGCAACAGCGGCCATCTGTTTTATTGTTAATGAATGTTTAAGATGAGGTTTCATCGTTGCTATTTCCGGTAACCATGCTTGAACAAAGGGGATTATACTGTATTTTTTCGATTATGTATCACTCTCAATAAAGAAAATAACATTATAAAAAGCGCTTATCCATTAAAATGGAAGTAGATAAATATATAATAATTATTATTTGAGTATAGTTATAAGATAAAAATAGTAAAATAAAAATAAAACCTTACTCTCTTCTTATTATTTACAACTAATCTACTTTATTTTAATAAAAAGATACAATTCACTAAAAAACACCAAAGTATATAAAATTAAACGCTGCAAACCCCTTATTTTAAAGTTAAAACGCAATACTAAGCGTAATGTACTTCTTAATAAAAAGCATTATTTCCCTTTAATATCATTGAGATTTACATTTTAAAAGCTCACATAAATATAATATTTTATATTTATAAAATTATTATTAGATTATTTAGTTAAAATTTATTAAACATTATTAATGAAAAAAATAAGAACAATATAAATAAGTATATTGTTCTTATTTAATGAGATAAATTTATTTTATTTAAACTATCACGCTATCTTGCTCCACCGCAAAACAAGCAATAAGTTGGCCATTATAATCTTTTAAAGTTGGTTGTAATTGACTGCATGGCCCAAATGCACGACGGCAACGTGCTGCAAAAGCACAACCTGGTGGTGGATTTAACGGGCTTGGTAATTCTCCTGTTAATTTAATACGCTCTCGTCTTAATTCAGGCGTCAATCTTGGGGTTGCTGATAATAATGCCTGCGTATAAGGATGTTGTGGATTTTCAAAAATTTGAGCTTTTGTTCCTTTTTCAACACAACGTCCTAAATACATTACAATAACTTCATCTGCAATATGCTCAACAACCGACAGATCATGAGAAATAAAAACATAAGAAAGTCCCATATCTTGTTGCAGATCCATCATCAAATTCAGTACTTGAGCACGAACTGATACATCCAGCGCAGAAACAGGCTCATCCGCTACCACAATGTCTGGATCAAGCATCAAACCACGAGCAATAGCAATACGCTGACGTTGACCACCAGAAAACATATGTGGGTATCGACTATAATGCTCTGTCTTTAATCCCACTTTAGCCATCATTGATAATACTTTCTCTTTACGTTCAGAGGCATTCAATGTTGTATTGATCAATAAAGGCTCTTCTAAAATTTGCCCTACTTTTTTACGCGGGTTTAATGATCCATAAGGATTTTGAAATACAATTTGGATCTTTTGGCGACGCAATTTCTCTGCTGATTTATCTTTGATCAACAGATTTTGTCCACGGTAAGAAAGCTCTCCTGAAGTAGGAATTTCAATCATGGTTAATAATCGACCTAATGTCGATTTTCCACAACCTGATTCACCAACAACCGCCAATGTTTTACCGCGCTCTAATTCAAAAGAGACACCATCAAGCGCTTTCACTGTTCTCTCTTTTGAAAACAGCCCGCCTTTTACGCTGTAATACTTGGCTAAATTGACCGCCTTTAATAAGGGAGTAGTGACATTTGGATTAACTTCAACCATGAGTAGGTCTCCCTGTATTATCTAACGGTGTATGGCATTTCACGCGATGTGTTCCCAATTCTCTTAAAGCAGGTTCAGTTTTATAGCATTCATCATGAGCATAAGGACAACGTGGATTGAGTAAACAACCTGTTGGTCGATCATAGCGTCCCGGTACAACGCCCGATAACGATGCTAATCGCGCTTTATTACTCGCGAACTCCGGAAGTGCTCTTAATAATGCTTGTGTATAAGGATGGCGAGGCGCTTTAAAAATTTCTGATGCTTTTCCGGATTCCACCACTTGCCCCGCATACATCACAATAATGGTGTCGGCAGCTTCTGCCACTAATGCTAGATCATGGGTGATCAACACTAACGCCATATTTTCTTGTTTTTGTAAATCAAGCAAAAGCTCTATAATTTGAGCCTGAATAGTCACATCCAGTGCCGTAGTCGGTTCATCAGCTATCAATAATTTAGGGCGACAAGCGATTGCCATTGCGATCATAACACGCTGACTCATTCCCCCCGAAAGCTGGTGTGGATAGATATCTAAGCGAGAAGCTGGATCGGGAATACCCACCAGCGTTAAGAGGTCGATAGCACGCTGCTTACGCGTTTTACGACTTCCTCCCTGATGTACTTTTAACGCCTCCATAATTTGATAGCCAACCGTAAAGCAAGGATTCAAGCTTGTCATCGGATCTTGGAAAATCATCGCAACATCAGCACCAACTAAATTGCGTCGCTCTGATTCAGAAATTTTCATAAGATCTCTACCATCAAAATAGAGCTCTTGTGCACTCACTCGCCCTGGGAAATCGATAAGCCCCATAATCGCTAATGAGCTGACTGATTTACCTGAACCTGATTCCCCTACAATACCGACCACTTGCCCTTCTTCAACTTGATAGCTAATTCGGTCTACCGCTTTAAACGGAGTATCTTCATCACCAAAGTGAACAGATAGTTGATTAATATTTAGTAATGCCATGTTCTTACTCCGTTACTGCTTTAATTTCGGATCAAGCGCATCCCGTAAACCATCACCCATTAAGTTAAAGGCTAATACGGTAAACAAAATCGCCAAACCAGGAAACGTCACAACCCACCATGCACTTTGTGTAAACTGCAACACATCAGATAACATGGTTCCCCATTCAGGTGTTGGTGGTTGCGCACCCATGCCTAAAAAGCCCAATGCCGCCATATCTAAGATTGCATTAGAAAAACCGAGAGAGGCTTGAACAATTAAAGGTGCAAGGCAGTTAGGTAAGATATTGATAAACATTTGACGCAGTGAACCTGCACCAGCAACGCGAGACGCAATAACATAGTCACGGTTTACTTCAATCAAAACAGCAGCTCGTGTTAATCGGACATAATGCGGTAAGGCGACAAAAGTTAATGCAATAGACGCATTAACAATAGAAGGCCCAAAAATGGCTACCAACACTAATGCTAATAATAAACTGGGTAATGCCAGCATAATATCGACCACTCGCATAATGCCGATATCCACAAGTCCACCGAAATAACCCGCCGCCAGTCCTAGAATAATTCCTAAAATAAGTGATAGTACGACAACGATACAGCCAACTAATAACGAAAGGCGAGCACCAAACATTAAGCGAGAAAGAATATCCCTGCCAACATCATCAGTACCTAGAATAAATTGCCAACTTCCCCCTTCTTGCCAAACAGGAGGCGCTAATAAGAAATCACGAAATTGCTCATTCGGTGCATGAGGTGCAAGAAAGCCTGCAAATAGCGCAATCAGCAACATAATCACGATATAAATTAATCCAACAACTGCGCCCTTATTTTGTTTAAAATAGTGCCAAAATTCTTGGAAGGGTGTCATGGGAGCCGGTGCATTGATGACCGGTGTAACTTTATTTTCAGTCATTATGCATTCCTTATTTTTTATGGCGAATACGTGGATTCACAATGCCATAAAGAACATCAACCAACAGATTGACAAAAATAATCATCGTTGCAATTAACAGCACACCACCTTGAACTACGGGGTAATCTCGTCGTTGTAAGGCATCAATTAACCAGCGTCCTAATCCCGGCCATGAGAAGATGGTTTCTGTTAAGATTGCGCCAGCCAGCATTGTCCCAACTTGTAATCCAATTACAGTGACAACAGGTAACATCGCATTGCGTAGTGCGTGGATAAGAATAACACGAGCACGACTTAAGCCTTTTGCTCTAGCAGTACGAATATAATCTTCACCTAATACTTCAAGCATTGAAGAACGTGTCATACGCACTATCACAGCTAAAGGAATGGTTCCTAATACAATGGCAGGTAAAATAATGTGATGGATAGCATCAATAAAATCCCCTTCTTCACCCCAAATAAAGGTATCAATTAGCATAAATCCGGTAAGAGGATTACTGTCATCTAAAAAGACACTATCAGCGAGGCGGCCAGAAACAGGGGTTAAGTCTAATTTTACAGACACTAACATGATTAACATGATCCCCCACCAGAAGATGGGCATAGAATAACCGGCTAATGACACACTAATCGCAGTATGATCAAAGATAGAGCCACGTTTCACCGCAGCTAAAACACCTACGGGAATACCGACTGAAACCGCGAAGATCATGGCACAAACGCCAAGTTCTAAAGTGGCTTTAAAACGTGGTAAAAATTCATCCCAGACGGGAATACGGCTTTTTAACGAAATCCCCAAATCACCATGAAAAATACCATTTAGGTAATTGAGGTATTGTTGCCATAACGGCTTATCCAAGCCTAATTCTGCCATTAAATAAGCATGTCGTTCTGGAGAAAGTCCACGCTCACCCGCCATAATCATGACCGGATCACCGGGAATAAGATGAACGAAAATAAATGTCAGTAATGTAATTCCGATAAACGTAGGGATCACAAGTCCCAAACGTTGAAGGATAAATTGCAGCATATCCTAATTCTCTTTTCAAACATCAGCTAAAAGATAGCGCTGATAAATCAGAGGAAAGTCCTCTGCGCTCACAGTGTACTGAATGTATTCGTTATTATTGAATAGCGGTGTCTTTCATCAAGAAAGACACCGTACTTAAAGCAACCCAACAATTAGGTATTGCTCTTATTTAAGAGAGACATTCTCGAAGTGATGTTTGCCTAATGGATCAACCACGTAGTTTTCTACTTTTTTACTCACTGGTTCATAAACGGTCGAGTGAGCAATAATTAGAGCAGGTGCTTGATCATGCATCACAACTTGAGCTTGTTTGTAGAGTTCAACACGTTTGTCGTGATCGGCGGTGATCCGTGCTGGTTGGATCAGATCTTCAAATGGCTTATAGCACCATTTTGAATAGTTCGAACCTTGCTCTTTTGCTGCACAACTAAATAGCGTAGCGAAGAAGTTATCTGGATCCCCGTTATCGCCTGTCCAACCCATCATAACCGCTTGGTGTTCACCGGATTTAGCACGTTTGAGATATTCACCCCACTCGTAACTTACTATTTTGGTTTTAACGCCAATTTTTTCCCAATCCGCTTGTACCATTTCAGCCATACGACGTGCATTTGGATTATAAGGGCGTTGTACTGGCATTGCCCATAAATCGATGGTAAAGCCATCAGCAAGGCCCGCATCTTTTAGCAGTGCTTTAGCTTTTTCAGGATTATATTCATAATCGACGATATCATCGTTATAACCCCACATTGTTGGTGGAATAAGATTTTTCGCTTTCTGGCCAGCACCTTGATAAACCGCTTCAATAATGGCGTCTTTATTCACAGCCATACTTAATGCTTGGCGAACCTTTTGGTTATCCAGTGGTTTTTTCTCAACGTTAAACGAGATATAACCCACATTTAAACCGGGTTGTTCTAACAAATTGATATCACTATTTTGTTTCATCTTCGCAATATCAGCAGGATTTGGGAAAGGCATTACCTGACACTCACCTTTTTGCAGTTTTGCATATCGTACAGAGGCATCAGGTGTAATAGAGAAGACTAAACGGTCAATATCTGGTTTTTTACCCCAATATTGGTCATTGGCTTTATAAAGAATACGAGAATCTTTTTGATATTGCTGTAATTGAAAAGGCCCTGTACCGATAGGATCGAGATCTACTTTCTCAGGTGTACCTGCTTTCATCATATTATCCGCATATTCAGCAGATAATATGGATGCAAAGTCCATCGCCATATCAGCAATAAAAGGGGCTTCTGAACGAGTTAGAACAAAACGAACAGTATGATCATCAACTTTCTCGATCTTCTCGATCATGTTGTTCATATCCATTCCTGAGAAGTACTCATAACTTCCGCCAGACACTTTATGGTAAGGATGTTGTGGGTCCATTTGACGCATAAACGTGTACATCACGTCATCCGCATTAAATTCACGGGTAGGCTTAAAGGTCTTACTACTATGCCAATTCACCCCTTTACGCAAATGGAAGGTATACACTTTTCCATCATCGCTCACATCCCAGCTTTCAGCTAAGCCTGGAATAATTTCTGTTGTACCCAGTTTAAATTCAACTAAACGGTTATAAATAGGCACTGAACTTGCGTCATAGGTTGTGCCAGAGGTAAATAACTGAGGGTTAAATCCTTCAGGTGAACCTTCAGAGCAATACACCAATGTTTTGGCTTGTACACCCGCAGAAATAGCGAATGCAAGCAATCCAATTGTGGCGGTCAAAATTCCTGTCTGTTTTTTGGAGCTTTTCATCATTACTCTCCGAAATTGTTCTGTTGTGTTTTGGTTTCCTATTTAAAAACGGAATACCTTTTTATTTTGTCATTGTTCAATTAACCAACTGTATTCCCTTACGTCAATAAGGCATTAGAAGGTAAAAAGAACTCGTTATAAACACAAATGAAACAAATATCGAACAAACTCAGAATAAAAAAATAAGTATCTGGCTAATATCTAGTCAAAAAAACCACATATTAAAAAATCCTTAAGTGAAATAACTGTTTTAAAAAAAGCCATAATTTGTGATTGAACGCTTAAATATTAAACGAATATATTGAAATGAAACAAAGAAATGGATGGTTTATTCTGTTAGCCCTAAAAAATAACACCACTACATAGAAGATAATCAGTGCAATACTAAGCTAACTTAAAAAGAGAAAAATGCCTTTTTCTCTTTTTAACTACTAGAATGCTATATAAGCCAATAATATATAGTTATTTATCAAATGATTTACAAAATCAATAGTAAAAAATATAAGATAAACCACCAAAATCAGAAGTTAAATTGGGCGTTGAAATTGAACTGTGATCCTGTTGCTTTTCTACTAGAAGGTGCCGATAACGGTATGCTCCATATTAACTGATAACTCAGCTGTTTAAAGCTCCCTTCTAGCCCTGTTGCTGCACCAATCAAATATTTATTTTTATTATAAAAAACGTTTTTTCTCTCTTCTGAGACGGAACCATAATCTATTGCAGTGAATAGCATTTGGTTATTAAAGGGTGTAAGCCAAGTGACCTTATGTCGGGAAACAAACTGATTTGCATCAGAATAGCCTTTGCCTGACTCAAAACCATACACACTATATAAACCGCCGATATTTGCTTTATCAAGTAACCCATCAATATCCGATCGAGTTAGTTGAAACATTATTTCTGGCTGATAAAAAAATAGCTGTGAATTAATTTTAAAAGGAATTAACGCTTCTAAATTAATATTAAAAATTGGCACACCATTAAGCGAGTCTATCGGAGACAGTTTAGCGCCAGGAATAAAAACGCTCTGCTTATAATTAAATTTAGTATTAAGATAACCCCCTCTCATAAAACGATAATTTTGCTCAATACCCGCATTAACATAAGGGCTACGACGCTCATGTACTGATAAGCGATAGCCTGACATTTCATTTCGGTAAGTGTAATACTGAATTCCCCCTTTTAAAGTCACTGTACGTTGCGTTGAGGGTCTAAACTGACGCTGGATCTCAAAGGAAAGAAGTTGTTGACGCGTTTTTTGTAACTTTTTTGTCGTTTCCGATATTCTACGGTTTGATCCAATATCATAACCAAATAATGTCGCACGCCAATAATGATAAGGTACCTGCCATAAAAAGATCTGCTTTTTGATACCTCTTGATTTTAAGGTATCAAGTTGACTTGAAAGAATAACCATTAATGTGTCATTAAGTTGCGCTAAATTACCAAAGCTTAGCCTTGTAGTACCAAATAGATCTCCGTAAATTTTTTGCTCTTTATTATCAATCGATACCGAGCCCGCTATTGTCCTTTTTCCAACTTGAGAAAGAGAAATAATCGACTCATTTTCTTTTGATGATGGTTCTATCTGAATTTTGACATTATTTTTAGGAATGGCTTTGAAATTTTCAGCGCCCTGTTCAATATCTTTAATATTTAAAATATCGCCTTTTTTTATAGGCATCGCCTGTGAGATCAAATAGTGTTTATCTGTCGACGTTTTAGAAACAATGTCTTGTACTTTCCCGACATTTAATGTGATATCCAATACCTCGTCATCAGCATAAAGATCAACGTTACCCACTTTACTCGTCACATAGCCAGCATCATAAAGCATCGCATTAAGAATATTGATATCTTGTTCTAATAATGATTGCGAATGACAATGCCCTATTAATGCTGCTTGCCATTTCGCCACTTGGCGTTGTAATGATGGAGAAGAAAACTTCTCCAAATGATGAATTTTTACCTGTTTGATTGAAAAACATGGCAAAGAAGGCGTGACAAACTCCATTTTATTTTGTTGCGCTAAATTCACTAAAGAGACACTGTCATTTTGTTGTAGTAAGTCATCTCTAAGTTGTGTCTCTGTTGGTAAATCTACTGGTACGGAAAGATCAATATGACTTTCATTCGCTACAGAGAAAAAGGCACAACACCATAAAATACAGTAGATTAAAATAGACAACTCAATACGCATTCAATTTACACTCTTATACAGGGAATAGGAGTGTTATGTATATGTAAAGAGAAACAAAAAAGATTTATAAAAAACGTCTTTTACCTAGATAGGTGCCAATAATGCAACCATGCCTATCTATCAGAAAGTAAAAAGAGATGATTGATGAAGAGATGCCCAAAACGACAAAACCCCGCTTTAAAAGCGGGGTTTCTTAATATGGTCGGCGAGAGAGGATTCGAACCTCCGACCCACTGGTCCCAAACCAGTTGCGCTACCAGGCTGCGCTACTCGCCGAAAACGAGGTGCATCTTACTGCCAGAAACCCACTCCGTCAATACTTTTTTAGTATCACCTGACTGTTCGTATGGTTTTCGACCAAAATGGTTGATTTTTAACTTTTTTATCATAAACAAGAGGTGATTTTTAGCGTTATTGTAACAAGCTTAGCTTTCTTTCTTCGCTTTACTATGGCTTTCTTTACGTTATCCATAAAATATGAAAAAAAATAACAAATTTATTCTTAATTATTATCGTCTAATTAGTGTACTTTTTATATAATTCGATTATGTCAAATAAGGTGGGTAATTTAGAGAATGAAACAATGTTGGTGGGGTGTCGCATTACTTTTATTGTCAATCGCACTTCCAGCTCAAGCATCTACAGTTCATGCTTGCCAAGTGTACTTTAAAGAGGCGGATAAATTTATTCAGTACATTTCTGAAAGAGAAGATCTAAAACATAATATGCCGGAGATTAAGGCTAACTTCGAGCAAAGCAAAAAACAGATAATGACAGCACCTCAGGCAGAACAAAAAGTTATATGTGACAAGGAAATGCAAGAGCTTAATAGTTTGAATAAAATGTTTGGTCCTAAAGAAGAAACAGCTTTACATAAATAATCAAATAGATAATGACTAAATATAATTACTTATTTATTATTTAGTCATTAATTTTTATATTAATTCTTATTTTCATGATTATTATTCGCAGTTGTATTTTCCAATCTTTTTATACGTTCCTTAGGTGAATTATCACTTTTATCATCACCTTGAGTATAATAATCATATGGTAATAATAAAGTATCTAATACGGCACTAAAAGGGAAATCGAGAATAACCAATGGCTTCATTGCCCATCCTGTTTCATCATCTTTTAACATTGTCATGTTATTTTTTGTCCCTGAATAAAGTTCTTTATTCGGGCCTGCATGAGTCATAACACTTGAGCAACCTGTCAGTAATGTCGTCAAAAATGTGACTAATGTTAAATTTTTACTTGTCGTTCTGAATATCATAGGGCACCTATAAAACGAGAGCTGTAATCAACGCTTTTTATCATATAGTTAAACCTGTTTTCTCTTACAGGACAAGAGAAAGATGAGATAAAAAAGCTTAATTTTTTAGTCAGTAAATAAATAGTTCTAGTGTAAGAAAGTTTCATTTTCTCTAATTAAAAAAATCATAATAATATTATTAATGATTATGTTTTGATGATATTAAAATTCAACCTTCATTATTTTAAATTAACACTTTAACGCTATATTTATCTTTCTTGTTAGTTTGATCTCTATATATGTTGAATCTGTGCGATAAGACACAGCGACTTTCATTATTCTTTGCCAAAATAGGTTTATCGTTTTAGCTCAAATTTCTTCTTTTTTATTTTTTGGGTACAGGATCTTTTTTATGAGTGATATTGCATTAACAATGGTGATGTTGTCATTAGCAGGCGCTCTAGGTCTTTGGATTGGCAATATCAAAATTTATCGGGTTAGCCTAGGAATAGGCGGTGTTCTTTTTGGTGGAATTATTATTGGCCACTTTGCTCAGCGCTATAATTTCATACTTAATGCACAAACCCTTCATTTTATTCAAGAATTTGGGCTTATTCTTTTCGTTTATACTATTGGTATCCAAGTCGGTCCTGGTTTTTTCTCCTCACTACGTGTTTCGGGCTTAAAACTAAACGCCTTTGCTATCCTAATTATTCTTCTTGGTTCAATCATAACCGCATCTATTTATCACCTATTTGATGTTCCTTTACCTATTATTTTGGGTATTTTTTCTGGTGCGGTTACCAATACCCCTTCTTTAGGGGCAGGACAACAAATACTGACTGATCTGCATGTCGACCCAGCATCAGTGGGACAAATGGGGATGGGCTATGCCATGGCTTACCCTATGGGGATCTGTGGCATTCTGCTAGTTATGTGGCTTATTCGTGTGTTCTTTAAAATCAACATTGATGAAGAAGCAAAAGCCTTTAGCAACCAACAAAACAACACTAAAGATGCACTACATACCATTAATATTGCAATTAAAAACCCCAATCTAGATGGCTTATTAATGCAAGATATTCCTCTGCTCAATGAAGATGCCATTGTCTGCTCTCGCTTAAAGCGTGGAGATAATATTATGGTACCTATGCCATCAACAATTATTCAGTTGGGAGATTTACTGCATATTGTGGGTTCAAAAGAAGATCTCAATAAAGTACGCCTAGTACTTGGTGAAGAGGTCGATGCTTCACTTTCAACATCAACAAATTTATTGCAATCAGTACGGATCGTTGTAACAAATGATTCCGTTCTCAGTAAGCGTTTAAAAGATCTGGATCTTAAAAGAAAATACGATGTTGTCGTGACTCGATTGAACCGCGCGGGTATCGAACTTATTCCAAGCAATAATAGTATGTTACAGTTCGGGGATATTCTTAATGTCGTTGGACGCCCTGAGTCTATTGAAGCCATTACAGCCCTGTTAGGTAACGCTCGTCAGAAATTAGAACAAGTTCAAATGCTTCCTGTTTTTATTGGTATCGGTTTAGGGGTTTTACTTGGCTCTATTCCTATTTTTATTCCTGGTATTCCTGTGGCACTTAAACTAGGACTAGCCGGTGGTCCCCTTGTTGTGGCCTTAATTTTAGGACGTATTGGCACATTTGGTAAACTCTATTGGTTTATGCCTCCAAGTGCTAACTTGGCATTGCGAGAGCTCGGTATTGTCATGTTTCTTGCGGTGGTAGGATTAAACTCTGGCGGTGAATTTGTCGAAACATTAATTGATGGTCAAGGCTTGAGTTGGATTGGCTACGGCATTTTGATTACGTTATTACCGTTATTGATTGTTGGGGTGATCGCCAGAGTCTTCTTTAAACTTAATTATTTAAGCCTCTGTGGAATGTTAGCAGGTTCAATGACAGATCCGCCTGCATTAGCCTTCGCAAATTCAATTCATAGCTCAAGTGGGGCAGCCTCACTTTCCTATGCTACAGTTTATCCCTTGGCTATGTTTTTACGCATCATAACACCACAATTAATGGCACTGATTATATGGACTTTGTAGTGAAAATAATAAATATATTAAATAATTGAACCGAAGTTGTTATCAAAATCCACATTTAGCTTAGCAGAGTGATAATTAAGGCAATGAATAGCTCTTATTTAAGCCATAGATTTTATAAATGTCTGTTTTAATAGTTCTCGTGCTAAGAAATTTAGATTGAGACGGATTACTAAATTTTTAGTAATCAATTTCTTTCCGTCAAACTTATGCTCAAAAGTCCTCGTTATTGTCTTTGCCCCTTCTTCTCGCTGAAGGGGCATTTTTATTAGATATTCACTGGCTGATAGATGTTCTCGATTTCTTCAGCCAGAATTTTTATTCCTTTCTCTATCAATTCAGGCTCTGGTACATAATTCATTCTCATACATTGATGAGCATGATCCCATGAATCTTCTAATCCCGGAAAGAAGTAATGTCCCGGCACCATTAATACACCACGTTTTTTCAAACGACGGTAAAGCTCTTCACAAGAAACCGGTAAATCTTTAAACCAAAGCCATAAAAATATCGCACCTTCAGGCTTATGAATAAGACAACGCTCTTCAGGTAAATAACGACGAATAATATTAATAGTTTCAAGTACTCGTTGATGATAAAAAGGCCCTATCACATCTTGAGATAACCGCATTAAATCATCGCGTTTTAACATTTCTAATGCCATTGCTGGTCCAATTCCACCAGGTGCGAGACTAATAATACCGTTAACATTTGTAATGGCTGAAATCAGTTCTTCATTGGCAATAATAATGCCACAACGTGCCCCCGGTAAACCTAGTTTAGACAAACTCATACAGAGAATAGTATTGTCATCCCAACGAGGTGTTGCTTGAGTAAAAATAATACCCGGAAAAGGAACACCGTAAGCATTATCTATAATCAGAGGGATATTATGTCGTTTAGCTAAAATCTCTAGCTTTTCAACTTCGTCATCTGTAATCACATTACCCGTTGGGTTTGTTGGTCTTGAAACACAAATAGCCGCAATATCATCACTAATTTCAAGATGAGCAAAATCAACATGATATTTAAATTGCCCATTCGGCAACATTTCTATTGTTGGCTTATTCGCAACAAACAGATCTTCTTCTAATCCAGAATCAGTATAACCAATGTATTCAGGCGCTATAGGGAAAAGAATTTTTCGTTTTTTCCCATCTTTAGTTGTGCCACCTAATAAATTAAACAGGTAGAAAAAAGCACTTTGGCTACCATTGGTTAATGCAATGTTTTTCGCCGAAATATTCCAACCCAGCTTCTCTTTTAAGCATGTCGCCAACGCTTGTAACATAGCATCTTTGCCTTGCGGACCATCATAGTTACAAACAGCATCACTTAACGTGCCATTTTCTGTCATCTCTTTAAGTAATTGACGAAAATAGTTGTCCATTTCAGGAATATGCGCAGGATTACCACCTCCCAACATCACGGCACCCGGTGTCCGTATTCCTTCATTTAAATCTTGCATCAAGCGAGCAATGCCTGAGTGCTGAGCAAATTTTTGCCCGAATTGTGATAATTGAGTCATCTTTGCAGGTATCTTCTATGTTGCTTTCTCGTTAAGAAATACCATACCGCGAGCTTTAATCTGCATCAATAGTTATAATGGAAATGATAAAATAGGAATATTAATACAGATTTAAATATTGAAATATAAAACCAATAATTTCTTAAATTAAAGATAACTCAACTCACATTTTAATTTTTATTGGTGTTTTCACTCTCTTCTTGGCGACAAAAACAGGAGAGAATATGGTCATTCACCATACCAACAGCTTGCATAAAAGCGTAGCAAGTTGTTGTACCAACAAATTTAAAACCTTTTTTCTTTAACGTTTTTGCCATTTTATCTGAGATTTCAGTGGATGCAGGTACTTGGGATATATCATCCCACTGATTAACAATTGGTTTATTATCAACAAATTGCCAAATAAACTGGCTAAAATCCTCACCTTGCTCTTCCATTGCCATAAAAACACGCGCGTTATTAATAATGGCGTTAATTTTTCCTTGATGACGGATAATAGCGGGATCTTGTAATAAAGCTTCGACATCTTTCTCTGTCATTTTGGCAATTTTTTCAGGTGAAAAACCAAAAAAACAGCGACGATAACCTTCTCTTTTTTTGAGTACGGTATACCAAGATAGCCCAGCTTGTTGACCTTCAAGGCAAATCATTTCGAAAAGCTTGTATTTATCTCGTTCAGGTTTTCCCCATTCATCGTCGTGATATGCCAAATATTCAAGATCATTGGTTACCCAATCGCAGCGTTGTTTACTCATTCACTTATTCCTTGTTATCAATAACTTTCAATAGCATCACTTATATACTGTATAAATATACATGTAAATAGGTAAAAAAAATTCAATCTAATTCTTTGAGCATAGTCATAAAGTCAATTAAAGGATTATTTTTTTGATCGAGGGAAAATTGCCCGCATTCCTTGCTGTATATCTTTCGTCTAGAAGGTATACTGAAACCTTTCTTTTTATTCTATGTATCGCCATGCGGATATAACATGCAAAAGTTTGATACCAAAACCTTTCAAGGTCTTATCCTGACACTACAGGATTACTGGGCTCGCCAGGGCTGTACCATTGTCCAACCATTAGATATGGAAGTGGGCGCAGGCACATCACATCCAATGACTTGTTTACGAGCATTAGGCCCAGAGCCTATCGCTGCGGCTTATGTACAGCCTTCACGTCGTCCAACAGACGGACGTTACGGTGAAAACCCTAACCGTTTACAGCACTATTACCAATTCCAAGTTATCATTAAGCCATCGCCTGATAATATTCAGGAGCTTTATCTTGGCTCATTAAGAGAGTTAGGTTTAGATCCTACAATCCATGATATTCGTTTTGTGGAAGATAACTGGGAAAACCCAACACTGGGTGCTTGGGGCTTAGGCTGGGAAGTTTGGCTCAACGGCATGGAAGTCACGCAGTTTACCTATTTCCAACAAGTGGGTGGATTAGAGTGTAAACCGGTTACAGGTGAAATCACTTACGGCTTAGAACGTCTTGCCATGTATATTCAAGGTGTTGATAGCGTTTATGACTTAGTTTGGTGTGATGGCCCATTAGGTAAAACCACCTATGGCGATATCTATCATCAAAACGAAGTTGAACAATCAACTTATAACTTTGAATACGCAGATGTAGACTTCTTATTCTCTTGCTTTGAGCAATATGAAAAAGAAGCTCGTGAGTTGTTAGAATTAGAAAAACCTCTGCCTTTACCTGCCTACGAACGTATTTTAAAAGCAGGACACACCTTTAACTTATTGGATGCACGTAAAGCTATCTCTGTAACAGAACGTCAGCGTTATATTTTACGTATCCGTACTTTAACCAAAGCGGTTGCTGAAGCATATTATGCTTCTCGTGAAGCGCTTGGTTTCCCTATGTGTAAAAAGTAAGAGGCTATCATGACAACTGAGACTTTCCTCGTGGAAATCGGCACAGAAGAATTACCGCCGAAAGCGCTTCGTTCTTTAGCCGAATCTTTTGCTGCTAATTTTACTGCAGAGCTGGACAACGCCAATATCACTCATGGTGATGTATCTTGGTTTGCAGCACCTCGCCGTTTAGCCATTAAAGTCGCTAATATGGCGAAATCACAAGCAGATAGAACCATCGAAAAACGTGGCCCTGCCATTGCTCAAGCATTTGATGCTGAAGGTAAACCAACCAAAGCGGCTGAAGGTTGGGCAAGAGGCAATGGCATTACTGTTGACCAAGCAGAACGCTTATCAACAGATAAAGGCGAATGGTTATTTTATCGTGCAGAAGTAAAAGGTGAAGCGGTTAACCAATTACTGATTGGCATGGTAAGCACTGCATTATCAAAATTACCAATTCCAAAATTAATGCGCTGGGGCGATAAAGAAACTCACTTTGTACGTCCTGTTCATACCGTCACTTTATTATTAGGTGATACTGTTATTGATGGTGAAATTTTAGGTATCCAAAGCGATCGCGTTATTCGTGGTCATCGCTTTATGGGTGAAGCTGAGTTCACTATTGATAATGCAGATCAGTATCCTGAAATTCTTTATGAACGCGGAAAAGTGATTGCTGATTACGAAACGCGTAAATCAATTATTCTTCATGATGCTCGCCTTGCCGCTGAAAAACTTGGTGGTATCGCAGATTTAAGCGATAGCTTAGTGGAAGAAGTCACTTCATTGGTTGAATGGCCAGTTGTGCTAACAGCAAAATTTGAGGAAAAATTCCTTGAAGTGCCTGCTGAAGCACTGGTTTACACCATGAAAGGTGACCAAAAATACTTCCCTGTTTATGATAAACAAGGTGGATTGTTACCTAACTTTATTTTCGTCACTAATATTGAATCTTCTGATCCACAACAGATCATTAGTGGTAACGAAAAAGTGGTACGCCCTCGCTTAGCGGATGCTGAGTTCTTCTTTAAAACTGACCGTAAACAACGTTTAGAAGATAACTTGCCGCGCCTTGAAACCGTATTATTCCAGAAAGATTTAGGCACACTGCGTGATAAAACCGACCGTATTCAGGCATTAGCTGGCTTTATCGCAGGTAAAATGGGTACTGATGTTAATAAAGCAACCCGTGCAGGTTTACTGTCAAAATGTGACTTAATGACCAATATGGTGTTCGAATTCACAGATACCCAAGGTGTTATGGGTATGCATTATGCACGTCATGATGGTGAAGCCGAAGAAGTTGCGGTTGCATTGAAAGAACAATATCAGCCTCGTTTCGCAGGTGATGAATTACCGTCTAATCCTGTTGCTAGCGCCCTCGCTATTGCAGAGAAGATGGATACCCTTGCGGGTATTTTCGGTATTGGTCAACATCCGAAAGGGGATAAAGATCCATTTGCTCTACGTCGCGCATCTTTGGGTGTTTTACGTATTATCGTTGAGCAAGATTTACCGCTAGATATTGAAGAATTAACGCAAGAAGCCGTTCGCCTTTACGGCGAAAAACTGACAAATAAAAATGTCGTCAGTGATGTGGTTGAATTTATGTTAGGTCGTTTCCGTTCTTGGTATCAAGAATTGGGTTACAGCATTGATACTATTCAAGCTGTATTAGCACGTCGCCCAACACAACCTGCAGACTTCAATGCTCGCGTTAAAGCGGTAACTTATTTCCGCACATTAGAGGAAGCCTCCGCGTTAGCAGAAGCAAATAAACGTGTTTCTAATATCTTAGCAAAATCTGCTAACGTAAAACTAAACGACACGGTTTTAGCTTCCGTCTTAAAAGCACCAGAAGAAGTTCAATTAGCGGCGAATCTTTCTGTATTACAAGATAAGTTGGCGCCATTATTTGCAGAGCGCAAATACCAAGAAGCCTTAGTTGAACTGGCATCATTACGTGATGTGGTCAATAACTTCTTTGATAAAGTTATGGTAATGGATGAAGACGAAGCGGTTCGTATCAACCGTTTAACCATGTTAAGTCAATTGCGTGAACTGTTCTTAAAAGTCGCGGATATTTCTGTTTTACAATAAATTGTAGAAATACAAAAAAACACAAAACCGGCATTGTGAAAGCAATGCCGGTTTTTTTTCCAATGAATGGTGAAAATATAAAATGAATTCGTGAACAAAATAATATTCCGCAATCGTCTCTTGCTTTAATACTCAATATGACAAAAGAGAGTGTATCAAAATGGGAGCGGAACAAAATTAAACCCAACGGAGCTACACTGAGACGTGTAAATTTGATTGATCAAAAAGTCACTTATAATCTAATTCATTCTATTTTTAGAGCCTATATAATACAGGCTCTATTTTTAGAATAATAACTACAATCCAGTCTCTACCGTAAATATCTGACGATAACCATCAACATCACGCATAAAGGCGATATATTGATCATCAGGAGAGAATACAACAGCATCACTACTTGGTGCTTGTGCTGTTTTTTCTGTTAATCGCGTTAGTTCACCCGTTTTTGCATTACATAACATCACACTATTATCACAAATAAAGGTGAGATATTGTCCGTTACTATTCCATGTAAAGGCTGACTGAATATCCCAATCCTGCGAGGTGACTTGCTTTATTTCTTGCGTACTTGGCGAGACGGTATATAACTGCACAACACCGTTATCATCTTTCATTAAAAAAGCAATCGCATCACCTTGTGGGGAGCTTCTTAACCAATGACGAGGCTGATTTAAAACACCTGCATATTTTCTATTTGCGGTATTTGTTAGGCGAACTTGATGAATACCTTTAGCCACTGCTGGCATTGTTGTCTCGGTTCCTGCCAGTGGTTTATCACCTTCAATACTGAAAGCCTGATTATCATCTGGTAAATCCACTAAGAAAATATCAGAAACTTTATCACCCGTTTCACTGACGGTATCGCCAATAAATGCAATAGCCCAACGTTGTTGTGAACCATCAGCCTTTGTATACCCCTGAGTACCAACCCAACACTCTTCATAAGCTTTATTAATTTCATCGCTCCCCTTTTGTGGATGAGCGACAGTTTGGCTTATGACAGTGCAAAAATATTCACCGTCATATTCACGAGGGTGTTTTTTAACAACATTAATCGCTTTCAGTGGCACAGCAACAGCCACATTACGTTGATCATATTCGCCACCCAGTTCGTGCATAATATGATCGTTATATGTAAAGCTTAAACGCGTGCCGTCAGGACTAAAAACATGAACATGCGTACCGCCACGTAAAGCACCAGCCTGATAAGGTGATGTCAACGAACAAGCGTCGATATTAAATACACGATTGTTTTCTGATCCATCAACAATCACTCCGCGACGATGATGAAAATCATAATGCCATTCATCATCTGGGTTTTCAGGTCCATGAATAAAAGCATAACGCACAGGCTCAATTGGACATACTGTAGCCACACCAACATGTGCCCCTTGTGTTGCTGTGTAAATTATCTGTTGCTGTTTTGTTTTCGCATGAATTTTTTCTATGGTTAGACCTGTAAAAGATCCTCCATTGGGACGTACATCATAGACTAACCACTGGCTATCTGGCGTCCAAACATTTATATTGGTTAACTGATGATGACGGCTATCAAACGTAATCTGGTGTTCCTGAAAAGACATATTTATCCTTATCGGGAAATAAATTTCCACATTATAAAAACTAATTAATTTTACCTGGCACTAAAAAAATTCAGTCGAGACTTTTTCGCAAGGTAATTACTCTACCCTCACTAAATAGTCAAAAAATTAGAAAATCATGTTACTTAGTGTTCTCTATATTATTGGTATTACTGCAGAAGCCATGACCGGTGCACTTGCTGCTGGTCGTCGTAAAATGGATGTTTTTGGCGTTATTATTATCGCCTCTGCAACTGCCATTGGTGGTGGCTCTGTCAGGGACATTCTACTCGGCCATTACCCCCTCGGTTGGGTAAAACATCCTGAATATATTGTCACTGTTGCATGTGCTGCTGTTATCACCATGTGGGTTGCTCCCATGATGAAACACTTACAGCGACTCTTTCTTATCCTAGACGCCATCGGTCTAATGGTTTTCTCTATTATCGGCGCACAAATCGCACTCGATATGGAGTATGGCCCAATTATTGCTGCTATTGCCGCAGTGATTACAGGTGCTTTTGGTGGTGTATTAAGAGATATGCTTTGTAATACCATTCCTCTCGTGTTCCAAAAAGAAATTTATGCCGGTATCGCTTTTGGTGCTGCGTGGCTTTATATGGGATTACTGTTTTATACACCGTTACCAAGAGACGTCATTATCATCATTACCCTAATTGCTGGGTTAACAGCTCGACTTCTCGCTATTCGTTATAAATTGGGCCTACCTGTCTTTAATTACGAGAATCAAGATTAACGAATCGCTATTTTAACGACAGCGGTTCTTTTTGATTCTGTGGGGTATCTCAAAATATAATCTCTTTTCGCTATTGTGATAAAAGGTAATTCCTATCACTGAGCCTTTAATTGTATGTTAATATTGACATAGTTTAATTTTTCTCTTGTTTCTATATTCAGAAAATAGAATGTAATAAGAAAAAAATAGCTCTGTATTAAACATGGGCGCTGTATGTCATTCATTGTATGTGTATACTATATGGGGGGATTTACTCCCTAAACATGTATTTATACTTAATTCTCCAGTCAAATTCAGAAAGTCATCATGATCCAAGGAACACTTTATATTGTTTCCGCCCCAAGCGGTGCGGGTAAATCAAGTCTTATTCAAGCGCTGTTAAAAACACAGCCTTTATATGACACGCAGGTTTCTGTCTCTCATACAACCCGCCCAATGCGACCGGGAGAGAGCCATGGTGAACATTACTTCTTTGTTACTGAAGAAGAATTTAAAAGCATGATAGACAGCGGAGATTTCCTCGAACATGCTTGTGTCTTTGGTAACTATTACGGCACATCAGGCAAAGTTATCAAAGAAATTTTAGCCAGTGGTGTTGATGTCTTTTTAGATATTGATTGGCAAGGCGCACAACAAGTGCGTAAAGCGATGCCTGAAGCTCGCAGTATTTTTATTCTGCCACCGTCAAAAGAAGAGCTTTACCGCCGACTTCGTGGACGTGGCCAAGATAGCGAAGAAGTGATTACAAAACGTATGTCACAAGCTGTATCGGAAATGGAACATTTTAATGAGTATGATTATTTGCTGATTAATGATGATTTCAATACTGCGCTTGCTGATTTACAATCAATTATTCGTTCAGAAAAATTACGCCTTGATCGTCAAACGCTACGACATGGTGATTTAATCAGCAAATTATTGGCAGACTGAGTTAACTTTCAGTATTATGCCCAGTCATTTCGTTAATGGTGGAGTAACACAAATATGGCACGCGTAACCGTTCAAGACGCTGTAGAAAAAATTGGTAACCGTTTTGACCTTGTTCTGGTCGCAGCACGTCGTGCGCGTCAGCTACAAGTTGGCGCTAAAGACCCTTTAGTTCCAGAAGAAAATGATAAAATGACTGTTGTCGCGCTACGTGAAATCGAAGAAGGCCTGATTAACGGTAAAATTCTTGATGCTCGTGAACGTCAAGAGCAGCAAGAGCAAGAAGCAGCAGAATTACAAGCTGTTTCAGCGATTGCGGAAGGTCGTCGTTAATCGTTTATAAAATAGGGGTAGGTCTGCCTTGTACCTGTTTGAAAGCCTGAATCAAATCGTTCAAAAATACTTGCCATCGGAGCAAGTTGAACAACTTAAAAAAGCCTTTATCGTCGCCCGAAATGCCCACGAGGGGCAAACTCGTTCAAGTGGTGAGCCTTATATTACTCACCCTGTTGCGGTTGCGTGTATTCTTGCAGATATGCGATTAGACCACCAAACGCTAATGGCGGCGCTATTGCATGATGTTATCGAAGATACTCCTGCAACCTTCCAAGATATCGAAAACCTATTTGGTAGTACGGTGGCCGATCTTGTTGAAGGCGTGTCTAAACTTGATAAATTGAAGTTTAGAGACAAAAAAGAGGCTCAGGCTGAAAACTTCCGTAAGATGATTATGGCGATGGTAAAAGATATCCGCGTCATTTTGATCAAACTGGCAGACCGAACTCACAATATGCGCACTCTGGGATCATTACGTCCAGACAAACGTCGCCGTATTGCTCGCGAAACACTCGAAATTTACAGTCCTCTTGCACACCGTTTAGGTATACACCATATCAAAACAGAGCTTGAAGAGCTGGGTTTCGAGGCGCTACATCCTAATCGTTACCGTGTAATCAAAGAAGTCGTTAAAGCTGCTCGAGGCAATCGTAAAGAGATGATTAATAAAATCCTCTCTGAAATTGAAGGTCGCCTGACAGAAGCGCATATCGAATGCAAAGTTAACGGTCGTGAAAAACACCTTTACTCTATCTATCGAAAAATGTTGTTAAAAGAGCAACGTTTTCACTCGATCATGGATATTTACGCCTTTCGCGTTATTGTGAAGGAAGTCGATACCTGTTATCGGGTTTTAGGGCAAATGCACAGTCTTTATAAACCACGTCCCGGTCGAGTTAAAGACTATATTGCCATCCCCAAAGCCAATGGCTACCAATCTCTTCATACCTCACTAATTGGCCCTCATGGAGTACCCGTTGAAGTGCAAATTCGTACGGAAGATATGGATCAAATGGCTGAAATGGGGGTTGCTGCGCATTGGGCTTATAAAGAGCAAGGTGAACAACCGGGCACAACTGCACAAGTAAGAGCTCAACGCTGGATGCAAAGTCTACTTGAATTGCAACAAAGCGCAGGTAGCTCATTTGAATTTATCGAAAACGTAAAATCCGATCTTTTTCCTGATGAAATCTACGTTTTCACGCCAGAAGGTCGCATTGTTGAATTACCAACGGGTGCGACTCCTGTCGATTTTGCTTATGCGGTCCACACAGATATCGGCCATGCCTGCGTGGGCGCAAGGGTTGATAGACAACCTTATCCTCTTTCACAATCGCTACGCACAGGACAAACGGTTGAAATCATTACTGCTCCAGGCGCAAGACCAAATGCGGCTTGGCTAAACTTTGTCGTCAGTTCAAGAGCACGCTCTAAAATTAGACAACTGCTGAAAAACCTAAAACGTGAAGACTCTATTAATTTAGGTCGCCGTTTACTCAATCACGCATTAGGTGAGCACAAGCTTGCTGATATTTCAGCAGAAAATATTGAGCGCGAGTTGAAACGGATGAAACTTCATTCAATCGACGACTTAATGGCTGAAATTGGTTTAGGTAATACCATGAGCGTTGTTGTTGCGCGTAATTTATTGATTGATAATCAAAATCAAGATGAAAACGCACAAACTGAAACAACCAATGATGCCCCCCCTAAACTCCCAATTAAAGGTGCTGATGGTGTATTGATCTCCTTCGCTAAATGTTGTCGCCCTATTCCGGGAGATCCTATCGTTGCACATATTAGCCCGGGCAAAGGTTTGGTTATTCACCATGAATCTTGTCGTAATATTCGTGGTTACCAAAAAGAGCCTGAAAAATTCATGCCTGTCGAGTGGGACAAAGAGATCAACAGCGATTTCATTACTGAAATTAAAGTCGATATGATTAACCACCAAGGTGCTTTAGCAAACTTAACCGCAGCTATTAATGATGCAAATTCAAGTATTCAAAGTATGAATACAGAAGAGAAAGATGGTCGCGTGTATTGTGCTTTTATTCGCTTAACAGCAAAAGACCGAATTCAATTAGCCAATATCATGCGTAAACTTCGCATCATGCCAGACGTTCTGCGCGTTAGCCGTAATAAAAACTAGTCATGAATTCGATTCGATATGCCCGCATCTGTCAAATGATGGCGATGCGGCAACCTGACCTGACGATTTGCCTTGAAGAAGTGCATAAATCCCATAATGTGGCTGCTGTTATAAGGACAGCTGATGCCGTGGGTATTCCTAAAATTCATGCTATTTGGCCTGAAGAAAAAATGCGAATGCTCGTATCACCAGCAGCCGGAAGTAACAGTTGGGTTAATGTAGAAACACACCCCACAATCACTGATGCCGTAGGTGTCTTTCGTACTCAAGGTATGCAAGTTCTTGCGACACATCTCTCAGATAAAGCCGTCGATTTTCGTGAGATTGATTACACTCGCCCAACTTGTATTATTATGGGACAGGAAAAAACCGGTATCTCACAAGATGCGATAGCGCTTGCCGATCAAGATATCATTGTTCCTATGATGGGGATGGTGCAATCACTGAATGTTTCAGTTGCCAGTGCTTTAATTTTATATGAAGCACAACGCCAACGTCAGGCTGCGGGTATGTATAATCGAACAGAGAGCACCTTAACAGAAGAAGAACAACAAATTCTGCTATTTGAAGGTGGATACCCAGTATTGGCAGAAGTTTCTCGTCGAAAAGGCCTGCCTCGCCCATACATTAATGATCATGGTGAAATTGAAGCACCTGAGTCATGGTGGGCAGAAATGCAAATGACACAAAAGCAACTTAGGAAATTAAAAAAGACGGAGTATTGATCCCATGAAAGGAAAACTGCTTGATGCAATCCCCTTAACCACTCTTCACGGCGTAGGTGCAAGTCAGGCAGACAAGCTGGCAAAAATAGGGCTTGTGACTATTGAGGATTTGTTACTCCACCTTCCTTTGCGTTATGAAGATCAAACGCACCTCTATGCTATTAGCGATCTTCTTCCCGGTATCCCTGCCACTGTTTCAGGTGAAGTATTAAGAACGGAAGTCAGTTTTGGTCGACGAAAAATGATGACCTGCCAAATTTCTGATGGCTCAGGTATTTTAACGCTTCGCTTTTTTAACTTTACAGCTGCAATGAAAAATAACCTTGCTCAAGGTAAACAAGTCATCGCCTATGGTGAAGTAAAGCGAGGAAGTCGCGGCCCTGAAATTATCCACCCTGAATATAAAATCAAAGTAGCAGGTGCTGAGGTTAAACTACAAGAAACACTCACCCCGATTTATTCAACAACCGAAGGCTTACGCCAAACATCATTGCGAAAACTGATAGAGCAAGCGTTAGAATTACTTGATACCTGTGCTATTAATGAATTATTGCCCGATCAATTTATTCATGGTTTACCTCCATTAGCCACCGCATTACGTACACTGCATAATCCTCCCCCTGATATCGCTTTTGCACAGCTTGAAAAAGGACAGCACCCTGCTCAAAAAAGACTCATTATTGAAGAGTTACTCGCCCACAATCTAGGTATGCTCAATGCCAGAGCTGGTGCGCAATCTTATCGTGCAGAACCACTGTTTATGCCAAGCACTTCCACATTACGCCAGCAATTTCTCTCAATGCTACCCTTTACCCCGACAAATGCTCAGCAACGTGTCGTCAATGAGATAGAAACAGATTTAGAAAAAAACTATCCGATGATGCGATTAATCCAAGGAGATGTAGGTTCAGGTAAAACGCTAGTTGCAGCATTAAGTGCATTACGTGCTATTGCAAATGGTAAGCAAGTGGCGTTAATGGCTCCAACAGAATTATTAGCAGAACAACATGCATTGACGTTTAGAAAATGGTTTGAGCCTTTTGATATCCAAGTGGGTTGGTTGGCTGGAAAGCAGAAAGGGAAAGCTCGCGAGGCACAGCAAAACGCCATTGCGAATGGTGAAGTATCGATCATTATTGGAACGCACGCTATTTTCCAAGAGCAAGTTAAATTCCACTCTCTAGCCTTAGTGATTATTGATGAACAACACCGATTTGGTGTACATCAACGCCTCGCATTATGGAAAAAGGGCGAAGAGCAAGGCTTTCATCCCCACCAATTGGTGATGACAGCAACGCCGATCCCTCGCACATTAGCCATGACAGCCTACGCTGATATGGACACCTCTATCATCGACGAATTACCACCGGGACGCACACCTGTTACCACTGTCGCTATCCCTGATACTCGCCGTAATGACATTATTGAACGCATTAGGTTGGCTTGCACAGAAGAAAAGCGACAAGCCTATTGGGTATGTACCTTAATTGAAGATTCTGATGTTCTTGAAGCGCAAGCAGCCCAAGTTATCTATGATGAGCTTACAATTGCACTCCCTGAAATCAAAGTAGGGTTGGTACATGGGCGAATGAAGCCCGCAGAAAAACAGGCCGTAATGACCGCATTTAAAGAAAATGAACTCCAACTTTTAGTTGCAACAACAGTGATTGAAGTTGGCGTTGATGTGCCTAATGCCAGTTTGATGATTATTGATAATCCAGAACGGCTAGGCCTTGCACAGTTACACCAACTACGTGGACGTGTAGGCCGAGGCGCAATCGCCTCTCATTGTGTCTTGTTATATAAAACACCACTCACTCAAACGGCACGTTTGCGATTGCAGGTATTAAGGGATAGCAATGATGGCTTTGTGATTGCACAAAAAGATCTTGAGATCCGTGGCCCCGGTGAGCTTTTAGGTACCAAGCAAACGGGTAATGCACAATTTAAAGTCGCTGATTTATTGCGCGACCAAGGACTTGTTCCTGAAGTTCAGCGTATCGCTCGTTACCTGCATCAACACTATCCTAAACATTCTCAAGCCTTAATCGAACGCTGGCTACCTGCTAAAACACAATACAGCCAAGCTTAAAGTTACTCTTTTACATGGCTTAGCGTGCGTTTAAACTCGCTTCAGGTCGATCTTGAAATATTAGTAAGTTACATATCACATAGAAAAACACCTCAATGCCGATATCCAACATTGAGGTGCTCTTTAACGTTTTTGAAGCTATTTTAATTTATAGCAACCAAACTATCCTGCAACTATAGGCGTAAAGAATGGCAATAGTAGATACAGTTTGATCACTATCGCATTCACAATATCAATAAAGAATGCCCCTACCATTGGTACTACTAAGAACGCAAGATGAGAAGGACCAAAACGATCTGTAACGGCTTGCATATTCGCAATCGCCGTTGGTGTTGCTCCTAAACCAAAACCACAGTGACCCGCTGCTAAAATCGCCGCATCGTAGTTTTTACCCATGACACGGAAAGTGACAAAAATTGCATAAAGTGCCATTACACCTGCTTGAACACCAAGGATAACCAGCATTGGGATCGCCAGTGAAGCCAGTTCCCATAATTTCAGGCTCATTAATGCCATTGCTAAGAATAATGATAAACTCACGTTACCTAAAACTGACACCGCTCTATCAAAAACACGGTAGAACCCAAGCATTGAAAGGCTATTACTTAAAATAACACCAATAAACAGAACACACACAAAGGTTGGTAGTGAGAATGCCGTGCCTTCTAACAATTGAGAAAGGAACGTACCGGCCATTAAACAGATAGAGATCATCGCAATAGTTTCTAACAATACCATTGAAGTAATCATTCTACCTGTAGTGGGTTTCTCAAAGGCTGTTGGCATTTCATGATCATCAGCACCAATTCCTGGTGTTGGAATATTTTTGATTAAGTAACGCGCAACTGGACCACCAATCAATCCACCTAAAACCAACCCAAAGGTTGCACACGCCATTGCGACTTCAGACGCACTCATGAAACCATAACTTTCAACGAACGTTTTACCCCAAGCAGCCCCTGTACCATGACCACCCGATAATGTAATAGAACCAGCCAATAATCCCATAAGAGGATCAAGGCCTAACATTTTCGCCAATGCAATACCGACCGTGTTTTGCACTAATAACAACCCAACAACAACGAAGACGAAAATAAAAAGCGCTTTTCCTCCCGCTTTTAAGCTTGCAAGGTTCGCGTTTAAACCAATTGTTGCAAAGAAGGCTAGCATTAATGGATCTTTAAGTGAGAGATCAAAACTGACTTCCCAATCCATAAAAGATTTAGATGCTAATAGAAGAACTGCAACAAGTAGCCCACCTGCAACAGGTTCTGGGATCGTATACCGTTCTAAAAAAGGAACAGATTTCACTAGTTTACGTCCGATCAAGAGAACCAAAGTGGCCGCAACCAGCGTGCCATAAACATCAAGATGATACATTTATGTACCCCGTCTTATTTGTTAATTTTATATAAAAATACTACGACGCTAAGTTCATCCATAAACAACGCCAAAAGCAGGTATCCCCGATTAGAAAAAAAAACGCAGACAAACACAAGTTAAAACATATAAAAATGTGAGCGCCTCTTATGCATTTTGATAACATCATTTTCACGCAAACGATTGCTTTTGTGGCGCAGATCATTAAAATACTGTTTTTGCCGAATAAGAAATTCACACCATGGTTACTTCAGAAAATCAAAATTTGCCTAAAAATAGTGATGTTTCAATTAAAAAAAATAGCGAACTTCTTTTTGCTTTAGAAGAGAAACCGCCATTACCACAAACACTTTTTGCTGCTTGCCAACATCTTTTAGCTATGTTTGTCGCGGTTATCACGCCTGCGATCCTTATTTGCCAAGCATTAGGATTACCTGCACACGATACTCAACGTATTATTAGCATGTCTTTATTTGCATCAGGTATTGCCTCTCTTATTCAAATTCGAGCATGGGGACCGATAGGTTCAGGATTATTATCAATCCAAGGAACAAGCTTTAACTTTGTTGCTCCGCTCATTATGGGAGGATTAGCACTTAAAAATGGTGGAGCAGATATTCCTACAATGATGGCGGCCCTTTTTGGGACATTAATGGTCGCTTCATTAACCGAAATCATCCTGTCTCGTGTACTTCACTTAGCAAGACGTATCATTACACCATTAGTTTCAGGTGTCGTAGTAATGATAATCGGCCTCTCTTTAATTCAAGTTGGATTAACTTCAATTGGTGGTGGTTATGCTGCTATCGAAAATAATACCTTTGGTTCACCACAAAACCTGTTATTAGCAGGCTCTGTTCTTATCGTTATTATTTTACTTAATCGACAAAAAAATCCTTACTTACGCGTTGCTTCTTTAGTCATTGCAATGGCTGTGGGCTATGTTCTTGCTTGGGCTTTAGATATGTTGCCCACACCAGTAGAACATCAAAAAACACCTTTTATGACTATTCCTGAGCCGTTTTATTATGGGCTGTCATTTGATTGGCACTTGCTTATTCCTTTAATGCTGGTGTTTATGATCACTTCACTAGAAACCATAGGCGATATTACGGCAACTTCTGATGTTTCAGAACAACCCGTTAGTGGCCCTTTGTATATGAAACGGATCAAAGGGGGCGTATTGGCTAATGGAATTAACTCTATGGTTTCGGCATTTTTCAATACCTTTCCAAACTCTTGTTTTGGTCAAAATAATGGTGTGATCCAATTAACTGGTGTTGCGAGTCGCTACGTAGGCTATGTTGTTGCCGCAATGCTCATTATCTTAGGATTATTTCCGTTTGTTGCAGAATTTGTGCAAAGAATTCCTGAACCAGTATTAGGCGGAGCTACATTAGTTATGTTCGGTACGATAGCTGCGTCTGGTGTACGCATTGTTTCTAAAGAAGCGTTAAATCGCCGAGCCATCATGATCCTTGCAATTTCACTTGCGGTAGGGCTGGGCGTTTCACAGCAGCCTCAAATATTACAATTTGCTCCTGATTGGCTAAAAACATTGCTGTCATCAGGTATTGCTGCAGGTGGCTTAACGGCAATTATTCTTAATCTTATTTTCCCTCAAGAAAAGTAGTTGTCATAAATTACAACAGTACAATAATGCGCTATTTTTCAGTTATTAAAATAGTGCATTATTTTTACTCCTCAAATAGGGTCTTTTTACATATGCATCACTCTTCAAATTGCGATAATTAGTATGTTTACTCACGTTATCAACAAAAGAGAGATACTATGCCAACACCACTTAATATTGTTAATAATAAAGCACTTAAATATCTTAAAAGTCACCCATCAACTGAAAACTATCATATAAAAACAATAGGACAATTTTTAACTTATTTAAAAGATTCTATTTTATCGTTATTTAATACAAATCATAAGTTTACATATTTGGGAAATAAGTCTATCCCTGAATTCAACTTAGAACATATTCAAAAAGACTTGGTGACGTTTTTACAAAATCCTTACCTTAATAATCAGACAAAGAAAGATAAAGAAGGGTTTCTAACATATCAGTTTCAATATTTACCAACACAAGCGGGTATTCTCCCTAATTTTTACAATACTTATCGTTCAGGTAGCCTTGAACCTAATGAATTAATTTCTCAACTGATTAACTATGGCAATAAATTAATAAACGAAGAATTAAAGAATAAACAACCATGGAGTAAGAGTTTTATAAAAAATATATTGGAGGATATCAGCACCCATTTACAAAATCAGACGGCTCCATCCACTATCGAATTGAGAAACAAGATATCCGCTATCATAAATGTATAGACAGTTAAATAATCTTGTTTTATCTAGTGATGAATACTTGAGCATCGCCTAGTTTTCAGGCATAACTGTATACTGTTTTGATGGAGTATAAAACAGGAGAAGGGCAATGCGCTGGCTGATGAAAAGTATGATATCTCTGATACTTATCGTTATTTTATTTATTATTATAATTTACGCTTTTATTCAGACTCAGTGGGGAGCGCAAAAGACAAGCGAATGGCTAACAGAATACACTGATTACGATATTCGCTTCTCAGGTATTGAACATGACCTTATGCAGCCCGAACAAGTTATTGTTTATGATCTCCTCGTTAATCCTAAACAAGATAAAGCCAGAGTATCGGCAAAATCAGCACAAATCCGATTTGATTGGCAATTTTTTACCACTCCTTCCCATCTGCAAAAAATTACATTAGAAAATGGCAATATTGAATTTACCAATAAGTCTCCATCAATACCGTTAAGTGCTGATATTCTGCAATTTAAAAATATGATTTTAAACAGCACCAATGCGGATTTTTCTTTCGAAGCAAACAAAGTGACGGGGGGAATTACACCTTGGGCACCTACATCGGAAGATTTTATTGGAGCAGGCCATTTTCAATTTTCTATTGCTGATGGAATGATAAATAATAATAAATTCAGTAATTTTATTATTTCTGGTCAATATCAGCCCAATAATATTCAAATAGAAAAACTAGGAACACGTTTACTTAATGGCTCACTCTCATTAAGTGGTCAGTATCAAGATAATCAATGGAAGTTTGATGAAGTTTATATGAATGGCTTACGCTGGCAATCTTCGCAAACTTTTAATGAATTAATTCAGTCTCTCTCTGAGTACCCACGCATTAGCATAAGAGCGCTTAATATTGTTGATTTTACGGCCGAAGGGAAACAGTGGGCAATGAGTGGTTTTGATGGGCAATTTTCTCAATTTAATTGGGATAACGCTCTTTCATTTACAACCGGCGAGCTCAATACAAATGACCTTGTTTTTCAAGATGAGCATTTCACTGATCTTATCGCAAAGCTCAACCAGCAGAACAATCAACTCAATCTAGATAACCTCAGTTTGCGCTATGAAAAAGGCTTAATTAAGCTTGCTGGTCATTGGAATAAAGACAATAAAACCATCACGATCCAAGATGCCACTCTATCAGGTCTTTTATATACGTTACCTGAAAATTGGCTCAATTTTTTAGCTAAACCGATAGATAGCAAGAGTAATATTCAAAATATCACTATCGAACAGTTATCTATCAACCAATCTATTTTGATTGATATCACGCCGGAATTTCCATTTCAATTCACCAACTTAACAGGAAAATTGCAAAATTTAATGGTTGCAAAAGAAGGTGAATGGGGATTATGGCAAGGTTCAGCCGTATTCAATGCAGATAGTGGAACATTAAATCGCATTGAATTACGTCGCCCTGATTTAAAAATTGTCACTCAGCAAGATAACGCTATTATTGAGCAATATTCAGCATTTATTGGTGACGGCATTGTTCGAGGTTCAGCCGGCTTAATCCAATCTAACCAACAACGCCAATTTTCACTTATTACTAATGGTTTAAATGTACCTTTATCAATACCTTATACATTAGGTTTAAAAACAACCTACTCTGATGAAATAGGTCAATTTACACTAAAATTGAAAGGTAATTTACGTGCAAGCCCAGTGATATCAACACTCAATGGCACATTGACTGGAAGTAAAGGTGAGCAACAAATACTCAATTCAGAAATACAAAATGGTGAAATAATTAATCACCTATAATATTGATCTTTCGCAGGAGCACGGATTGCTCCCTTAATAAAAAGCGTTACAATGCGCTATTGCCCTTTTCTTTATCGTGGAGTTTTCATGTCTGACGAAGATTTTTCCCCTGAAAAAATATCTTTAAACACGTTTCAACAATCTCCTTTAACTGCACTTGAAGATAACAGCACACTGCTTGTGTGTGATGACAACAAAACTCCGTTGTTCTATTGCCTCTCTAAAGAAGACTATGACGCCTTAATTGAACGAGTTATGGATGCCGAACTTGCCGCGATAGTGCTTGAACGTCGTCAAAATAAATTAGATGAGTTGAATTTAGACTAACTTTATTGATGCCTAAATAGAACAAACAAAAAACACCCTTTCAGGTGTTTTTTTGTTTTTATCGCATCTACAAAAATGAAATTAACGTTTTTTCTTTTTTCGACCCGGCTGAACAAAACGCTTACGAGAGTTATTTTCCGTTTCTTTGGTTTTTGTTTGAGGAATATGAATACCCAAAGCTTTTGCATTACTGCTGATTTGTTTCTTCGGCTTATTTTGCTTAGCTTTTGGTGGTGCTTCTGACGTTGATTTTTCAATCGCATCAAAGAGTTTGATCAGCTCATCATCCGTCAAGTCTCGCCATTCACCGACTGGTAATCCAGATAAGCTCACATTCATAATACGAACACGTTCAAGCTTAGTGACTTCATAACCAAAATATTCACACATACGACGAATTTGGCGATTTAACCCTTGAACTAAGGTTATGCGAAACACCATCGGCGCTTCTTTCTTGACCTTACATTTCTTGGTTTTTTGTCCCATGATAGGAACACCCGCACCCATTCCATGAATAAATTCATCAGTGATCGGTTTATTCACTGTCACAAGGTACTCTTTTTCGTGATCATTACCCGCACGTAGGATTTTATTGACTAAATCACCGTGGTTGGTCAAGAAAATCAATCCTTGTGAATCTTTGTCCAAACGTCCAATTGGGAAAATGCGGGTGCTGTGGTTAACATAGTCAACAATATTATCTTTTTCGCCATCATCTGTGGTACTGACAATACCCACGGGTTTATTCAGCGCAATCAGCACCAGCTCAGAATTATCCTGTGCTTCAATCAATCGACCATTGACTTTGACTTCATCGCCAGCAAATACTTGGTCGCCAATACTGGCGCGTTTGCCATTAATAAGGACAAGTCCTTGCTCAATATAACGGTCAGCCTCACGACGTGAGCAGATCCCGCTTTCACTGATATATTTATTAAGACGAGTAGATAAATTGGTGTCCATGCTTCCCTCCGTAAACTGCGAAATATACATCAATTGGATAGGGATAGAAACTCTATAACACTAGCATTCAAGAATAGATTTTTTATACTCTGTTTTTTTAATTAAAAACGCAGAAAATAGAAAAAGTAACCCAAAAGAAAATAATAATTTCCCTTTAAATGACTTTAAAGATAGCTAGCTGAATTAGCACTGCTTATTTTGTGAAGGTAAAACAATATAAGTACCACTAAAAACAGCACCAACACCTTCATCACCACAAATATCAACATCTAGCTTAATTCGTGCCTTACTCCCCTTCGCTAATCGCCCTAAATCTCCGCTTAAATTTTCCATATCAGCAACGGCAGCAGGACGCCCTGATACAGGTTTGCGATAACGAATATGCGCATCCACCAACACAATATCACCTTGCAACTTATGTTCTTGCATTAATAGCCAAATCAATCCCCAACCCGTTAATGTTGCGAGTGAAAATTGGCTGCCTGCAAAAATAGTGTGGTGAGGGTTTTGGTTCCCCGCTTCTGGAATAGTGGTGTAAAAACGTGTTCCCGTATATTGAGTAATACGTAACCCCATTTTTTCACTTAAAGGAATATGTTGATGCCACTGTTTTTGTAATTCAGCACACCAATCAGGCCGATGAAGAATATCATCTAAAGACTCAATACTTTTTTTCATAAAAAAGTGCTTAATGGGTGTTGTTTGCGGGCCTGTCACTAAACCACAATTTTCATAACCCAATTTTTCAAAGAAACTTACAGATTCTTCTCTCGCACTACACACTATTCGTTTTATACCCTCTTGGCGAGCCAATGACTCAAGTGCCATAGCAACGAGAGTACCTAAACCTTTACCTTGTGCATCCGTGTGCACCGCCATAAAGCGAATAGCACCCTCATTATCGGCATTGATATAGAGTCGTCCAATCGCAACAGGTTGTCCTGTTTCATCGACAACCATTTGGTGATGTGCAAAGGTGTCATAACCGTCTTTTTCAGAGCCTTCAGGTTGATGTAGAGGTTTACGAAGCATTTCCCAGCGAAAAGCATAATAGGCATCAAATTCGGCCTCTGTTTTTGGGGTTCGTAAATGGTACATATCTGAGCTCCTTTTAACATCACTGCTCGTTCGACGTTATACCTGCAACCAGAAGGTAACAGGGCCATCATTCGTCAGTGTAATTTGCATATCTGCGGCAAATTGGCCTGTTTGCGTTTCTAAGCCTTGTTGCTGACATTGTTCAATAAAGTAGTGATAGAGATTTTTCGCTAATTCTGGGGGGGCGCCATTCGAAAACCCAGGACGCATTCCTTTTTGTGTTTCCGCGGCAAGTGTAAATTGAGAGACAACTAATAAACTGCCACCAGCTTGTTGCACATTTAGGTTCATTTTGTCGTTTTCATCACTAAAGATGCGATAACCACATACTTTTTCACATAATCTTTTGGCTTTCTGTTCGTTGTCGTCTTTCTCTACACCTAATAAAACCAATAAACCTTGATTAATAGCACCGACTGTTTCACCAGCAATATCCACTTTTGCCTGTGTCACTCGTTGAATTAATGCGATCATACTCTCTCCAAAATAAATCAATAAAAAAGGATAACAAACTCAACCTATTGTTATCCTTACGATAGCATTATTCTTCTACTGGGAGAGAAAAATCATAATCTTTGAAGTAATCAATAATGGTATTTTTATCAACCACATGCACGGCTTTCATACCAACCGAAAGAGCAGCATCGACATTAGTTTGTAAATCATCAAAAAAAATGGCGTCTTGTGCTTCAACATTTTCAGATTCCAAAACATACTTAAACAGTTCAGGATCGGGTTTTCTCATACCAAGATCTTGCGATAAGTAGAGGAAATCAGCAGAAGCTGCGATTTCAGGATAATGCTCTGGCCAGTAATCATGATGCAAGCGATTCGTATTTGATAACACCACAACCCGATGTCCTTGCTCTCTTAATTTATTCATTATATCAATGACTTCAGGTCGTACTGCGATAAAAATAGCCTGCCATCCTTCAGCAAATTGCTCAAAACTTAAGTTCATGCCAAGTTCTGAGTTAATTTCTTCAGCAAATTCGATATCTGTAATATTACCGCGCTCATGTAATTTAAAAACTTCGCCGGCTGTGAAGTTCTTTTTTATACTTGCTAATGGAACACCACTAAGCTTACTCCATACTGCGAATACTCGGTTAAAATCGATATCAATAATCACATTACCCATATCAAAGATATAAAGCATAAATCCTCTCCATAATAGAAAACTCGTTTTACTTTAATCATAAATCGCGTTACTGAACAGGCTTAAACGCTAAAAAAGTACAATAATCACACTTAATTTTTTGTAAAACATAAAACCAGAAGAGGGAGAGATAAAAAAAGAGATGAGAAGCATCATTATCTAGAATGGAATTATGAGGTGATGATAAAACATGATAAAAGGTGGGAGAAGAAAGGATTGAGAGAAAACTTATGCGGCAGAGATTATTTTCCACCGCATTCGTCTTTTATAGCAATATATACTCTTGATGAGTATAAACTCAGGGCGCTAAACGCGCCCTAAGAATTATGTTATCAAAATAACGAATTAGTCTTTGCTACGGTAAGCACGACGACGATCGTTTTCTGACAGATAACGCTTACGCAGACGAATAGACTGCGGAGTAACTTCAACTAACTCATCGTCATCAATAAATTCTAGTGCTTGTTCTAATGTTTGTTTCAGGTGTGGAGTCAGCGTTGTCGCCTCATCGGTACCAGAAGCACGCATGTTAGTCAGCTTTTTACCCGTTAAACAGTTTACTGTTAAGTCATTAGAGCGAGTATGAATACCAATTACTTGGCCTTCATAAACTTCTGCACCATGAGTAACGAATAATTTACCACGGTCTTGTAAGCTATACAGTGCGTAAGCAACGGCTTTACCTTGGCCATTAGAGATCATAACACCATTATTACGGCGACCAATTTCACCTGGACGAACATCATCATAGTGACTGAATGTTGCATACAGTAAACCAGTACCTGATGTCATGGTCATAAATTCAGTACGGAAACCAATCAGACCACGGCTAGGGATAATGTAGTCTAAACGTACACGTCCTTTACCATCTGGTTGCATATCACGCATTTCGCCTTTACGCTCACCCATCGCTTGCATCACATCACCTTGGTGCTGTTCTTCAATGTCGATAGTCACTTGTTCAAAAGGCTCTTGTTTACGACCGTCAATATCACGGAAGATAACTTTAGGGCGAGATACACCTAATTCGTAACCTTCACGACGCATATTTTCAATCAGAACTGACAGGTGAAGCTCACCACGACCTGATACACGGAATGCATCTGGATCTTCTGTTTCTTCTACACGTAATGCAACGTTATGGACTAACTCTTTTTTCAGACGATCTAAAATCTGACGAGAAGTCACAAACTTACCTTCACGGCCACAGAAAGGTGAAGTATTAACACAGAAATACATGCTAACAGTTGGTTCATCAACGGCTAATGCAGGTAGCGCTTCAACAGCACCCACTTCACAAATCGTATCAGAGATATTCAGTTCACCTAAACCAGTGATTGCAATGATATCGCCAGCTTCAGCAACATCAACTTCGATACGCTCTAAACCTAAATGGCCTAAAACTTTACCGACTTTACCATTACGGGTATTACCTTCGCTATCGATAATAGTCACTTGCTGGTTAGGTTTAACCTTACCACGCTTGATACGACCGATACCGATAACACCTAGGTAGTTGTTGTAGTCCAACTGAGAAATTTGCATCTGGAATGTACCTTCCAGATCAACTTTTGGTGGCTCTACATATTTGACAATAGCTTCATATAACGGAGTCATATCTTCAGCCATGTCATTATAATCTGTTCCCGCAATACCGTTTAATGCAGATGCATAGATAATTGGGAAATCAAGTTGTTCGTCAGTTGCACCTAAGTTTACGAACAGGTCAAATACCTGATCAACAACCCAGTCTGGACGCGCACCAGGGCGGTCAACTTTATTGATAACAACAATTGGTTTTAAGTTGTTAGCAAACGCTTTTTGTGTCACAAAACGAGTTTGTGGCATTGGGCCATCCATCGCGTCAACCAGCAATAGAACGCTGTCTACCATAGACATAACGCGTTCTACCTCACCACCGAAGTCGGCGTGTCCTGGGGTATCTACGATGTTAATACGATAGTCATTCCATTTAATCGCTGTATTTTTCGCAAGAATAGTAATTCCGCGCTCTCTTTCGAGATCATTTGAGTCCATCACGCGCTCAGCAACGGTTTCACGTTCACCGAACGTACCAGATTGCTGTAGTAATTTATCGACGATAGTTGTTTTACCATGGTCAACGTGGGCGATGATGGCGATATTACGCAAGTTTTCGATCACAAAATTTGCCTCAGGCATTGTAGAAATAAGCGCAGTATTGTACACGCTTTAGACGAGAGACTAAACAAGATCACAATAATGATTGCTTAACAATATGCAATTAATTGAATTGTGATCCTTTTCACGCCTCAGAATTTAGTAGTATCCGTTCCATTGCACCAAAACAGTGCAACTAATTAGGCTTAATTTGCACCAAGTTTGTGCAATAATTAAAAAATCACAGGAGATATTCTACACTAAACTTCATCAATACAGTATATATCCCTTTTTAGATAAGTTGGCATGCTTTTCGCAATAGAATTTAGGTGAGCAAAAAATTCACCGAAAAATGTGTAAGGCCACTGCACTCAATAAAACCATTCGCCAGGAGAGTTCCTATGTCCCTTGAACATGTGTTATCCATGATTGAAGAACATAAAGTTAGATATATTGACTTACGTTTCACTGATACCCGCGGTAAAGAACAACATCTTACTATTCCGGCTCATCAGGTTAACGATGATTTCTTTGAAGAAGGAAAAATGTTCGATGGTTCCTCTATTGGTGGCTGGAAAGGCATTAACGAATCAGACATGGTACTGATGCCTGATGCAACAACCGCAATGCTCGACCCATTTTTCCAAGATCCAACCCTGATTATTCGTTGTGACGTTTTAGAACCGGGCACAATGAAAGGTTATGACCGCGATCCTCGTTCTATTTCAAAACGTGCTGAAGACTATTTAAAATCAAGTGGTATTGCAGACACAGTACTGTTTGGGCCAGAACCCGAATTCTTTCTATTTGATGACATTCGTTTCAAAAACGATATTTCGGGTGCTTCTTACGCTATCAACGATATTGAAGCGGCTTGGAACACCAATACCAAATATGAAGATGGCAACAAAGGTCACCGCCCTATGGTGAAAGGGGGTTATTTCCCACTGCCACCTGTTGATTCATCACAAGATATTCGTTCTACCATGTGTAACATTATGGAAGAAATGGGCTTAGTGGTTGAAGCACATCACCATGAAGTAGCAACTGCAGGTCAAAACGAAGTAGCAACTCGCTTCAATACCATGACCAAAAAAGCAGATGAAACCCAAATTTATAAATACGTGGTACAAAACGTGGCTCACGTATTTGGTAAAACAGCGACCTTTATGCCAAAACCTCTCGTGGGTGATAACGGTTCAGGTATGCACTGTCATATGTCACTGTCTAAAAACGGTGTAAACCTGTTCGCAGGCGACAAATACGGCGGATTATCTGAAATGGCGCTGTATTACATCGGCGGTATTATCAAACATGCTCGTGCATTAAATGCATTTACTAACCCAACCACTAACTCTTACAAACGTTTAGTCCCTGGTTTTGAAGCACCTGTAATGCTGGCTTACTCTGCGCGTAACCGTTCAGCGTCAATTCGTATTCCAGTGGTTGCCAGCATGAAAGCACGCCGAATTGAAGTACGTTTCCCTGATCCTTTAGCAAACCCTTATCTCGCGTTTGCAGCTCAATTAATGGCCGGTCTTGATGGAATTATCAATAAAATTCATCCTGGTGATGCTATGGATAAAAACCTCTATGACTTACCGCCAGAAGAAGCAAAAGAGATCCCAACTGTCGCAGGCTCATTAGAAGAAGCATTAAATGCATTAAATGCAGATCGTGAATTCTTAACCCGCGGTGGTGTATTTACTGATGATGCTATTGATGCTTATTTAGAGTTATTACGTGCGGATGTTCAACGTGTACGTATGGCGCCACATCCTCTTGAATTTGAAATGTATTACAGCGCTTAAGATAAGTTTTACTGATAAAAACTTAAGCCAAGATGTAAAACTGTTTTTTTTGCCGTGAAGCTATTTTGCCCATCTTCGGATGGGCACTTTTCTCCCACTTAAGGAGTCCATCTATTCACTTACGCATTGGTTCATTAATGCAATAAAGGTAAGATGCACTAAAATGGTGCAAAGAGGTATTCAATAATATGGAAACGGCGGACTTACCTGACAATACATTAATTTTAGACTCATTGATTCACTCAGTATTGGTTATCAACAAAGAGTTTATTATTTGCTACGCAAATCATTCTGCGTTACAGGTTTTAGCACAAAGCCGTCGAAAATTATTTGAAACGCCTTTCACTGCCCTTTTCAGCTATTACTCCTTTGATGCTGATTTAATGCGTGAAACATTAGCAAATGGACAAAGCTTTACCGACAATGAAGTGATATTGGTTGTAAATAACCAATCACACACAATGTCGCTCAGTGCCCAACCTATTTCCGAGCAACATATTTTGCTGGAACTGGCGCCTATGGATAGTCAACGCCGGTTAAGCCAAGAGCAGATACAACAAGCCCAGCAAATGGCTGCTAGGGAATTGGTTAGGGGGCTGGCACATGAAATTAAAAATCCGTTGGGAGGATTACGAGGTGCGGCTCAATTGCTAGCAAAATCCTTACCTGATCCTGCTTTAACGGAATATACGCAAGTCATTATTGAACAAGCTGATCGCCTACGTGTGCTGGTGGACAGATTACTCGGCCCCCAACATCCAGGTACAAAAACACATCAGAGTATTCACCATGTCGTTGAGCGCGTTGCTCAACTTATTTCTCTCGAATGCCCTGAAAATGTTACCTTGCTAAAAGATTACGATCCCAGCTTACCTGAGTTATCACATTACCCCGATCAAATAGAACAAGTACTCCTAAATATTACTCGTAACGCCTTACAAGCTGTTGAAAAAACAGGAGGGACGATTATTTTACGTACTCGTACAGCGTTTCAAGTCACGCTTCATGGGGAGCGCTACAAACTGGTTGCGCGTATTGATGTCATTGATACGGGTGATGGCATTCCTCCTCATCTACAAGATACACTTTTTTACCCCATGGTGAGTGGTAGAGAAGGAGGTAATGGGTTGGGATTATCAATTGCGCGTAATTTAGTCGATCAACATGCAGGTAAAATCGAATTTACCAGTTGGCCCGGAAATACTGAGTTTTCTATTTATTTACCAATTAAGTAGGAGATAACCAATGCAAAAAGGAAATGTATGGGTTGTTGATGATGACAGCTCAATTCGCTGGGTACTTGAACGTGCCATTTCTCGTGAAGGTATATCTTGTAAAACCTTTGAACATGCGAATGATGTGCTTAATGCACTCAATACAGAAATACCTGATGTGTTGTTATCAGACATTCGTATGCCTGATATTGATGGTTTATCTCTTCTTAAAATCATTAAAGAAAACTACCCTACTTTACCCGTGATAATTATGACTGCGCATTCTGATCTGGATGCTGCAGTAAATGCTTATCAACAAGGGGCTTTTGATTACTTACCAAAGCCATTTGATATCGACGAAACATTAGCATTAATTGACCGCGCTATTACGCATTATCGCGAGCAAAAACAACCGAATACCGATGAAACCTCACTGCAATCAGTTACCGATATGATTGGTGAAGCGCCTGCAATGCAAGAGGTTTATCGTATTATTGGTCGACTTTCTCGTTCCTCAATCAGTGTACTTATTAATGGAGAATCGGGTACGGGAAAAGAGCTAGTCGCACATGCATTGCATCGCCACAGCCCAAGAGCTTCCTCTCCTTTTATTGCTCTCAATATGGCAGCTATTCCTAAAGATTTAATTGAATCAGAGCTTTTTGGTCATGAAAAAGGGGCATTTACAGGCGCTTCTCAAGTACGCCAAGGGCGATTTGAACAAGCCAATGGCGGTTCTCTTTTTCTTGATGAAATTGGTGATATGCCTCTCGACATTCAGACACGGTTACTGCGAGTGCTTGCTGAAGGGCAATTTTATCGAGTCGGCGGTTATGCTCCAGTTAAAGTTGATGTGCGCATTATTGCCGCTACACATCAAGACTTAGAAAAGCGCGTTCAAGCCGGTGATTTTCGTGAAGATCTCTATCATCGACTTAATGTAATACGTATTCAATTACCACCATTACGTGATAGAACGGAAGATATTCCCAGCTTAGCGCGCTATTTTCTGCAAAAAACAGCAAAAGAATTGGGCGTCGAAGCCAAAGTATTGCATCAACAAAGTTTGCAAATCATGATGGAATACAACTGGTCAGGCAACGTTAGACAATTAGAGAATGTGTGTCGCTGGTTAACGGTAATGACGGCAAGCCAAGAGATTATGCCTCAAGATTTACCACAAGAAATTCGCCAACCTGATGAGAGAGCCAAAAATATCAATCGAATTGCTTCTTCTCAACATTGGTCACAACATCTTTCATTATGGGCAGATGAAGCATTAGGGGAAGGAAAAGAAAACATCTTAACAGATGCTCTACCTCAATTTGAACGCACACTATTACTCAGTGCCTTGGCATATACACAAGGGCATAAACAAGATGCCGCACGACTATTAGGTTGGGGCAGAAATACACTAACCCGTAAATTAAAAGAGTTGGGGATAGAGGAATATTAATCCTCTATACTCGTCATCCTTCAAGTTGCAAGGGTGTTGGCTACGCTCAGCTACCCGAATCACATACATGAGTATGCTCATCGGGATATCTTTGCTTGCCGCCTACCTGCAACTCAAATGATTTAGAATATATACCCTCTTTTGTATTTAAATTACACGAGAGAATTGACGTTGGCGCATTTGATTTCGTAAATAGGTATCAAAACACATGCAGATATTACGAATAAGCAAACGTCCTCTTGGTGTCACTTGAATGCCGTCAGCTGTTATTTCAACTAAACCGTCATCTTTCATTGGCACAAGTAATTCTAAATCTTCTTTAAAATAGTCATGGAAAACAATATCGTGCATTTTTTCAATATCAGAAAAATGCAGATTAAAATTACAAATTAAGGTTTTAATTACATCACGGCGAATACAATCATCATGAGTCAGTGATAAACCTCGCCATAGTGCATTACCTTCACTATTTACGCGCGCATAATACTCTTTCAATACCTTCTCATTTTGCGCATAGTTATCCCCTAACATACTAATTGCAGAAACACCCATACCTAATAAATCACACTCTTCATGAGTGGTATAGCCTTGGAAATTACGATGTAAAATACCTTTGCGCTGAGCCACGGCTAATTCATCATCAGGCTTTGCAAAATGATCCATTCCAATAAATTGATAGCCATTTGTCGTTAGCGTAGAAATGGTTTCTTGTAATATTTCTAATTTTTCTTCCGCTAAAGGGAGGTCTTCATCTTTAATTTTACGTTGAGCTGCAAATAAATTAGGTAAATGAGCATAATTAAATACACTTAATCTATCTGGTGATAATTCAATGACACGTTTTAATGTAAAGGCAAAACTCTCTTTGGTTTGCTTAGGTAAGCCATAAATTAAATCAATACTGGTGGAGTGAAAACCCACTTCACGCGCACGCTCTACTAATGCAAAAATAAACGCTTCATCTTGCTCACGATTGACTTTTTGTTGTACTTCTTTATTGAAATCTTGCACGCCCATACTCAGGCGGTTAAAGCCTTCATTACGCAAATGATCGATAACATCTAATTCAATCTCACGCGGGTCAATTTCAATAGAAAGCTCTGCATTATCGACAAAATCAAAATGCTGACGTAATAACGAAACCAATCGACTAATTTGTTGCTTATCTAGAAAAGTCGGTGTCCCCCCACCCCAATGCATTTGAGTCACTTTTCGGTCTTTAAAATAGCGTGCTCGATTAATAATTTCTTTTTCTAAAACATCAAGATACTCATCTGCTTTATGTTTATGGCGCGTAATAATTTTATTACAGCCACAGAAATAACACAGCTTATGGCAGAAAGGAATATGGATATAAAGTGATAAAGGGCGCTCAGGATAACGTTGAGTCGCTTTGATAAAATCAGCATCGCCATATTGCTGATTAAACTCTAATGCTGTTGGGTATGATGTATAGCGAGGACCTGAATAGTTATACTTATGGATCAGGTCAAGATCCCAAATAATTGTTTGTTCTGACATGCCTCTACCTTCCAAAAGTGAACCGCTGATATTTCATACCAGCAAACAGACATTATGAATATCTGAAAGATATAGTGTAACCAATAAATCAGAAACTGAATATGATCGAAAGAGGTATCGCATAAATCTCTATCTTCTTATTGATAGACGATAACTCTCAAATATACGGCGTGATGTAAATCACATTATATAAAAATAGTCTTATCCATTAAAGATATTCATGAATAAATTAAGTTTATTCAATATGTTAGTCGTTTAAATTTATTGTGGAATATCAGAAGAAAACTTTTACACCGAGTTTAAAGCGATATATTACTCAAAATACGATTTAAATTAATTAAATATCTCGTTATATTGGTTTTATTATTCTTTTATTCCCTCTTAATTCGATGATTATAATAATAGTAACATTTATACCTTTACCTAAATTATAATATTACATATCCTAGAGACAAACATTGATTAATATCCAAATCAGTCGTGTTTTGATTTAAATTTGAGAGTCATTTAAAGAATAAAGGTCGCTATATTACAAGGAAAGATAGCATCCCCCATACCTTATCTTATTCTAATTGACCAGTCTCTTTTATATACCCGAATTATGGATTATTAACCATGGAAGGAAATGGACTAGCAACCAAGGATGGTTTATCTTTTCAATAACATCACTTCTTTTTTATTTCCTCTCTATCTCATACTTATCAGATCGTAAGTATAAGCAGTATTACCTAACATTAAATAAGAATAATTATTATCCGTAAATAAAATAAGGCTCTGCTTATTTTAAACTAATTAAACAGAGCCTTTCATTATGATGCTTATTTTAGTGTATTTACTTATTTTGCATCTTTACCATAATTAGGTGAGCGAGGACCGTATAAAATACCATTGACTTTACCGGCTGAAAGTAACCGCACACTGGTTATTCCTGCAATTTGGTAACTCTTATCAGAAACGGTATTAACAATTTGATTCACAACAGCTGAAACCAACATCCCGACTAAACTACCTGATGAACCGTCTGTTTCTGTACTTGATGCCGTTGCAGAGCTGCTCCACAACACGCCACCATTACGAAGATCAACAAGCTTAGCAGTCACGGTCACTCTCGTATCACTGGAAATAACTTGATATGACGTTCCAAACTCGGTGATATCTAAGTATAAAACAGCATCTGCCCCAAAGATTTCACGTAATTTATTAGGACTTACCGCGTGAATATCCCCAGCCATGGATAAACCATTTTGCTTAAATGTCTCTTCAACGACAGCAACCGGGAAAACATAATATCCTGCTTCTGCCAAAGGGTATGTCACTTGAGATAAGAAACTGTGCCCTGCTTCAACTTCCGTTGTGTGGTTTTGCGGCACTAAGACTAAAATACTTTTTGGTTTACTCTGTTTAAATGCAGTGTAATCTGTTTTAACTGGCTGGGCGCAACCCGTTAATACCAACGTAAAAGCCAAGCAAACTAAAGTGAATAAGCGACTCATTTTTGCATTCCTTTATTTTTCATCAGGCGATCCATAAATTCTGCTGATTCAGGGTAAAGTGCTTTTTCCTCATTAAATTCAGCCATCGCTAAATCTAATGCACCTGTCGCACCATATAACATGCCTAAATGCGCATGTAATCCTGGTGGAATACCTAATGATTTAGCACGAGAAAGTTCGATGCTTTTCTTTAATGCATCAATCTGTGCTTGAGGGTCACTTTCACTTTGTTGATAGTGTTGATAAACCACTTGTTGATAACTGTCCCAGTTATAAAGTGGTTTAGGGCCACTTGCACAGCCCGTCAGTAATAATGCCCCAAAAGCAAGGCTTACTAATGATTTAGACATCGTTATATCCTTATAAAGACATATTATTTTGAAGGCTGCCAAGCATTGCTCTCAATACCTGCAACTAAGTTATTAACCGCTTCACGAATCGCTAAATCTAGCACTTTACCGTTAAGTGTTGAGTCATAGCTTGCTGTTCCACCAAACCCAATGATTTCACGGTTAGAAAGCTCGTACTCACCCGCACCTTGAGATGAGAACACCACTTCTGATGTGTTTACATTCACAACGTTTAAATTGACTTTTGCGTAAGCAACTTGGGTTTTACCGCGGCCTAAAATACCAAATAATTGGCGATCACCGACTTCTTTACGGCCAAATTCAGTGACATCACCCGTAATAACATAGGTTGCACCTTTTAATTGCTGGCTTTGGCCTTTAATACCCGCTTCTTCTTTTAATTCAGATAAATTAGCTCTATCTAATACATTAAAACGCCCAGTCTGTTGTAAGTGCGTCATTAAAATGGTTTTGGATTGATTACCTAATCTATCAACACCATCAGAGAATATTCCATTCATATAACTAGAACGGTTATCAAACTTACCAATTGAAATAGCGCTCTTAGTGCCTGTATAAGTTGTGTGATAGGTTGCGACTTTAGCAACCTCTAAAGAGCGTGAAGATTCTGATGCACAGCCTGCTAGTAATGAAGCAGAAATCATGATCAAACCAAACGATAATTTATTTAAATTCATATTAATAACCTAATAAAGGTGAAATAAACCTATAGATATTCATTCTATTAATTAAGATAGAGTTGATATAAACAGAAACAATGGTTTCCAGTTCTAGCTCATAGACGTTCACTTAAAAACCTTAGTAATAATAAGGTTATAAGGCGATCAACTCATATTTATAATATAAAGGTAATCAGCGATAGGGAGAATAGAAGATGAATGATAAAAATAATAACAAATAAATATAGAGATAAAACAGAGAATGCTTTGTTTATTATTTTTTTAATATCACTTAAGTCAGTTCAATATTAAAGCTATAAAAAATAGAAGAGAATTTATATTACCTTACTATTTAATTAATTCTTATAAGTATCTTTATCAAAAGAAAACATCTAAATAATGTGTAATAAAAAAGGCGATATAACCTATATTAGTTATATCGCACTTATTATTCTCGTTCTTTTTACCAACTACCAACTAATAGGGTAGCAATAAATGCGCTATTAGCGTTTTTTTCCAAATGCTGCGGCTAAAGCATCACCCATTGCACTATTTCCTGCATTATTACCATTACTCATTGGCTGACGGTTATTACGAGCTGTTTTTTGCCCTTTGTTATTTCTAACAGAATTCGTGTTATTTGATGATGAATGTTTTTTATCACTATCACCCGCGACTTCATCTAAACGCATAGTCAGTGCAATGCGCTTGCGAGCTAAATCCACCTCAAGAACTTTAACTTTAACAATATCACCCGTTTTTACCACAGTATGTGGATCTTCAATAAATCGATCTGCTAAAGAAGAGATATGAACCAAGCCATCTTGGTGTACACCGATATCAACGAATGCGCCGAAGTTCGTCACGTTAGTCACAGTTCCTTCAAGGATCATACCACTGACTAAGTCATTCATTGTTTCGACACCTTCAGCAAACGTTGCCGTTTTAAACTCTGGGCGAGGGTCACGCCCTGGTTTTGCTAACTCTTTTAAGATGTCATTAATCGTTGGTAGACCAAACTGCTCCGTGATAAACGCTCTTGCATCAACCTGTGAGATCAAAGCGCTATTTCCCATTAAATCGTCAATCTTTTGCTGCGTAGATTGCAGGATATTTTCCACAACAGGATACGCTTCAGGGTGAACTGTTGAGGCATCAAGTGGGTTTTTGCCATCACGAATACGCAAGAATCCTGCACATTGCTCAAAAGCTTTTGGCCCTAAACGCGCCACTTTGAGTAACTGTTTTCTATCAACAAAACGACCGTTTTCATCGCGCCAGCTAATAATATTTTGAGCAATAGATTGGCTAAGTCCTGCAACACGCGTTAATAATGGTACTGATGCTGTATTTAAATCCACACCAACACCATTCACACAGTCTTCCACGACAGTATCCAGTTTTCTGGCTAATAATGTTTGGCTAACATCATGCTGATATTGACCAACACCAATTGATTTAGGATCAATTTTTACCAGTTCAGCCAACGGATCTTGTAAACGACGAGCGATAGATACCGCACCACGAATAGAAACATCTAAATCAGGAAACTCGTTAGCAGCAAGCTCTGATGCGGAATATACGGACGCTCCTGCCTCACTCACAATTACCTTTTGTGCTTTGACATCTGGGTAACGTTTTACAGTTTCAGCAAAAAAGCGTTCGGTTTCACGAGAAGCAGTACCATTGCCAATTGCCACCAGTTCAACATTATGCTTAATACATAACGCCGCAACACTGGCTGCCGCTTTATCCGCTTGGCCTGTATGTGGATAAATCGTATCTGTGGCGATTAATTTACCAGTGCTATCAACAACTGCAACTTTAACACCGGTACGTAAACCAGGATCAAGCCCCATTGTGGCACGCATGCCGGCAGGAGCAGCCATCAATAGATCATTAAGGTTACGAGCAAAAACATTAATCGCTTCTTCTTCCGCTTTTTCTCGTAATTGGCTCATCAGTTCTGTTTCAATATGCATTAAAACTTTTATGCGCCAAGTCCAACTTACAACCGCTTTACGCCAGCTATCTGCGGGTTGATTATTTAAACGTAACCCTAAATGTTCCGTAATCAGTTGTTCACCGTAGCTCTCTTTGGGTGCTTCTTCAAATTGTGGATCTGGATTAAGTGATAATTGAAGAATACCTTCATTTCGACCACGAAACATTGCTAATGCGCGGTGAGAAGGAACATTAGCAATAGGTTCATGATGATCAAAATAATCACTAAACTTCGCCCCTTCTGCTTCTTTACCCTCAATTACTTTGGCAACAAGGTGTGCATTTTTCCATAGATATTGACGGACTTTCGCTAATAATCCAGCATCTTCTGAAAAGCGCTCCATTAAAATATAACGCGCACCATCTAAAGCGGCTTTCGTATCATTCACGCCTTTTTCTGCGTCGATATAAGCGGTTGCCACTTCTTCTGGATTATTTTGTGGTTCATTCCACAGTAAATCCGCTAAGGGTTCTAATCCATTTTCAATCGCAATCTGACCACGAGTACGGCGCTTAGGCTTATAAGGAAGATAGAGATCTTCAAGCTCTGTTTTACTTTGAGTGTCATTAATTGAAGAACGTAACTCAGGCGTTAATTTTCCTTGTTCTTCAATTGATTTTAAAATTGTTTGGCGGCGATCGTTGAGTTCCCGTAGATAACTAAGGCGAGTTTCTAATTGACGTAATTGCGTATCATCTAGTCCGCCGGTGACCTCTTTACGATAACGGGCAACAAATGGCACCGTATTCCCTTCATCCAGTAACGTTATAGCCGAAAGGACTTGCTGGGGCTTAACTGAGAGCTCATCTGCAATAATTCGGCTTAATGATTCATTCATAAAATATTTACCTACCGAGAGGAATAGTTAAAAAAAGATGGTTATTATACACGCAGAGCACTAAAAAAATTGGGCAAATTTCCTATCTATCTCGACAATTATGAGGAAATTAACAGATTATTTTAACATTCACGTTATAGTATCTTTATGAAATTCAATGTTGATGATAGTTTTTATTTGTAATGGCAAAAAGTAACTATATTACTCGTGATGGCTGGTATGCCTTAGACAAAGAGCTAAAATATCTTTGGAAAGAAGAACGCCCCCGTGTCACACAATCGGTTTCAGAAGCCGCGGCACAAGGTGACCGTTCAGAAAATGCTGAATATATTTATGGAAAGAAGCGATTACGCGAAATTGATAGACGTGTTCGTTTTTTATCAAAACGTCTTGATGAGCTAAAAATCGTTGACCCAGATCCTCGCCAAGAAGGAAAAGTCTATTTTGGTGCTTGGGTTACGCTTGAAGATGATGACGAAAATGTCAAAACCTTTAGACTTGTGGGTCCCGATGAATTTGACCCAGCAAAGCAGTGGATTTCTATTGATTCCCCTGTTGCCAGAGCACTTATTGGTAAGCAAGTTGATGATGAAATTAGTGTGCAAACACCAGGTGGTGAAGTTAATTACTGCGTATTATCTATCAAGTATCATTCAGAATAAGGCAAATAAATAGATTTATTCTCTTTATCCTCACCAAAGAACAAGTTTTATCTATAAATCATTAATGTTTATTCTTTGTTTTTGGTTTAATATTCTTATCGATGATAGAATTCGCTAATAGAAGCATTTGCACTTCGGGAGCTTAAAAAATGCAAGAAAGTTATAAAGTGCTAATCGTAGATGATGATTTACGTCTACGTTCACTACTCGAGCGTTATTTGACAGAGCAGGGTTTTCAAATCCGTACTGCTGCAAACGCTGATCAAATGGATCGTCTGCTCACACGTGAATCTATCCACCTTATTGTGCTCGATTTAATGCTTCCAGGTGAAGATGGCTTATCTATTTGCCGTCGCTTAAGAAGCCAAAATAACCCTATTCCTATTATTATGGTTACTGCAAAAGGGGAAGAGGTTGATAGAATTGTAGGGCTTGAAATTGGCGCTGATGATTACATATCAAAACCTTTCAATCCAAGAGAATTACTCGCACGTATTCGCGCCGTTCTTCGTCGCCAAGCGAACGAGCTGCCCGGTGCACCATCACAAGATAATGCCATTATCTCTTTTGGTAAATTCAAGCTAAACCTTGGTACACGTGAAATGTTCCACGAAGAAGAGCATATGCCTCTGACAAGTGGTGAATTTGCTGTATTGAAAGTGTTGGTATCACACCCTCGTGAACCGCTTTCTCGTGATAAGTTAATGAGCCTTGCTCGTGGTCGCGAATACAGTGCAATGGAGCGCTCAATTGACGTGCAAATTTCTCGTTTACGCCGCATGATTGAAGAAGATCCAACACATCCTCGCTATATTCAAACGGTTTGGGGTCTTGGTTACGTCTTTGTTCCTGATGGAACCAACGTTCAATGAGAAGGCTGAGGCTTTCCCCTCACAATAAACTGACACGCTCGTTATTTCTGGTTATCTCGCTGCTTTTTTTTAGCTTGATAGCCAGCTATATCCTTGTGCAGCATCTTATTGTTGGGCCAAGCCTTCAGCAATTTAATAAAGTATTAGCGTATGAAATACGCACGTTAATACCTGAAGAACTGATCCTAGTTGACGGCACTCCGCTCAAAATATCCCCAGCTTTACGCAATAAAATCTATAACGAATTAGGCATTTCTTTCTTTGATAAAGAAGCTGCACTTAAGGAAGGGCTCTATTGGGCAAAAATAGACGATGAATTAAGTGAACAGATGACTGAATATCTTGAGGGGAAAACTGAAATTTGGATCGAGAATACGCTGGAATATCCTGTTTTATGGGTCAATACACATATTTCCCCTTCTCTTTGGATCCGTGTACCACTAACTGAATTAGGGCAAAACTTCTTACTGCCTGTTTATCGACAAGCGATTATTTTTATTATTATCGTTGTCGCTTTTTTCTGGCTTTATAGTCGTTTTCAAAATCGCCCACTCAATGAAGTAGAGTATGCTGCGCGCCGGATCGGAAAAGGCGTTATTCCTCCGCCTATTCCTGAATCTGGCTCTTCAGAAATGCGTTCAATCATTCGCGCCTTTAACCAGATGTCATCAGGAATTCGCTCATTAGACAATGATAGAACACTTGTTATGGCAGGTGTTAGTCATGATTTGCGTACACCACTGACTCGTATTCGTTTAGCAACTGAAATGATGAGTCCCGAAGATAGTTACCTCGCAGACTCTATTAATAAAGATATCGAAGATTGTGATGCTATTATTGGGCAATTTTTAGACTATATGCGCACGGGTAAAGAGATATCTTTAGAACTGTGTGATATGAATAATCTATTACAAGAAGTCATTTCAGCTGAATCTAATTCAGGAAAAATCAGTGAAGAACATCTTTATCCAGAACCCATTAATATCACAGCTAATCCTATCGCTGTAAAACGAGCACTTGCCAATATGGTTGTCAATGCCACTCGCTATGGCAATGGCTGGATAAGCGTTTCAAGTGGAAAAAATGAAGAATATGCATGGTTTCAAGTCGAAGATGATGGCCCTGGTATTCCACAAGAGGATAGACAACGTCTTTTCCAGCCTTTTGTTCAAGGTGAACAAGCGCGTAGCTCAACGGGGGCGGGTTTAGGGTTATCCATTATTCGCCGTATCATGGATGCTCACGGTGGTTATGTTGAACTTGATGATAGTGTTAAAGGTGGATTATTAATTCGAGCTAACTTTCCATTAAAAGAGCGAGAAGACGAAGACGATTAGGCACATCTTAATCTATCTTTTTTTATCTTCCTCACTTCCTTTTTTTCTTTCTCCCCTATAAATATTTCATCATTTTTATGCTTTGTCATAAAACTGTCACAATTAAGACATTTAATTGTCATCTAACTGACCTATTGTCTGTGCGTACCGTAACCGAAGTTGATAGATGTCGAAAATTATTCTACCTATCCCACAGGAGGGATTATGAAACTGATGCGTACCACCCTGACTAGTGTCATTGCCGCTGCGTTTTCAATGACCGCTCTTTCTGCACAGGCAACGACCTCGCTGACTGGTGCTGGCGCAACGTTCCCTGCCCCAGTTTATGCTAAATGGGCAGATTCCTATCAGAAAGAAACGGGTAACAAAATTAACTACCAAGGCATTGGCTCCTCTGGTGGTGTTAAACAAATCATTGCTAATACCGTTGATTTTGGTGCTTCTGATGCGCCATTAGCAGACGATAAATTACAAGCTGACGGTTTATTCCAATTTCCTACTGTGATTGGTGGCGTTGTTATGGCAGTCAATATTCCTGGTATCAAATCAGGTGAACTGACCTTAGATGGCGACACTATCGGTAATATCTATCTAGGCAAGATCCAAAAATGGAACGACCCGGCCATCGCTAAACTCAATCCAGGCTTAAAATTACCAGACCAAAATATCGCGGTTATTCGTCGTGCTGATGGTTCAGGTACCTCTTTCGTTTTCACTAGCTACTTATCAAAAGTAAATAGTGCATGGAAAGATGGCGTAGGTGCTGGCTCTACCGTTAAATGGCCAACAGGCTTAGGTGGAAAAGGAAATGATGGTATCGCTGCATTCGTTCAACGTGTACCGGGTTCAATTGGTTATGTTGAATATGCTTACGCGAAACAAAACAATCTTGCTTATACTAAATTAGTCACCGCTGACGGCGAAGTCATCGCGCCTACAGCAGACAGTTTCAGTGCGGCAGCAAGAAAAATCGATTGGAGCAAAAGCTTTGCACAAGATCTGACTAACCAAAAAGGTGAAAATGCATGGCCGATTACTTCAACCACCTTTATCCTTGTGCATCAAACACAAAAAGATGCAGTGAAAGGTAAAGAAGTACTGAATTTCTTCAACTGGGCTTATGAGAAAGGTAATCAGGAAGCGAAAAATCTTGATTATGCCGTCTTACCAACCGAAGTTGTAGAACAAATCCGCACAGCGTGGAAAACAAGTATTAAAGACAGTAATGGTAAACCGATTTACTAATAAAACGGCAACCATTAAGAAATTAGTTAACGTTCACCCCCTGTAAAACAGGGGGTAATAAATTAAAAGAGGCTTTATGGCCGAGCACACAACGGTAATAAAGGCCCCTAGTAAACGAGGGGACGTTATTTTCAGCGCACTAGTCCGTCTAGCTGCGTTGATTACGCTTTTGCTTTTAACAGGTATCATTGTTTCACTGATTTTTGCTTCATGGCCAAGTATTCAGCAGTTTGGCCTTTCATTCTTATGGACAAAAGAATGGGATCCACCAGCACAGGAGTTTGGTGCATTAGTACCGATCTACGGTACCATTGTGACCTCAGTCATCGCACTGATTATTGCTGTTCCTGTCAGTTTTGGTATCGCCCTTTTCCTCACTGAATTAGCGCCTAATTGGCTAAAACGTCCATTAGGTATTGCGATTGAGTTACTCGCGGCTATCCCAAGTATTGTTTATGGTATGTGGGGGCTATTTGTCTTCGCACCACTGTTTGCCACCTATTTCCAAGAGCCTGTCGGTAATGTGCTTTCATCCATTCCTATTGTGGGTGAGCTGTTCTCAGGCCCTGCTTTTGGTATTGGTATCTTAGCTGCAGGTGTTATCCTCGCGATCATGGTCATTCCTTATATCGCCTCTGTGATGCGTGATGTGTTTGAACAGACACCTGTCATGATGAAGGAATCAGCCTACGGTATTGGTTGTACAACATGGGAAGTGATTTGGAATATCGTTCTACCTTATACCCGTAACGGTGTTATCGGTGGCGTTATGTTGGGATTAGGCCGTGCCTTAGGTGAAACCATGGCGGTGACCTTTATCATCGGTAATACCTACCAATTAGACTCTGTCTCACTGTTTATGCCAGGTAACAGTATCACGTCTGCATTAGCGAACGAATTTGCTGAAGCAGAAACGGGATTACACACTGCTGCATTAATGGAATTAGGGCTTATCTTGTTTGTCATCACCTTTATCGTTCTCGCGATTTCTAAGTTTATGACATTACGTTTATCAAAAAATGAAGGGGCGCGCTGATATGTCTAAAACATCCTCTTCTTCATTACGAGTTCAAACAGAAAACGAACTGCGTGTACGCCATAAACGCCAACTTTGGCGTCGTCAAAAAAACCGTATCGCGCTGTTTTTATCTATCTCGACTATGGCATTTGGTCTTTTCTGGTTAACGTGGATTTTATTCTCTACGTTCACCAAAGGCTTTGATGGCATGTCAATTGCGCTTTTTACTGAAATGACTCCACCACCGAATACTGATGGTGGTGGATTGGCGAACGCCATTGCTGGTAGTGGCTTACTGATTTTGTGGGCGACGGTTATTGGAACACCGTTAGGTATTCTTGCAGGGATTTATCTGGCTGAATATGGTCGTCGTTCATGGCTTGCTGAAACTACACGTTTTATTAACGATATTTTGCTGTCAGCGCCATCAATCGTCGTCGGACTCTTTGTCTACACCATTGTGGTTGCACAGATGCAGCACTTTTCAGGATGGGCTGGGATTATCGCATTAGCGTTACTGCAAATTCCTATCGTGATACGTACCACTGAAAATATGTTGAAGTTAGTCCCTGATAGCTTACGCGAAGCCGCTTACGCATTAGGAACACCAAAGTGGAAAATGATCTCTAAAATCACCTTAAAAGCCTCGGTGTCAGGCATTATCACGGGTGTGTTATTAGCGATTGCACGTATTGCAGGTGAAACAGCACCACTGTTATTTACTTCACTATCAAATCAATTCTGGAGCACAGACTTAAACGAACCGATAGCTAACTTACCTGTGACTATCTTTAAGTTCGCCATGAGTCCTTTTGCACAATGGCAAGAGCTTGCTTGGGCTGGCGTATTACTTATCACCCTCTGTGTTCTATTTATCAATATTATTGCGCGCGTGCTGTTTGCTAAACGCAAGCACGGTTAACGCAGAAAGTTAAGCAAGAGAGACGTTGAATGATTATGGCTAATGATAACGCAGGAAATAAAATTCAAGTTCGTGATTTGAACTTCTACTACGGTAAATTCCATGCGCTGAAAAATATCTCTTTAGATATTGCCAAAAATAAGGTGACTGCATTTATCGGCCCTTCTGGCTGTGGTAAATCAACCTTACTGCGTACTTTTAATAAGATGTATGAGCTTTATGGCGAACAACGTGCAGAAGGCGAGATTCTGCTAGATGGCAACAATATCCTGACAGATAAGCAAGATATCGCGCTATTGCGTGCCAAAGTCGGTATGGTGTTCCAAAAACCAACACCTTTCCCGATGTCAATTTATGACAACATCGCTTTTGGTGTACGCTTATTCGAAAAGTTATCTCGCGCTGATATGGACGAACGTGTTCAGTGGGCTTTGACTAAAGCCGCATTATGGAACGAAACCAAAGATAAATTACATCAAAGTGGATATAGTTTATCTGGTGGTCAACAACAGCGTTTATGTATTGCACGCGGTATCGCTATTCGTCCTGAAGTGTTATTACTCGATGAGCCTTGTTCAGCACTTGACCCAATCTCAACAGGTCGTATTGAAGAACTTATCAGCGAACTCAAATCAGAATATACCGTGGTTATCGTGACACATAACATGCAACAAGCAGCACGTTGTTCTGATTACACTGCATTTATGTATTTAGGTGAGTTAATTGAATTTAGCGATACGGATACGTTATTTACGCGTCCTGCGAAAAAACAAACTGAAGATTACATCACTGGGCGTTATGGCTGATAACGAGGCAATCAATGGATAATTTAAATCACAACAAGCATATTTCTGGTCAATTTAATGCTGAGTTAGAGCATATCCGTACCGAGCTGATGGTTATGGGTGGGCTTGTTGAAGAACAACTGAAAAAAGCCGTTATGGCAATGCATAATCAAGACCAAGCATTGGCAAATGAAGTTATTGAAGGTGACCATAACGTCAATATGATGGAAGTCGCCATTGATGATGCGTGTATGCGAATTATTGCTAAACGCCAGCCAACCGCGAGTGATTTACGTTTAATTATGGCGATATCAAAAACGATCGCTGAGCTAGAACGTATTGGTGATGTTGCTGAAAAAATCTGTAAAACGGCGCTTGAAAAGTTTTCACACCAGCATCAACCTCTGCTTGTGAGTTTAGAATCTTTAGGTCAACACGCCATACAAATGCTTCATGATGTTCTTGATGCGTTTGCGCGCATGGATTTAGATGAAGCTGTACGCATCTATCGTGAAGACGCTAAAATTGATAACGAATATGAGGGGATTGTCCGTCAATTAATGACTTACATGATGGAAGACCCTCGCACTATTCCAAGTGTGTTAACCGCACTCTTTTGTGCACGCTCAATTGAACGCATCGGCGACCGTTGCCAGAATATTTGTGAGTTTATTTTCTATTACGTAAAAGGTCATGATTTCCGCCATTTAGGGGGCGACCAAGTAGAAAAAATGCTCACCAAAAGTGACGACAGCAGCACCTCTAAATAAATTTATCTCTCTTTTTCTTTTCTTCAAAACAGCGACGCTTATGTCGCTGTTTTTTTATTTTCTTATCAATTAATCCCCTTCTAGCTCAACACGTTTTTTCATCTTATTCCTTAAAAGCATATCCATATCAATTTTTATTATTTTATGAACTTAGATCAACTTGATAGCGTGATATCCAACATAACGATGATAATTCTTTTCTTTGGGGTGAATAATGAAACTACGTGTTTTGGCAACCGCATTAATTGCAGGCTCTGTGCTTTTCTCTGGTCTTGCAAAAGCAGATAAACTCGATGATATAAAAAAAGCAGGTGTAGTACGTATCGCGATTTTTGATAGCAATCCTCCTTTTGGCTTCATTGATCCTCAAACCAAAAAACTGGCAGGTTATGATGCGGATATCGCCAATGAGATCGCCAACGATTTAGGTGTAAAACTGGAACTTCGCCCAACAAACCCAGCAAACCGTATCCCACTTTTAAGTTCTAAGAAAGTTGATTTAATCGCGGCCAACTTCACCATTACCGATGAACGCGCTAAGCAGGTTGACTTCTCTATTCCTTACTTTGCAACCGGACAAAAATTTATTGCACGTAAAGGGGTTTTAACTAACCCAGAACAAATTCATTCACTGCGCATTGGTGCAGATAAAGGTACCGTTCAAGAAATCACGTTACGTGAACGCTATCCTGACACCAAAGTTATCTCTTATGACGATACACCACTGGCTTTCGCCGCATTACGTAATGGTAACGTACAAGCCATCACACAAGACGATGCAAAATTAGTGGGTTTATTAGCCAATCTTCCTGATGCCATTAAAGCAGATTTTGAAATTTCACCGTTTAGCATCACCCGTGAATACCAAGCAGTTGCAGCAGCTAAAGGTGAAGAACGTTTAATTAATGAAATCAATAACACGCTATTAAGATTGGAAAAAGAAGGCAAAGCAGAAGAGATCTATAACCGTTGGTTTGGCCCTGAAACCAAATCAGCTCAACCTCGCGGTGATTTTAAATTTGCCCCACTATCAGAGCAAACACCACAATCTTGATCTTTAAAGCGTAATAACTTTCTTCTTTCATCAAAATAAAGTTATTCCTTTACTAAAACACCTACCCCGCTTTTGCGGGGTTTGGTGTCTACAATAGGCCTATTATATGTTTGAGCAATTTCTATCACATTACCTTCTTGAGCCACACTATTTAAGCTGGCTCTGGAACGGTTTTCTAATCACCTTGCTTATCTCTTTTTGGACTATTGTCATCGCAACATTAATGAGCTTCGCCCTTAGTGCTGCAAGAGATAGCGCGTTTGCACCATTACGCTGGTTAGCCACTGCTTATACTTCACTCTTTCGAAATACTCCACTGTTAGTACAGTTGTTCTTTTGGTATTTCGCCTCAGGAGAAATTCTGCCACAAAGCGCCATGATGTGGTTAAACACACCTCATGAGATTGTATTCTTAGGTGTAACACTTTCTTGGCCTTCTTTTGAGTTTTTGGCTGGCATTGTGGGGCTGACATTTTACTCAACGCCATTTATTGCCGAAGAGCTGAGAGCGGGCATTCAAGGTGTTAAACAAGGGCAAAAATATGCCGCTTTAGCACTAGGCTTAACACCGTGGCAATCTATGCGTTATGTGATTTTACCTCAAGCGTTTCGTATTGCTCTGCCTCCTTTGTTGGGTCAATACATGAATGTGATAAAAAATTCATCACTGACTATGGCTATTGGTGTTGCAGAGCTTTCTTACGCATCAAGACAAGTCGAAACAGAATCACTACGTACCTTTGAAGCCTTTGGTGTCGCAACCATTCTTTATATTGCGGCGATAGCCTTGATGGAGGCTTGGGGACAATGGCATCAGCAACGTAAATTAGCACAAGGATATTAAAATGGATTTTACTGTTATTGCTGATAACTGGCAGTACTTACTCTTTGGTGCTTATCCTGATGGGCCTTTAGAAGGTGCAGCGCTGACCATCTTTATCAGTATCATTGCGGGTATTGCATCTATTATTTTAGGTACATTAGGTGGCATTGCCCTAGCTATGCTCAGAGGCATCTGGGTTAACCTTTTCGCGGCTTTTTTAGGTTTTTTCCGCGCTATTCCCGTCATTATGTTGATATTTTGGGTCTATTTTTTATTGCCCGTTGTATTAGGGATGGAAATACCTGAAATCACCACCGTAATTTGTGCATTGGCGTTAATTACATCGTCTTATATTGCACATGGCGTCAAAGCTGGCATTTTAGCAATAGGAAAAGGGCAATGGCAGGCTGGATTATCTTTAGGCTTTAATCGCTGGCAAGTGTTGTGGCATATCGTATTGCCACAAGCATTACGCATGATGGTGCCTTCATTTATTAATCAGTGGATAGCCTTAATCAAAGATACTTCATTAGCTTATGTCGTCGGTGTCGGTGAGCTTTCGTTCTTAGCGACACAAGTCAATAACCGCAGTATGGTTTACCCAATGGAAGTCTTTCTATTTGTTGCTTTTATCTATTTTGTGCTCTGTTTTTCATTGGAAATTATTGCCAATAGAGTGGCTAAATTATTTTCCACACAAAAAGAAAAGCGCCCTTTTTGGCAAAGGGTGTTGCCGTTTAGAAAAAAATATTTCACCGAAAAAGAAAAGGCATAGAAAAGGATTTAAATGTATGACTGATCTCGCTATAGAAATTGCATCATGTCGATACCATTATTAGACTTATTAGCCTCCTTACATTTATCCAGTTTAACCCTTAAAGGATCTCAACGTTTTTTAAGCTTTAGATTTTCCCTCTACGCAATCGATTACTTTTTTAGGTGCAGTTATGGTTTTATTTGTGTAGGATAAAGCGAAAAACATTTTTTTTGGGATCTTTTGTCTATGAGCATGTCATCACCAAACTCTGGTTCACAGGGTTTGCTCCAACGTGTGTTTAAGCTACAAGAACACGGTACAAACGCTCGCACTGAACTAATTGCGGGTATCACGACTTTCTTAACGATGGTTTATATTATCTTCGTTAACCCTCAAATTCTCGCCGCTGCCAATATGGATATCAAAGCCGTCTTCGTAACGACCTGCTTAATTGCGGCTTTCGGCAGTATTTTAATGGGATTAGTGGCAAATTTACCTATCGCCGTTGCCCCCGCTATGGGTCTAAACGCCTTCTTTGCTTTTGTGGTTGTTGGCGCAATGGGCTACTCATGGGAAGTTGCTATGGGAGCGATTTTCTGGGGTGCCGTAGGTCTGTTTTTACTCACGCTCTTTCGTATTCGTTATTGGATAATTGCCCATATTCCACTGAGTTTACGTGTGGGTATTACGAGCGGTATCGGCCTTTTTATCGCCATGATGGGCTTAAAAAACTCCGGTATTATTATTCCTAATAACGACACTATCGTGACTATCGGTAATTTTGCTTCTCATAACGTATTACTAGGTGCATTAGGCTTTTTTATTATCGCTATTCTTGCTGCTCGTAATATTCATGCTGCAATTCTTATCTCAATTGTTATCACCACAGTCATTGGTCTTCTCTTAGGAGATGTTCAATATCAAGGTATCTTTGCTATGCCACCTTCTATCACTACCGTGGTAGGTAAAGTGGATATTGTTGGTGCGTTAGATATCGGCCTTTCTGGTGTGATTTTTGCCTTTATGTTAGTTAACCTATTTGACTCTTCAGGCACATTAATTGGTGTCACTGATAAAGCGGGTTTAACCGATGACAAAGGCAAATTTCCACGGATGAAACAAGCATTATATGTCGATAGCTTAAGCTCTGTTGCAGGCTCTGCAATGGGAACATCGTCTGTCACTGCTTTTATCGAAAGCACTTCGGGTGTTTCTGTCGGCGGTCGTACAGGTTTAACGGCGGTTGTTGTCGGTGTTCTTTTCTTACTCGCGATCTTCTTATCACCACTCGCAGGCATGGTACCTAGCTATGCGACGGCAGGCGCACTGATTTATGTGGGTGTATTAATGACATCCAGCCTTACGCGCGTGAAATGGGATGATTTAACAGAATCTGTTCCAGCCTTTATCACTGCTGTCATGATGCCATTTAGCTTCTCAATTACTGAAGGTATTGCTCTTGGTTTTATTGCCTATTGTGTGATGAAAGTGGGTACTTTCCGCTGGAAAGAAATTAATCTATGTGTTGTGATTGTTTCACTGCTATTTATTTTAAAAATATTACTGATTGATACTCACGTGATTGATTTAAATAATTTATTTTAACATTTAATAAATTAAGATCATGATGATACAGACAAAACGGCACCAATAACGTGCCGTTTTTTATAAGAAAAGAGGTGATTATGCAACGTTCGTGGGCAACAACAAACCAAAGATAATCGAATCAGAAACCTCATCACCGACTATCCAACGCTGTTTAAGATACCCTTCCTGTTCAAAACCTAATTTCGCTAATAAAGCAGCTGAAGCTTTATTATCAGGGTGAATATCGGCCTCTAAACGACGAACAGATAAATGCGTTTGGAGATACGTGATAAACGCAGCCATAGCTTCTTTCATCACCCCCCTGCCTTGATAAGCCGTATCAAGGCAATATCCGATTTCGCCACGTCGTGAATTAGGGTAATGATTAAAGAAAACACACATCCCCATCAGTGTATTAGTTGCTTTATCTATCACCGCTAAACGCAGATACTCTTTTCTTTCCATATGGGTGATATCTTGAATGATATCTTCTTGCGCTTCTTGCAGAGATTGCCAAGGGAGATGACTCCAGTAGCGCGTCACTTCAGGTGAACTCATGATCTTAAACCAATCTTCCGCATCCCCCATTTCAAAAGGGCGCAATCTTAATCTTTCTGTTTCAACCTGAATATCGGCGTAACGCATCTCTACTTTTCCTTATGTGTTTTTGGCGCCACAAATGCAATACAAACTGGCTCGGCAATGGCATCGGGTTCAGCACGAAACATTATCTCTTGAGTATCCGCTATTTTTAAGCTCGGCCAGTGCTTTAATCCCTCATCAAAATGTGCTTTTTCACAGTAATAGCCGACTTCACTCACCAAGACGACACCTTTTTCTTCTAATTGTTGAAGTGTTATATATCGATTATAAATATTAGGTGGTTGAACATTTTCTTCTAACACCCAAGGCTGTGAAGATAATGGTCTATCTTTACCATAAAAAGTCACCCATTCATGCATATACTCACCACCAACATATGCAAGTGGCGTGTGATAATGCTGATGCCATGCTTGTTCAACCTCTTGCACAAAGGTTTTTACACCAATAAATTTTTGACCTGCATTACGCACATTAGCGGCTTGAACGACGGTATAGCCAGAAACAACCAACATGCCAAACACACCTAAACCGTACAATACACCACGCAATGAACGCTTAGGCATGACACTGATTGAACCCACAAAAAGCGCAGTTGCAACTGACATAAAGGGCTGTAACCATTCCGTGATACGTCCACCTTCATGAAAACTAAACCAGACAAAAATAATTACCAATGGGAATAGCAATACAAAATTCAACAACTGGCTATCTTTAGATGCAGACCAACTTACTCGGCCACCATAAAGACGTAATATTACCCACATCAAGATAATGGGATAAAAAACCGTCAGTACAGCACGCGTTGTACGCAAATTAAAACGGTTTTCTATTTGTGAATCGACCCACTTAAAAGCGGCAAAGTCGGTTTGCCATAACCAAATAAAATTAGGGATAACAAAAGCAAACCAAATAACCAACGCTATATAGAAATAGGGAGAACAATAACTTGCTCGAACTTTAGGTACAAAAAGGCTTGATAAAAACACAGAACCCATAAAAGCTAACGATGAATATTTCCCCATTGTGGCGATACCCATCGTAATCGCAAAACCAATCCAATATTTTTGATTGTCATTAATAGCACAAAGGAAAAAATAGAACGCCCATGCCCAACAACCCACTAGAATATAATTATCGTTATACGGGATAATATCAAAGTTGATAACGCCAGATAAATTAAGCGACAACATAGCAAACCAAGCTAGATTAGTATTTTGTGTCAACTTATAGGCTAAGTTCCAAACACCTAATAGCCCAATGGCAATGACAATAAAGTGGATAAAATACCAATAAAAGCTAAAATCGATACCGCCATAAATAGCCGGTGTCATTATAAAACCAACAAACCAAGGATTTTTTGGAGATCCCCACCCTCCATTAGTGCCCCAATTAACAGCCTCAACAGCATCATAAGGCACGGTAGGGTCAAAGAGATAACTCACTAAGATCCAGAGCGTCGCATAACCAATAACCCACCAATATACTGGTTTACGTAATTGTGCAGATAATAATGTCATAATAAATAAAAATTTAAGTTAATTAATTTAGTTTGGTCGTTGATTGACGTCACAACACAGTAAAGTATAGTGAAACGAACCGCACATTGTACGTGAGCAAAAATTAAATTGTCTTAAATTTGCGCTTTTATTGAAAATTTGTTTCTGATAGATTGCGCAACCAAGAAGATCACTATCGAGTTACCATTATGAATATGATTAAAAGAAAACCCGCAGCTAAAACACGTAAGAAATCTCGTGAAGAGCTGAACGCGGAAGGACGTGAACGTAAACGTCAAAAGAAACACCGCGGCAATCCTGCCGGTAACCGTCAGCAGGAAGCGGAAAATAAACAGCAAACGAAAAATACAGCGCCGAAAGATCCCCGTATTGGTAGCAAAAAACCGATCCCTCTGATTGTGGGTGATACACCAAAAGTGGCGAAGAAAAAACCGGCACCCGTTAAAGAAGAGCCCGTTCGTTTAACATCTGAGCAAGAATTAGACCTGTTAGAAAACGATGCTCGTTTAGATGAATTACTGTCTCGTCTTGAAAACGGTGAAAAACTCAACGCAGAAGAACAGGCTTATACTGAGAAAACCCTTGATCGTATTGACGAATTAATGGTTGAACTGGGTATTGAGTTTGAAGATGATGACGATGAAGAGAAAACAGAAGACATCATGCAATTGCTGAAAGGTAAATAATCAAAAGATTAATTATTTTCCTTGATTAGCTGACATCTAACGGATATTAATAACTTATTGATATCCGTTATTTTTTATAACGTTTTCTCTGTTTTACTTTTCATTAATTTTTATTATCAACAATAGATTAAATAACCCTCACAAGCTCAGATAACTCCATCTATTCCTCTCTTGTTATCCCTGATATCCTATTTTTCTATCTTTAATATACGAGTGATAAAAAATATGGATAACAGACAGCAGTACTTAGATATCGCAGCCGGGCAAGGAGAAAAAGTGCCCTCTCGTATAGTGGCCTTCCCTGCACAGCCACTAAACTATGCGCTTATTGAACAACGTCTAGACGAACAGACAGATTACACTGACGGTGAAATAAATTATCTCAGTGAAAATATTGACGACGGTTTTTTCTATCGTTGCCAACATGGTGATGACGAGTTACATTTTTTTGTCTGTCTTTACCCTCGTGATGAAAATTACGAAATACGCCCAATGTATTCAACAGATGAACTTACCCCGCAATTATTAGCGCACGCAAATGCCACAACTCAAGATTTATTGTTGGAAACACTGTTTACTGAAACCTTGCATCCTTTAGCGAGTTATCGCCATCAACTAAATTTTCTTAATATCATCGCACCCGAAATAGTTTTAGCATTAGATGAATCAGCGGCAGGTAAAGCATTAACGCCTGAGTGGATACGCTTCCAATTAGAAACGCCCGATCTTTATCCTGAAGTAGAAAGCTTATATGTTATTCATGCTGTCTATGACACAGAAAATGAACCACCAACCATGTTCTGGTTCCATACACATGGATTAGCTCGTTGTGGTTTAACAGAAGTCGATTTAGTTATTCCAAGTATGCTTGAATCTTACTATGGTATTCCTGATCTCTTCCGTTGCTTTGTTAATAACAGCATTAATCATCGCCAAATTGCATTTGGTGAACCAATGCTTTGCGGTCAAACATCATCAGGCTTGGAGTATCTTGTCGCATTACCTTTTGAAGAAGGTATTCGCCATATTAATCAATCAACACCACTCGAAAGCCTTAGACCTTTAGAAGAGATGCGTTACGACACAGAAGGTGCACCACACGGCGTTTTCTTGGGTGATTTGGCCGATCGTGATGAATATCATCAACATCCTTCTTCTATGCTATTTAGAACCAATGAAGAAAATCCTGTTTTAGAAACCTTCTTTAAAGGTTATGAAGAGCAGCAAGCGATGATGCTACTGCGTAGCAATGAAGAAACCTATGAGATGTCTGAAAAAGCCAAGCGACGTTGGGAATACTTCGTTTCTATGTTTGATAACTACAATCAACCACCTGTTGAGAAAAAAAGTGGGTTTCTCTCCAAGTTATTAGGAAAAGACAAACCTGAAGAGACCGAAAACCCGTGGCAATTTATGATCAAATTCGGCATTCCTTATGGTGAAGAGGAAGAAAAAGAGCTAGAGCATATGTGGTTTGTGCCACAGTCTCGTGATGGAGGCACTGTTTATGCAAAATTACTCAATGTGCCTTTTTATGTGAAAGAGATGCAAGAAGGTGAAATCTATCCTATCAATATAGATTTAATTACTGATTGGGTCGTTTCATTTGAAGGTGATAGCTATACCCCTAACAATATTTACCAGCTTTTTAGCCACCAGCAAACTCACTAATTAGTAGGCATTCACAATAACAACGCGAGCTTTTTTACTTAAGCTCGCGATCTTCATATTCTTGAAATCTACGTTTATCTTGTTCCTTGTTAATACTATTAATTGATTATTATTTTATTGCTACATTGACATCTCAATACTTCACATTTTGTTTTTGTCTAGTAACAGATAGAGAAAACAGCCTGATTTCCTCCCAATATCTTTTCTCTGGTTGATTTAAATCAAGTGCAGATAAGTGTAGTCTAGGCTAAATTATACCCAATAAGGATAATTATAATTCTCATTAGCATTAAAAATATTTATTATAATTATCCTGACTATTATTATGTGAATTCTCATACTCGTTAATAATTATCAGTATCATTATTTTTTGTATCAACATTCGTGGAAGGACGATTATGTCTCTGATCCCAAATCACAGTTATAAAATCTTGAGCTACTCACCTCAGATTAGCCCTGCATACAGACAAAAATTGTTATCTTTAGGTATGTTACCTGGCGCTGTGTTTAACGTTATTCGTATCGCCCCACTGGGTGATCCTATTCAAATAGAAACGCACCGAGTCTCCCTAATTTTAAGAAAAAAAGATCTCGCATTCATTAATCTTAGCGAAGTAGTTCATAACGAAAAATAATCGTTATTTCTCATTCAACCTGACAAGACAACTATTGGCATCACTATTATGACTCCTCTCACTATAGGCCTTATCGGTAATCCCAATGCCGGTAAAACAACACTCTTTAATCAGTTAACAGGCTCTCGTCAGCGTGTGGGTAACTGGGCGGGTGTAACGGTCGAACGTAAAGTTGGTCGTTTCACAACTGCAAATCATAAAATTGAGCTCGTCGATTTACCCGGAACTTACTCTTTAACGACAATCTCAGAACAGACATCGCTTGATGAGCAAATCGCCTGCCATTTCATTTTAAGTAATGAAGCAGACATGTTGATTAACGTAGTTGATGCATCAAATCTTGAACGTAACCTCTATTTGACATTGCAACTGCTTGAGCTTGGTATTCCGTGTATCGTGGCATTAAACATGCTCGATATTGCAGAACACCAAGATATGCAAATTGATATCAAGGCACTTTCAGAGCATTTGGGTTGTCCTGTTATTCCAATGATTTCAACCAAAGCATCTGGCATTGATAAGCTCAAAGAAGCCATTGATACCTTCCCGGCTGAAAAGAAAAAACCACAAGAATTACTCACTTCTTATCCACTATGGTTATTAAATGAAGTTGAGGTACTTGCTGAAAAAATTAATCATGATGAGTTTAATTTACAGCAACGTCGTTGGATGGCATTACAGTGCTTAGAGGGCGATATCTATACTCACCAACGAGCTCAAATCACGAGTGAAGATATCAAAAACATCCGCCAACGCATTCAAGACGAACAGAATAATGAACCAGAATTAGTCATTGCGGATGCCCGTTACCAAAATATTGAGCGCATCTGTCATACCGTGATCAATATGGAGTCCATTAAGCCGAATATTCTGACACAAAATATCGATAAAGTGATATTAAACCGTTGGTTAGGTGTTCCTATCTTCCTGTTTGTTATGTATTTAATGTTCGTTCTAGCAATTAACATTGGTGGTGCATTACAACCTGCTTTTGAAGGTGGCTCCGAAGCTATCTTTATTCATGGTATTCAATGGGTTGGTGCAACGTTTAACTTCCCTGAATGGCTGACAATTTTCCTTGCTCAAGGTGTCGGTGGCGGTATCAATACTGTTCTTCCATTGGTGCCACAAATCGGGATGATGTACCTCTTTTTATCTATCCTTGAAGACTCAGGTTATATGGCTCGTGCCGCATTTGTTATGGATAGATTGATGCAAGCTCTGGGATTGCCCGGTAAATCATTCGTACCACTGATTGTCGGTTTTGGTTGTAACGTACCTTCCATTATGGGTGCGCGTACTCTTGATGCACCTAGAGAGCGATTAATCACCGTATTAATGGCACCGTTTATGTCTTGTGGTGCTCGTTTAGCGATTTTCGCGGTATTTGCGGCAGCTTTCTTTGGTAAAAACGGCGCGAGTGTTGTTTTCTCGCTTTATCTTCTGGGTATTGTGGTTGCTATCCTCACAGGCTTGTTGCTAAAACACACCATTATGCGCGGCGAAGCGTCACCTTTCGTGATGGAACTGCCTGTTTATCATGTTCCTCACCTAAAAACGTTACTAATGCAAACTTGGCAGCGTTTAAAAGGCTTCGTGGTACGTGCGGGTAAAGTCATTATTATTGCCAGTATGTTTATCGGTGCATTAAATAGCTTTACTTTCTCAGGTAAGCCTGCCGATAACATCAATGACTCTGCATTGGCATCAGTCAGTAAAGTGATCACACCATTATTGCAACCTATTGGTGTTCATAACGATAACTGGCAAGCAACGGTAGGTTTAGTCACTGGTGCAATGGCAAAAGAAGTGGTTGTGGGAACATTAAATACCCTTTATACCGCGGAAAGCATTGTGAACGAGCCTTTTGATCCTGAAGAATTCGATCTGTGGGGTGAAATTGGTGACGCCTTTGGTGAAACATGGGATAGCTTAAAAGAGACTTTCACGCTAGCTGCGCTTTCTAATCCAATTGAAGCAAGTAAAGGTGATGGTGAAATGGATACCGGCACAATGGGAACTATGGGGGCAAAATTTGGCTCCGGCATTGCTGCATACAGCTATTTAATCTTTGTTTTACTGTATGTGCCTTGTGTTTCAGTGATGGGTGCTATTGCGCGTGAAACCAGTCGTGGCTGGATGACCTTCTCTATTCTTTGGGGATTAAATATTGCTTACTCACTGGCTGCGCTGTTCTATCAAACCGCAACCTTTAGCGAACATCCACAAAGTAGTGGTATCACCATTGCGGCTGTAGTTATCTTCAACTTAATTTTGTTTATCTTGTTGCGTAATGCCCGTAATCGTCTAACAATTAACTTAAGCAATAAACCTTCATTGGCTAAACAATGTTGTTCAAAAGGTAGTTGTCACTAAGTGACCAAGGAAAAGTAAGATGGCTAGTTTGATAGAAGTACGTGATTGTATCGCCCTTAATGGTCGAGCCGATGCCCGTCTTATCAGCCATCAACTCAATATGCCTGAACCGTTGGTGCAAGCAATGTTAGAGCGGCTCACATTGATGGGTAAGCTTCAAGAGGTAGATGTCGAGGATTGTCTTACGGGTAGTTGTAAAAGTTGCCCTGAAGCCACCGCCTGCCAGACAAAGCTTTATCAATTACGCTAACAATAATAGTGTATAACCGACTTAAATCCCCTATTTTTATAGGGGATTTTTCTATCATCACACTCGGTTCTATCTTAATTGGTACATATAGTAGTTCATTCTTTACATGCATGAATAAGTGCGTCACTAAATTCATCTGGATGTGAAATAAACGGTGCATGAGCCGCATTACGGAAAATAACCGAAGGTGATTGTGGATAAATAGCATCTAATAATTCAGCCACTTTTCGAGGTACTAACCCATCTAAATAACCGTAAAAACGAATAAAAGGGCAACTCAGCATTTTCAACTCTTCTCGTAAATCCTCAGTGCGCAGAATTTCTAATCCACCATTAAGCACTTCAACAGAAGGAAGAGGTTGCTCTAATACCACTGATTTTAATGCCTTCATATCTTCACGCGCACTTTGAGTACCTAATGTTTGCAGTGCTAAAAAGCGCTCAACTGTACGATGAAAATTCTCATTTAACTGCTGTTCAAACCCTCTTAAAACCTCAGGTTTGATACCAGGCCAATCGTCATGAGCACCAAAACAAGGTGAAGAAGCTACGGTAATCAACGCTTGCACATTATTAGGATTATCTAAAACAACACGGCTCGCGACTAATCCACCTAGAGACCATCCTAGCCAAATAGCATTAGCAGGCGCTTTTGTAAAAACAATCTCTGCCATCTCTTTTAATGTGAGGGCAGGAAAACCTTGGCTACGCCCATAACCCGGTAAATCAACAAGATGCAGTGTAAAATGCGAGCTTAGCCGCGGTATTAATGATTGCCAGACCTCTGCATTCAATCCCCACCCGTGTAATAGCACAAGATCTGTTTTTCCTTCACCGATTGTCTGCCAATACAATTTATTCATTGTTATGATCTCTTCTCTTAATACAGGGATTTTGATTATGTGGATAACAATAGCAGGATATTGTTGGTTATGTCGCCAACCCTTACATTATGATACTAAAGGTATTTGTTCGAGTTGTATTCGCTATTTACCTAAACAACATAACCGTTGCCCATGCTGTTTATATCCCTCATCTCACACTATGATGCTATGTGGGCGCTGCTTACAATCGCCTCCACCATGGAAACAGATGTTGACAGTCACAGACTATCAACCTCCATTAAATAAATTATTACACCTTTATAAATACCAACCTCGCCCTCAAATAGCTTTATGTCTCGCACGACTTTTTCTATTGCGATGGCTTTCACATCATAGAGAAAATGGGGTGCAGAAACCCGATAGAATTATTAGCGTTCCTTCGCATCGCCATCGCCGTTGGTCTAGGGGCTTTGACCAAGTAGAAGCGATTGCTAAACCTTTGGCAAGGTGGCTAAATTGTGCTTATCAACCGGATACCCTGATAAGAACTCGTGCTACACTGGTGCAAACGCATCTTAATGCCAAGCAAAGGCAACAAAATTTAAAGAATGCATTTATATTAAATAACACAGTGTCGGTATCAGGGAAAAATCTGGCACTAATTGATGATGTTATCACTACAGGCGCGACATTAAAGAGTATTGTCCCCTTGTTATTTCGTGCGGGAGCACGCTCTGTTGAGGTATGGGCGATTTGTCGAACCTTGTAGTTAACCGCCAATTGGGCGTATGATAACCAACCAGAACAGTCAACTATTGAGCAAGACGATATGATTATTATTACTGATGCCGCACAGGCGCATTTTGCCAAACTACTGGCTAACCAAGAACCCAACACCCAAATTCGCGTATTCGTTATCAATCCAGGCACACCTAATGCTGAATGTGGCGTTTCATACTGCCCACCTGATGCCGTAGAACCAAACGATACTGAAATTAAGTTCGAAAAACTTTCTGCGTATGTTGATGACATCAGCGCACCTTTCTTAGAAGATGCAGAAATTGATTTTGTTACTGACCAACTAGGCTCACAATTAACCCTGAAAGCACCTAACGCAAAAATGCGTAAAGTCGATGCTGATGCACCATTAATTGAACGCGTAGAATACGTACTACAATCACAAATTAACCCACAATTAGCAGGGCATGGTGGTCGTGTTAGTCTAATGGAAATCACAGAAGATGGTTATGCTATCTTACAATTCGGTGGTGGGTGTAACGGTTGTTCAATGATTGATGTCACATTAAAAGATGGTATCGAAAAAGAACTGTTAAACCAGTTCCCAAATGAATTAAAAGGTGTGAAAGACTTAACTGAACACCAACGTGGTGAACATTCCTACTACTGATCCTTCAGTATCACATCCCCTATGATACTCACCTGCACGGATATCATGGGGGATTTGTTTATTAAAATAATCATTTACAAAGTATAACGTCATCTTTACCTATTTGACGTTATGATAAATGTACCGTTCTCTCGCTCAGAACAAATAAATCAATTAGCAATATAATAAATAAGACAATTATGGATAAGTTTCAATTTCTCAGCATTGAACAAGCCTATCAATTCTGGACATCTCAATCGGCAATCTTAGTTGATGTTAGAGATCCTCAGAGTTACCGCATGGGTCATGCTACCGGCGCATTTCATCTCACCAATGATACGCTAAACAAATTTTTACAAGATGCTGACTTTGATGTGCCTGTGATGGTGATGTGTTATCACGGTCATAGCAGTCAAGGAGCAGCTCAATATCTGGTCAATATGGGCTTTGAAACCGTTTACAGTGTTAATGGTGGTTTTGAAGCATGGCTAAGAGAGTTTCCACAAGCGATAACCTCTCTGCAATAACTACAGATGAGTTTTGTTAATGATCCACATTATTACGCTTTCTAACCCTCAAGCAGCTGATTTATTTGTCAATTATATGGCAACAAAAGGTGTGCGAATTCACGCAAAAAATGAAAATCAGCAGATCTCACTTTGGTTAGAAGACCAACATCAATTGGATATGGTTGAAAAAGAACTCAATACTTTTTTACGCGAGCCTTTTCACCCACGTTACCAAGCCGCAAGTTGGCAAACCGGTAATCCGCAAAATACGGGTATCAAATATCGCCCAGCTTTTTCGATAAAAAATATGGTACAACGTTCAGGGCCGTTAACGGTACTGGTGATTATTTTATGTATCCTCGTTTTTATCTGGCAACAAGTGGTTGGTGACTATGATGTCATGCTCCATTTAGCATGGCCTTATGAAGAGAGCTTAAACCTTGAAGTTTGGCGCTATATTACTCCAGCGTTTATTCATTTTTCACTGATGCATATCGCCTTCAACCTTGCTATGTGGTGGTATCTCGCAAGTCAAACAGAGCAACAATTAGGCACCGGTAAATTATTTGTGATCATGCTCGTTTCTGCGCTCTTTAGTAATTGGGCACAATCCTTGTTTACAGATTCCAACTTTGGCGGGCTTTCTGGCGTTGTTTACGCATTAATTGGCTATGTCGGTTTAACAGGAATACGTAATCCAGAAAAAGGTATTGGTGCTCCAACAGGTTTAATCGTCTTTTCAATTTTGTGGATTGTTGCTGGTTATATGGGTGTTTTAGGTGACTCTATCGGAAATGCTGCACATTTTGCAGGCTTCCTTATCGGCTTATTGATGGCTTTGTGGGATAATCGACATCAATTATCTCGTAGATCATAATAAAATTAACATGATATTTTTAACATTAGGGGATACCTGTGAAGCAAACGCAACGACATGATGCCATCATTGAACTGGTACGCCTACAAGGCTATGTCAGCACTGAAGAATTGGTGGAGCATTTTGAAGTCAGCCCACAGACCATCCGACGTGATTTAAATGAATTAGCGGAAAAGAACAAAATCCAACGTCATCACGGTGGTGCGGCATTACCTTCAAGCTCAGTGAATACGGCTTATCATGATCGTAAAATTATGTGGTCTGATGAAAAATCACGTATCGCACAACGAGTAGCAAGCTTAATTCCTGATGGTGCAACACTGTTTATTGATATCGGTACAACACCTGAAGCAGTCGCACATGCATTAATTAACCACAAAAACCTACGTATCGTGACCAACAATCTCAATGTGGCAACGTTACTGATGGGCAAAGAAGACTTTCGCTTAATTCTTGCGGGTGGTGAAGTACGTACACGAGATGGTGGCATTGTCGGTGAAGCGACACTTGATTTTATCTCTCAATTCCGTCTTGATTACGGTATTTTAGGGATAAGCGGTATTGATATGGATGGTTCTCTACTTGAGTTTGATTACCATGAAGTTCGCACTAAACGCGCAATTATCGAAAATTCACGCTGTGTAATGTTGGTGACTGATCATTCTAAGTTTGGTCGTAATGCGATGGTGAATTTGGGCAATATGAATCTAATCGATTACTTATTTACCGATCAAGAACCCCCCGCAGGGATCCAAAAAATTGTTGAGCAGCACAACGTTCAACTCGAATTATGTTAATTGAATAAATTCCTCAAAAAGTACCTTATCAGGTACTTTTTTTTCGCCTATTTTCTACTAAACTCGGATTAACCCATTCTATTTGCTCTCATTTTTGATCTGTCTACACTCTTTTTCATTAATACATGAACAATGTTGCTTATTATTAATAAACCCACAAAAAATGTGGATATGATAATAAATTGTTACCCATATCACGCGGTTATGTTTTTTATCAGTTATATAGTTGGCATTTTCATCAAACTTCATTACAATTGTGAGCGAAAACGAACATTAAAGAATTATTTCGCGCATTCGTAGGAGGATGTTATGAAAACTCAAGACTTGATTGTCATCGGCGGCGGGATAAACGGCGCTGGAATTGCGGCGGATGCAGCTGGCCGAGGCCTTTCAGTACTTATGCTGGAAGCTCAAGACTTAGCAAGTGCGACATCTTCCGCGAGCTCTAAACTTATTCATGGTGGTTTACGTTATTTAGAACACTACGAATTCCGCTTAGTTAGCGAAGCACTGGCAGAGCGTGAAGTATTATTACGCTTAGCACCACATATCGCATTTCCAATGCGGTTCCGCCTGCCACATCAAGCACACTTACGCCCAGCTTGGATGATCCGTATTGGTCTATTCCTTTATGATCATTTAGGAAAACGTGTCAGTCTACCAAGCAGTAAAGGCATTAAATTTGGTGCAAACTCTGTTTTAAAACCAGAATTAACACGCGGTTTTGAATATTCAGATTGTTGGGTTGATGATGCACGTTTAGTGGTACTCAATGCACAAGAAATCGTCCGTCGTGGTGGTGAAGTGCGTACTCGCACAAAAGTAACCCGCGCTTGGCGTGAAAATAATTTGTGGATGGTAGAAGCGCAAGATTTACGTACTGGTAAAACAGCGCTTTATCAATCAAAAGCTCTTGTCAATGCGGCTGGCCCTTGGGTTAAAACCCTGTTTGACGAAGGCCTAAAACTGAAATCACCTTATGGTATCCGCTTAATTAAAGGTAGCCATATTGTTATTCCTCGTGCTCATAACGAACCACAAGCTTATATTTTACAAAACGAAGATAACCGTATTGTCTTCGTTATTCCTTGGATGGATGAATTCTCTATCATCGGTACTACGGATGTTGAATATAAAGGTGATCCTAAAGATGTCGCTATTGATGACAACGAAGTTCAGTATTTACTGAAAGTCTATAACGATCACTTTAAAAAGCAGTTAACCAAAGAAGATATCGTTTGGAATTACTCTGGTGTACGCCCATTGTGCGACGACGAATCCGATTCACCACAAGCGATAACCCGTGATTACACCTTAGATGTTCACGATGATAATGGTCAAACACCACTATTATCTGTATTTGGTGGTAAATTAACGACGTATCGTAAATTAGGCGAACACGCCGTTGATAAACTCGTAAGCTACTTCCCTAACATGGGTAAACCGTGGACCAAAAATGGTCAATTACCGGGTGGTAATTTAGAAGGTTGTGATCGTGATGGTTATTCACGTTTAATTCGTCAACGTCATCCTTGGTTACCAGAAGCACTGGCGCTGCGTTTTGCTCGCACTTATGGTAGCAACACTGAATTACTGCTTGAAGGTATTACTGATTTAGCCGGTATGGGCGAAAACTTCGGTCATAATCTGTATGAAGCAGAATTACGTTATTTAGTGAAACATGAATGGGTTATCGAAGTTGATGATGCGATTTGGCGTCGTACCAAACTCGGCATGTGGCTAGATGACGAACAAAAACAACGTATTAGTCAATGGTTAGCGGCAAATACACAAAATTCATAAGAGTAGTCACCCTATTCTCTGACTCTGTTCGATGTTTTTATTAGCAATTTTGTGGCGCCTAATACCGCGCCACTTTTTTTTGCTTTTTTTACCAAAACACTAAAATTACTCATCATTGATCATGAGTTAACTGCTTTTCTAGAAAAGCTTTTAACACCGTTGCATTATTTTGTTGCTCGTCTTTACCTGAATAAAGTAATACCAGCGGTTGCTTTTTGGCTATTGCGACAAGTGATTGCCAATGTTCAGGTGCAGCCATTAATTCTTGCGTATAACGTTGCCTGAATTCAGTAAAATCGCCCCCTCCGCCATGAAACCATTTTCGTAATTCAGTCGAAGGCGCGACACCTTTATTCCATTCATCATAATGAAAATCGGTCTTTTTCACACCCCTTGGCCAGAGCCTATCGACTAACACACGATAACCTTCATGCTCGCCGTCTTTATCATCATAAACACGTTTACAAGTGATCATTTCGCCTCTCATCAATACGTTAGTTAACTTTATTGTAGAAGAAAAATGAGAAGATTGACCTCTCAATACGCTCATTTTCATCATAGAGTCTCTTTCAACATGAAATTTCCTCTCCTTTTGATTGAATTATCCTCATCAAAAACAAGGTGAATAGTTGTTGACTAAATAACCTAATTAAGAGAATCTACATCTAGACGTCTAAATGGTTAGATGGGTGACTAGGTAGTGATACTTAAATAAGAATAACAACACAGTGACATGATTGATGAGGTATAGGTATGAGCTTTTATCACGCAAGCCAACATGAAGCATTAAACCAAAATCTTGCCGAGCTTGATGGCCAGATCCAAGTTTCTTTTGAGTTTTTCCCACCTCGTACCGAAGAGATGGAAAATACTCTTTGGCAATCTCTTGCGCGCTTAAATACCTTAAAACCGAGCTTTGTTTCTGTGACTTATGGTGCAAACTCAGGCGAGCGAGATAGAACGCACTCGATTATTAAAGGGATCAAAGAGCGTACAGGATTAGAAGCCGCACCGCATTTGACTTGCGTTGATGCTAGCCGTGAAGAACTACAACATATCGCACAAGATTATTGGCAAAGTGGTATTCGCCATATTGTTGCCTTACGAGGTGATTTACCGGACAACACTCAAAAGCCCGATATGTACGCCACCGATTTAGTTCATTTACTCAAAGGCGTGGGTGATTTTGATATCTCCGTTGCAGCTTATCCTGAAGTCCATCCTGAAGCAAAAAGCGCACAAGCGGATTTAATTAACTTAAAAAGAAAAGTCGATGCGGGAGCAAATCGCGCCATCACTCAGTTTTTCTTTGATGTCGAAAGCTATTTACGTTTTCGTGATCGCTGTGTTTCAACAGGTATTGATGTGGAAATTGTGCCAGGTATTTTACCTGTCACTAATTTTAAACAGTTAAAACGCTTTGCCGATTTAACCAATGTAAAAATTCCGGGATGGATGCATAAAATGTTTGATGGGTTAGATAATGATCCTGAAACCCGTAGTCTGGTAGGTGCATCAATTGCAATTGATATGGTGAAGATCTTAAGCCGAGAAGGCGTCAAAGACTTCCATTTTTATACACTTAATCGCTCAGAACTGACCTATGCTATTTGCCATACGCTAGGCGTTCGTCCTGAACTGGTACAAGCCTGATCCTAGCTTACAATTACCCCGCTAATTAAGCGGGGTAACATCGTGATAGATTACTCACCAAAGTGATATGGCTTTTCTACTGGCAATAGGCTGTATGCGGTGTCGAGATCACCATTAGCAATACAATTATCTATTTTACGTGCCTTATCGGTAATATCCGTAATATTCACAATCCACTCTTGGCAATATTTTTCAACGGCTTGATTTCGCAAACCAATTTGGATAGTGCGATAACTGAGTCGATTCAGATAAATATCACGTTCAGGATCCCACTGAATACAGATATTACTGGTTTCTGATGCCGCTTTCCAAGCTTCAGCACTGACATAGCGGTCTGGGTCAAAATGACTCACAACACCTTGTGTCAGCATCTCTTGAAAGCCCTCATGGGTAATATCAACGGCAAGAATAGAAGCTTGGTTAGCGTCTTTACGTCCCCAACCAGAACGGTACATCATCCAAAGAAAGGAAGGTTTTACCCAAGTCATGCGGGTCATACTAAAGGGGGGCGAAACAAATGTTCCGTTTGCGACTGCGCTCTGAGCAATAGTATTTGAATAGGCTTGATAAACACGAACAAAATCATTCGTATAATATGCCCTTACTTCGCATTCAGGACATCGGTCAACATCATCGTTCATCTTTCTTTAATATCCTTTTATATTAATAAAATGGAACTATCCGCTTAAATTATGAGCCTCTGATTACAGATAATCAAGAGTCCCTATTTTTTATAAGGCTATATAAATAGCGTAATGCGTGCCCACAAAAATAAAAAAAGAATAACAATAAAACGAGCAGACTCATGTTCCTATTGTGTTTTATTTATACAGTGATAAGTCAATTAATCTTGCTAATCTACTCACAAAGTGAGGCGAATAAGCGATTTAATTGACTCACTGGGTAGAGATTAGGCGCTCGATAAGCTGTGTTTTGATAAGTGAAGGGGATTTCACGGTATTACCTGAAATTTTTGCCGTCATGATTTCAAACGCTTTTTCGACTAATAAAGCCTCATCTTGCTTCATTGACCACACGTTATTTGGTAAAAAGCTCAACATCACATGATCATCGAAGGTACCAATATGGAGGTGAGCAGGAATAACACCTTCACGCTGACGAATAACACTCAATAGACCTTCAAGAATAGGCAGTGATGAGGCAATAAAATGAGTCGGTATTTGCTGATGTTGCTCTAAATACTGTTTCATCATTTGTTCGCCATCTTTGGTCGTATTCTGTTCTGCGTAAGAGACCGTGACACGACTATCATCGCCATAATGCTCTTTTATCGCTTGCACATAACCGCGCAAACGCGCTGCAATCGTGGGCAGTAATGCATCTCCCGCAAAAAAATGGATTGGTGCATCTTGCTTTATCATCGCTCTTGTCAGTTGAGCACCACTGTCACAGTTATCTGAAGCGACACAAATAGCCTCACTTACAGAGAAATCTCTATCTAAAAATACCAATGGTTTTTGACGATGTTTAACATGGTGTAGCTGATTTTTGCGGCTTGATGAAACAATGAAAATACCATCAACATTGCGTTCATCCATTGATTTAACAAGCTTGTTTTCATTTTTGATATCACCATAGGTACAGCTAATTGTTAGCTGACAACCAATTTGGTGACAATGCATCTCTAATTTTTCCGCTAAAGCGGCAAAGAATGGGTTAGAAAGACGAGGGATAACCAATCCGTAGGTATCTGTTTTATTCAGCTTTAAACTTCTAGCTGCATGATTGACGGTATAGCCAAACACCTCAACATAGTCCGCTATTTTCTTTTGCGTTTTTGCACTGATCCGGTATTGATCACCTTTGCCATTTAATACCAATCTGACTGTGGTAATAGACAAATTCAGGTCATTTGCAATCTGTTCAACTGTTTTTGCCATTAATATTCCATTATTGATATTGTGCCCTCATCGTAATGATGAGGGCCTGTTAACCTTTACTGAGCAGGCTTAGCTCGGTATTTCTTCCACATCGCTTTTAACGAAGGTCCAATAATGGGTAGGATCAACGTCAGTATCGCAATACCTAAGAATGTCGCTGTAATCGGGCGTGTATACAGGATAGATAAATCACCCTGAGACATCATTAAAGCACGACGTAAGTTTGATTCTGCCATCGGCCCTAAGATAATCCCGATAACCACAGGAGACATGGAAAAATCGAGCTTAATCATAATGTAAGCGAGTAATCCTGCCCCCATCATCACAAATACATCGATGATACTATGGTTCACAGAATAAGCACCGACACTACATAATACAAAGATAATAGGTACTAATACACGGCGTGGCACATCCATCACTCGAACAAAGAGTTTCATACATAAGAAACCTAAGATACCGAGGAAAATATTCGCCATCATCAAGCCAATAAAGATACTGTTTACTTCAACAGGATTGTCCGTAAAAAGCTGAGGCCCCAATGCCAATCCTTGAACCATAAACGCACCCATAATAATGGCGGTTGCGCCATCACCTGGGATACCTAAGGTCATTAACGGCACCATGGTTCCGCCTGTGACTGAGTTTGCACCGGCTTCTGGCGCAGAAACACCTTCAGGTGAACCGTGACCAAATTCTTCAGGATGTTTAGACCAACGTTTCGCTTCGTTATAAGAGATAAATGATGAGATATCTCCGCCCGTTCCTGGAATAGCTCCAATCGTTGTACCAATGGCAGATGAACGAAAATAAGTTGGTAATACACGTTTAAAATCAGCCCATGTTGGTAATACACGGTGAATACGTGCGTTAATTTTTTCGCTCTTCTTCTGTTTGCGTTCACGGTACTCTTCTTCAAAGCTAATAAGTCCTTGAGAGAAAGCAAACAGACCCACCAAGATAGGGATAAACGAAACGCCACCCATTAGATAAACGGTATCAAAGGTGAAGCGAGGTCCAGATGTCATTGGATCAAGCCCAATAGTTGCAATCGCTAAACCTATCGCACCCCCCATTAATCCTTTCACAATCGATTGCGATGATACACTGGTAATAATACTTATGCCAAATACAGCGAGCGCAAAATATTCAGCCGCCGAGAAACCCGTCGCCACTTTTGCTAATTGAGGCGCAATAACAATCAGGGCGATCGTACTAAAGACGCCTCCAAACATAGAGCCCATCGTAGATAAACCCAACGCTCTGCCTGCTTCCCCTTTTTTCGCCATTGGATAACCATCCAATACCGTTGCAGCGGAAGCGGGAGTACCCGGCGTACTAATCAATATCGCAGTAATTGAGCCGCCATAAACGGCACCACAATACATGCCTAATAACAGGAGGATCCCTGTCATTCCTTGGAAGGAATAAGTTAATGGGAGAAGTAATGCAATCCCCATATTCACTGTTAAGCCTGGTAATGCGCCGATAATAATACCCGCGAACACCCCTAACAGGATCATCGTTATCGTTTCCAGACTGAAAACGACCATTAAAGCGTCTAGTATTTCCATCTCAAAGCTCCTTTACCGCTTACTCAAAAAAGACGGAGGTTGGCAGAGGTGAATTAAAGATAATGTCAAAGAAGACATAAACGACGGCAACTATTACAACCGGAATAACAACCAATGCAATAGGTTTTCTTTCATTCATCAGCCACATAATGATCGGGATAAGAAGCAGTGACGGAATAATAAAGCCAAAAAAGTGCAGGCCTGTGGCATAGACCAACATAAAGAGGCCCAAACCGTAAGCGCGTTTAACTGCAGTAGAACTCAGGTCAACAGACTGGTGTACATGTTTGATTTTATCAACCACAACACTGATCCATTGAAAAATCCCCAGTAAAATAAATAAGATGGCTAAACCGTAAGGCCAAAAACGTTCCCCTGGTACACCATAATCATCAAACATGCTCATATCACGGGAGAGATAGATAATTAGTGCCCCGAAAGCCACTGAAATCGCACCGATGATTGTATTGATTTTTGTCATGTCGGGATCTCCCCGACCCTACCTGCCGTAACAGGTAGGGTGGTTTATAATAATAGAAAGGTTATTTTTTCAGGGTTGTTGAAATTAACTCAGCATACATCTCGTGGTCTTCTTTCATCATTTGGTAAGCATCGTCACCAGTGATGAATACAGGCATAATACCTTGTTTTTTCAATGCTTCTTGATATTCAGGTTTTTGAACCACTTCAGAGAATGCATCCACTAACTCTTTCTTCACGTTATCAGGTACATTAGCGGTTGTTGCTAATACAGCCCAAGCACGCATTTTCACGTTAGTATCTAATTTCAATGCTTCTTTGAAAGTCGGTACCGCTGGGAATAATGGGAAACGACGTTCATCCATTACACCAAGAACACGTAAAATACCCGCATCAACTTGAGATTTAACCGCACCTGGTGTGGTTAATACGCCATCAATGTGATTACCCACTAATGCTGCGATTGACGGGCCTGTACCTTCGTTATAAGGGATATGGTTAAATTTAGCGCCAGTAGTACGTTCGATATTCACGCCCGCTAAGTGATAAATAGCACCCATACCAGAGTTACCGACTTTCAGTTTACCCGGATTCGCTTTCGCGCCATCGATAAACTCTTGTAACGTGGTGTAAGGTGATTCTGCATTAACAACTAATACCACTGGGTCGGCAATAGTTGTTGCGATTGGGGTAAAGTCTTTATAAGTAACAGGTGATTTTCCTTGGTGTGGGAACATCGCCAATTCGACGGTTGTCATCACTAATTTTGTGCCATCTGGGCGCGCATTAGCAACTTCAATCAGACCCGTTAAACCATTACCAGCAGGCTTATTCACAGGAACGAAGATACGTCCAGCTGGCATAACATCTTTTGCAAATTCAATGATAGTACGAGCAGAAGTATCAGTACCACCGCCCGGATTTTTCGGGATGACAACATCAATATTTTTTGTAGGATACGTTAACTGTTGGGCAACTGCATTCCCCATGCCCAGTGTCATCGTAATCGCCAACGCTGCGAGTAGACTCTTTTTCATAAAACCCTTTCTCCACATTTTTATTGAGTAGCCATTAATTGCTGATAAACAATGTTTTTTCGATTCCAAGTAAAGGTCACGTGTAGGGTATTGTTTTCAGCAATAATAGCCGGATATGAAAATTCGCCTTCCCCATCGAGTAAATCGAATGGTTCAGACCAAGTACTGCCATTATCGGATGAAAGACTGACAGAGATAGGATAACGACGGCTCCAGTTACCTGAATTCGGGTTATACACCAATGCCAGTTGACCATCTGCGAAGGAGACGACATCAATGCCGCTATTATTATTTGGTAATATTGTTGCATAAGCCGGACACCAACTGCGCCCATAATCCGTTGAATCGCTACGATAAATAGTACCGCGCGTACTCCGCATCATGGCATGCACATGCCCAGGCTGGGATTCCCATAGTGTTGGCTGTATCACGCCATCCCATTGAAAAACGCGTTGTAGATCAGTCTCCCATAGGGCATCGTCCTTTAAACCCTGCCAGATTTCATGTTCCGTCTGCCCACCTTTATGATGTTCAATCGGAATATCCACTCGCAACCAGTGTTGACCGTTGTCACTTGAAATATCGACAAACGCATCCCAGAATTGGTCATCCTCAACCGATCCTGGTGCCAACCACTCGCCATTCGACATCACTAATACTTTGTTCTTCACAGGACCTCTAGGTGCTACATCACCAGAAACCAATTCACTCGGTAAACTCCAGCTATTTCCGCCATCCTTCGAGATAACGTATTGGGTCGTCCAACTATGTACATCGGGACCCGTTTTATAAAACAGCCAGATATTACCTGTTGATGGGTCAACATGTAAAACTGGATTCCAGTGTGCAACACCCGGATTTTTAACAACAGGTTGAGCGTGTTGCCAATGATCACCCTCTTTCATCACTAGCCAGATAGCGGTATTACCGCTACCTTCTTTATCGCCAGCGAAAAAAGCGGTTAACAAACGCTCAGAGTTAGGCACACGCACAATCGTTGAAGCATGGCAGTGATTAAAAAGTGAATGTGCATTATCAAGCACAAACTGGGTTTCCTTCATCACGAAAGGCATATTCCTACTCCTGTGTCCTAAATTAATCTAACGAAAGCCACTTCTTCATATTCTCACCCAATGCAGTCATGCTATTGACGGCAGAAGGGAAAAATGAGTTTTCAAACTGACTGCTGTTACGGGAACGGCAGACCAGTGTGCTGAAGTTACCAATCAGGCGCTGATGATATTTAGCGCATGCTGGATAATCCAGTGTTTCGGTCATCGCTGCTGTTGATAAATAATCTGCTAACACCGCAGCCTGCTCTGGTTTATCTTTCCAATTCTCATAAAGCCAAACATAAAGCTCTGGATGGAAATTTGCCATAACACCGCTATATGCCTGACATCCTGCTTGGAATGAAGCTAATAGCGTTTGACTGTTGGCGTTTGCAAGATGCAAGCGAGTTCCTTTTGATAATGCCAAACGGCGCTCTATCATTGGTAGAGAACAACACGTATCTTTGATGAAAGTAAAGCGATCACTTTGTGCACACCACTCTACAATCTCTTCAGATAACAAGCGTTTGTAAGGATGAGGACATTCATAAATGCCCAAATCAATCTCTTTTGGTACCACATTGGTTAAGACTTGCAGTGTTTCCAGCGCTTTATCATCAGACTCACCAATAAGCGCTAAGCGATTACTGATCATAATGACGCCATCAACACCTGTACCTGCCATTGCCTGCAATTGTTCTTTTTGCTGGCTTAATGCGGTTGCAGTATGGCCAGAAGCCACTACAGGTACTCTTCCATCTGCTTTTTCAACGATAAAGCGGGTAAGTGCTTGAGTTTCCTCATCACTTAAATAAAACATTTCGCTTGATTGGCAGGCAGCAAAGAGTCCATGTACACCAGAATCGATATACCAGTCTACAAGGCGCTCTAATGACGCCCAATCAATCTCCCCTTTGGCATCAAAGGGAGTTAACATAACAGGCCAAACACCGACGTATTTTTGCTGGCTCATCATCAATTCCTTACAGTAAGTTAATGGCATCGCCTGCCACTTTCACTTGGATACCTTGAGTCAATGCTTGAGCAACGAATGCTTTAAGCACAAACGCCAATTTATCTTCATCAACATAAGCCACGGTAATGTGGTTACTTTGATGCCCCGCCATAAGGTCATCACGTGTTACGCCATCTAACGTACAGTTCAGTAATGGCCATTCGTAGTTAGTTGCTCTACGACGACGTTCAAATTCTGCTTCAGGTAATTCCACCGCTACGCCAGTACCAATATGCATAATTACATCAGTACCTTCATAGTGTGCACGCGCCCATAACAAACGCCCTGCTTTACCTTGACCTGCGATAGTTGAACCCCCTTTAGGGAAGAACATCGGAGGCTGACGATAACCTGTCGCACCTTTTAAGCCGCCTTTGAGGTGTTCAAAAGGAACCGATCCTGAAATTTCCATATCCCAGTAGAACGTGCCTTCATACTCACTACCCCAACGAATATCATGCAATGTGGTTTCAGCCGGTAATCCTAATGAGGTTAATAAACGCCATAACATCGTTTGAGGAATAGCCGTACCCATATCCACTTCGTTGATACAAGGAATTGGCGTATTAGGGCAGATAATCTCGCCGTTTTCATCTGGTAGTGGGAAACGCGCGGTTGAACCAATCGCACCTTCAGCAAAGTCAGACGCTGGGCAACAATCTTTTAAGCCCTGCTGATATTGCACACCCACCGCAGTTAAACCAAAACGTTTGACGAAACGCGCCATTGCAATCATCATGGCGCACTGCTCCATCACCTGTTCACGAGTGAGTTCAGTTTTGTCATCTTGACCAAACATAAACGTCATCCCGTTATCTTCGTACCACTGTAAACATGCCTCTCTTAATTCTGTCGGCACTTTCGCCATTTCGACCAATAACGCAGATTGAGAAAGGGATTCAATTGGCATACCAATATTGATCATCGCCTGTTGTGGGAAGACCCCGTTAATCATTCCCATACAGAATGTATCGAACAAACCAATTATTTCTTTATTTTTAATTATATATTCGCCGACTTTACGACCCACTTCGCCAGCTTCTGTCGCCATTACCCTGTGTGTTGGCGCAATATCTGTAAGATAGCTAAGCTTATGATTTACATAACCATATTTTAACCAAGTCGCTAAGCCATCTACAAAAAATTCATCATCAAATTCTTCTGACCATAAACGTGAATAATTTTTACCTAAACTGGTCATCGTGCCCGCTAAACACAACATTCCTACCAAACCCGGCCATGTACCATCAAAGTTAGCCAGCAGTAAAATAGGACCACGATGGTGTGCTAATGAAGAGGCAATATGGTGTGAATATTGCCATGCAGTTAATAACACGATAACCGGCGCATCAGGATCGATAGCGGCAAACATGTCGCAACCTTCACGCTGACTACTGATAAAACCATGACCGCGAGCTTCATTAATTTCATGAGCACGCTTCATTTTGTAACCTTGAGCTTCTAATGCTGCAGCCAATTTATCTTCAAATTTTTTCTGTACAGGCCAGCATGTTACGTTTGCAGGCTCACGTAAGTCTGCGTTGGTGACCATCAGGATCTCTTTCTGACCTGCTGTGATGGTTGTTGGTAATTTTGGTAGATTTAAGTTCAACATAAGATATCCCTGGTGAGGTAAACTTGGTTCATAATCGGAAAAATTAGAGGTCAACAATCTGACATCATTTCGTTATAACGCTGCTGATCTTGATACATCTGCAAATAAACTTGATATTTAGCTTGATGGAAAGCAAACGTGTCGCTATCTGGTGTGATAATGCTGCCTTCTCGTACCATTGCGCTGGCAGCTTTTGAGAAATCATCAAAGGCTTTACACGCGACAGCACCGAGTAACGCAGCCCCTAAATTCACCGCATCTTCTTCTTGTGCTAAATGAATTTCGCGACCTGTCGCATTGGCGTATTCGCGTAGCCACAATGGATTTTTCGTTGCTCCACCGCACATCACAATGCGATTGATTTGATGTCCAGCATCTTCAAGTGTGTCGATAATATGGCGTGTGCCATAAGCAATAGATTGCAGTGTTGCAAGATAATAACGAGCCAATGCAACACGACCACTTTCCAGTGTTAATCCGCTTACCATACCTTTTGCAGCAGGATTGGCGCGCGGAGAACGATTGCCATGATGGTCAGCTAAAACATGAAACTGTGTCGTTGGATATTGTTCATTCTCTTCCAATTCAGCGACAGCTTCGTTTAATAAGGCATAGTAGTTAACGCCTTTTTCATTCGCTTCTTGCTCTAATTCAGCCCATGACTCATGACGGCGGACAGACCATTCAACTAACGCACCAGCGGCACTTTGACCACCTTCGTTTAGCCACAATTCGGGTAACATCGCGCCAAAGTAAGGTCCCCAAACACCGGGCACCATAATGGGATATTGGCTCACAATCATATGGCAGTTAGATGTACCACTGATAATTGCCAAACTCCCTTCAGGTTGTGATGCCGTTAATGCCAAGCCACCCGCATGTGCGTCAATAATGCCTGAAGCAACAATGACACCTGTGTGCAAGCCAAACGCATTGGCAACCGACTCATCTAAACAACCTGCTTGTTCACCCAATGCCAGAATGGTTTGTGGTACTTTTTCTAATAATTCATCCAAACCTACATCGGCTAACAAACTCTCACTGAATTGTCCCTGATGTGCTAAATAGTTCCATTTACAGGTTAATGTGCAGGTACTTGCTACATCTCCTGATGTTGCTTTCCAAACTAAAAAGTCTGCTAAATCAAAGAATCGCCATACATTTTGATAACGTTCTGGGTAATGGTTTTTCAACCACAGAATTTTTGGCAATTCCATTTCAATACTCACTTCACCACCAACATATCGCAGTGAAGGATCATTGGTCAGATTGATGGTGACCGTTTCTTGTACAGCTCGGTGATCCATCCACATGATGATATCTTGTTCAGCGTTACCGCTTGGTGAAACAGAAAGCCCTTTACCGTCCTTACCCACTGCAACTAAAGAACAAGTGGCATCAAAACCAATAGATTTCACATGGATAGGATCAATAGCAGATAACGCCACCGCTTCTTTTACGGTAGTGCAAACCTGCTGCCAAATATCGGTAGACGATTGCTCAACGAAATCCGTTTTTGGACGGAATTGAGCAATAGGGCGGACAGAAAAGCCCAAACGCTTTCCATTGCTATCAAATACCGCTGCACGGACACTGGCTGAGCCAACATCAACGCCAATAAAATATTGTTGTTCCATGCGAACCCTCATCATTTGCTAACGCTATGCTAATTTTTGCTACTTCGAGTTAGCAAGTTAATTCGAGCATGACGAAAAAACAATCACAATAAGAGTAGTTTGTGATGCAGATCTACATAGATAATTTAACTATATGATTTTATGGGTAATTTATTTATTTGGCTTTATGCATTATTTAGATGACGTACTGAATCGATTATGTTCGCTATAAAACTAACGAACATTTAATTAATAATGTAAGTAAAAACACTTAAAATAATATTAACGCCTCAACAATACCCTCTCTTCTATTAAAAGATATCTCACTAATAATGAAAGATATTATTCAAAAAATAATGAAATCTGGGAAAACAATAATATTCCTATTGCTATAACGCTCTATTACTTTATTTTTAATAAGTTAATTTAAATTTATATATTCATTTTTGGCGTGTTTGATCATGTTAAAAAATATTGCTGTCAGTCTCTCTCTACTGCTTTTTCAGCGACATTAGCAGAAAAAGAATTACATCAAAAAATACTTAAAAGTCTTGCTGTTTATTAATTAGATAACAGATTGAATAAGTTTTTTAGAATAATCATGCGTAACATTACCTAGATTATTTACCTCACATAATTCAATTTTCTTACCTTGTAAAAAGAACATCACTTTATCGCAGAAATAAGCCACCGTTTGAATATCATGACTAATAAAAAGATAAGAGAGTGAAAATTCTTCTTTTAACTGTTTTAATAAATCTAATATTTGAACTTGAGTGGGAATATCTAAAGAGCTAAGCGCTTCATCTAATACAATAAGTTTTGGATAAGACGCTAATGCACGACATAAACATACCCGCTGAGCCTGACCACCAGACAGTTCAAATATATAACGGGTATAGCAACTGTTAGGTAATTCTACTTTATCTAAAAAAGCAAAAATAAGTGTTCTGAGTGCTTGATGGCGAATACTTGGATTAATGATTTTAATCGGCTCAGCAATAATTTCGCCTACCGTTAATGTCGGATTAACAGAAGTCAGATAATCTTGAAAAACGATACTGATTATACCTTGGCGATGAAGTCGTTTTGTAACGGGCTTATTATTTAAAGAGATAACACCACTATCAGGTAATTCTAATCCACAAATTAAACGAGCTAAGGTACTTTTACCACTACCACTTTCCCCTACTAAACCAAAAGTTTCTTGGGTATTTATATTAAAAGAAAGCGCATCAATAACCTTCACTTTTTCACCGAATAAAGTGTTATTTCTTTGAGTATAAAACTTACTGATATTCTCAACGTTTAATAACATAGCATCTCTTTTATTATGATGATATTAATCTGTTTTTTTATTAATCAATTGCTCGAAACGTAATGAAAGCTGTCGGCGTGCATTAATTAAATAACGCGTATATTCCTGTGTTGGAGATGTCAAAACGGTTGCTTTATCACCACATTCAACCATTTTTCCCTCTTGCATCACGACAATATCATCAGCAATTTCATTAACGAGTCCTAAGTCATGGGAAATAAAAATCAGCGTTGAATGATGAGTGGTGACGACATGCTGGAGTAGCTTTAAAATCTCTCGACGAAGAGGTGCATCAAGCGCCGTTGTGGGTTCATCAGCAATTAATAGTTTAGGTGACAACGCGAGCGCAATTGCAATCATCACACGTTGTAGTTGTCCGCCACTTAATTGATGAGGGAATGCCTGCATAATAGATTGAAATTGATGAGGAAAAACATGAGATAATGCCAACTGAGTTTCTTCCAGCGCTTGCTTTTTAGTATAGGAAAAATGGTAGATTAAAGTTTGGCTGATTTGCTTACCTATTTTCATCAAAGGATCAAACGCACTCATGCCATTTTGAACAATCAAACCTAAAGATGTTCCCAATAAAGCTCGACGTTGAGAAAATGCCTCATCACTGATTTTCTTTCCTTCAAAGAGGATCTCCCCTGATACTACTAATTGTTCAGGCAGTAATCCCATAATGGCTTTACTCATCAAGCTTTTGCCACTTCCACTTTCTCCAATAATCGCGAATGTACGCCCTTGCTTTATCGAGAAAGAGACATCATCAATCAGCTTTTTTCCGCTTTCTTGATGAGTAATAGAAACATGCTCAAGCGTCAGTAAGTTGTTCATGCTTTTCTCCTACTGACTGGCGATTATCAGGATCAAACACATCACGTAAAAAATCACCCCAAAAGTTAAAGGCGGTGACAACAAGAGTGATAGCAATCCCCGCAGGCAACATCTGTTCTGGATGTAATACCATGACATTTTTTGCTTCACTGAGCATATTTCCCCATTCTGGGGTCGGTGGTTGTACGCCTAACCCTAAAAAAGAGAGCGCCGAGATCATTAAAATAACACTGCCAATATCGGTTGATGCTAAGACGATAGTTTCAGCAAACGTCACAGGTAATAAGTGGCGTCGTAAAATATGGTGAGAAGGCGCACCAATCACGCGGGCGTAAGCAATATAGTTACGATGTGAATATTGGCGAACAACCCCCCTGATCATTCTGGCATACCATGCCCATTTCACTAAAATAACGGCAATTAAGATATTACCAATGCCCGGCCCCATTATTCCCACTAACGCTAAGATCATAATTTCTGCAGGAAATGACAAAACCACATCACATAATCGCATAATCAAGGTATCTGTCTTTCCATGGAAAAATCCGGCTAACATCCCCATTAACCAACCAATGATTAATGTCACACTCATGGCTAATAAGGCATAAAATACTGTCGTTCTTACACCAAACAATAACCTTGAAAAGATACAGCGCCCTAAATTATCCGTACCTAACGGATAATCAACACTCATGGGCTTAAATTTCAAACGTATTGAAGTTAATGTGGGATCATGCGGTGCTAACCAAGGGGCGAATATTCCTGCAATAACCACAATCATAATCACCAATAAACACAGTTGTGCACTTTTATCTTTTGCGAGTCGTTGCCAAAAAATTCGCCACATTATTATCTCCTTAACCGTGGATCTGCCACCATTTGAATGACGTCCATCAGAAAATTAAAAAAGAGAAAGAGCAGTGACATCAATAAAATATAAGCTTGTATCATCGGATAATCACGACCAAATATGGCGCTGATACATAGTCGCCCAATTCCCGGCCATGCAAAAATATTTTCAATGACCACTGTACCTGCAATAAGCTTCGGAATACTCATACCCAATGCCGTTAAACTAGAATACAGCGAATTTCGTAAAATATGGCGACGTAAAATCAGCTTATCCGGTAATCCTCGTGCTTTGGCATAAAAGACGTAAGGCTGATGCCATTGGTTTAACATCGCACCTCTTAATAACCGTAAATAAGTACCGATATACCCTAAAGAAAGCGCCAAAGCAGGCAAAATAACAGATTGTGGCGATAACATTCCACTGACAGGGAGCCAATCTAAATAAACAGCGACTCCCCAGATTAATAGCAACCCTAACCAATAATTAGGTATAGCCGTTAAAACAAACACAATGAAACGAATACACTTATCTGTAAAACTTTGAGGCTTAGCCACACACCACAATGCTAAAGGCAGTGCCAAAATAATCGTAAAGAATAGCGCCGTCGAGGCTAGCCAAAGTGTTGGAGGTAATGCCCTTAACATCTCTTCAATAACAGGGGTTCTGGTAAGAAAAGAAGTACCAAAATTGAGCTGAAACCCTGCCATTAACCATAAAAAATAACGCGTAAAAAAAGGCTTATCTAAACCTAGCTCATGGCGCATGCCTTCAATGGCTTCGGGTGTTGGTACGATTTCATTGACACGTAGCGCAACCTCCGCAGGATCAGACGGGGCTAATTCCAACAGAATAAAAGCAATAAACGAAATCATCAGTGCCAGTGGGAAGATAGCCAGCACTCTCCAGAATATATAACGTAGCATAAGATTTAATCAGTGTGGCATGTTGATATTACGTGCCACACTTATTTGGGTTAATCTCATTGATGTATTAATTAAGGCTTAAAACGCATCTTTTCAAACGGTATTTCATATTGAGACGGATTAAAGCCAACATTTTCTAATTCATTGCGATGGATAGCCTTAGTACGTGAATAGGTTAATGGGATATAGACCGCTTGCTCTGCTAATGAGGTAAATAAGGTTTTATAGAGTTCCTGACGTTGTGTTTCATCAGGTGTAATTAATAGCTCACCAATCATGGCATCCAATTCGGCTTTATTGGCCAACCCTTTTTGCCCTTGATAATCCGCATGAGCCGGTATTCTAAATGATGAAACAAAAGAAGCCGGATCGTAAGGTGTTCCCCATGAGAGTGAATATTGTAAATCGAAATCACCATTTTTTTGTCTATCTAAATAGGCTTGTTTCTCTTCACCTAAAATCGTTAAACCGACACCAATCTTTTTAAAATCATCTTGAATAAGTTCAGCTATCTCTTTCTCAACCGCATTGTTCACATTATAAGAGAGCAACAGCTGTAATTTCTGACCTTGTTTCTCACGGATAGCCTGATCTTTTGGTAATACCCAGCCTTCGGCTTCTAATAGCTCAATCGCTTTTGTCGGTCGATAAACATAAGTTGGAGAAGTAAAATCACAGTAAGGCACGCTACGCGCCATTAAAGTATCAGCGACTTTTTCACTGCCCGCTAAAATACCTTGTGCTATCCCCTCTTTATCGACGGCATATTGTAATGCTTGACGAACTTTTTGGCTGGATGTTATTGCACGACTACTATTGAGCACAATCGCGCGAGACGCGATCGGTGCACTCATTTCAGTATTGAATTTATCTGATGCCATAAGAGCTTCAAATGAATCCATATCTAACATGTCGCCATCTGCACCAAAAATAAGCTGAATATCCCCTTTTTGTAGAGAAAGTAACATGGTTTGTCTATCGGGGATCACTCGCCACATTACCCCATTTAATACAGGTTTTTCTCCCCAATAATTTGGGTTAACTTTAAACTCTGCATATTGGTCTTTTTTATGTTCAGTTAATACCCAAGGCCCCGTACCAATATAGTTCGCAACACCTGTTTTTGTTTTGCCATTAATAAATGAATTTGGCGAAATAAAGCGGAATGGGCGAGTTAAACCTAATTCAGTTAATGTTGGGTAGTAAGGATGTTTTAAATTTAATTTAACGGTAAATTCATCGACAATTTCAACGTTATCAATCTGACGCACTAATTCTAACCATGCATGTCGTTCATAGTTGTCTAGCACAGCTTCAATGTTTAATTTTACCGCATTGGCATTAAACGGTTCGCCATCACTAAAGGTCACATCATGACGTAAATAAAAGGTATAACTTTTGCCGTCTGGGGAAATATCCCAACGTTCCGCTAAATAAGGTGCAACACCTTTTTCGGTATTTAATACAAGGGATTCAAATACCATATTTTGAGCCGCCATCTCACCTGAGTAGAGATGCGGGTTAATATCACGAATATCTTTTGTGCTAGCATAATCCAACATATTATTACTTTTATCTGCTAACGCAGGAAAAGCACATGTAAATGTTAATAATAGTGTTGAGAACACTGAAAATAAGGGCTTCACGTTATTCTCCTTTAATCATTTATTCTTTGTTTTTGAGCGTGGATCATAAACATTGGTGTTGAACCATAATTAATTTTTTCTTCTTCGTTCCATACAAAATCACCAATGCGAGTATCTATCATATATCGACTAAAACCGACTTCTAACAAAGTATTAATATCCCATTGAGGACGCTTTATTTGACTCAATGGAAGTTGGCGGGCAATTCGTTCCATCTCTTTGGTATCTGTATTGACGTAATGATCTTCAACTTGCTTTTCAATTGAACGCTCTCTATCTGCCACAAAACCTTGCCAATAATTCTCATCAAAGAGATGTAAATACCAATTAGCATCAAAATTAATTAAACTGCCTCCCGGTTTTAATACACGAAACCACTCCGAATACGCTTTTTGCGGCGCTTTTAAATTCCAAGTGACATTACGGCTGACAACAAGATCAAACTGCTCATTGGTAAAAGGCAGTTGATGTACATCGCCTCGAATAAATTGAATATTTACCTGATGTGTTTGTGCATTTTGTTTAGCTTCCTGCAACATGCCCTCAGTTGCATCAATTGCCGTGACATCATGACCCGATAACGCTAATAAAATGGCAAAAAAACCAGGGCCTGTCCCAATATCAAGCACCTTTAAGGTTTCGCCTTCTTTGATATGCCCCAATAACAGGTGACGCCATTTCTGTTGTTTCTCGCTCAGCAATTCCTGTTGATTAGACTCACTATAACTTTCAGCTCTGATATTCCAGTAGCGAGTTACATCATTAAGTAATTGGTTATTATTTATTTTATTTGTCATCAGAAACCTGCTGTTATATCCACATAAAAAGAGGAATAAATTCCTCTAAAAGCGAATGATTTGGCTATTTTTTAGTGTGGGTAACATACCTTGTAACCCCAAGATGCTCTATGTGCTATATCAATATTCACCAGTACTTAATCAGGAAGATCAGCCAATTTGCGATCTTCCTCTTTAACATAAATACGCATCCTAATAGGGGTGAAGATAAATAAGCAAATGGATTATTTCTCCTGTTAAAATAGAGAAATAAATTGAGCGAATTTAGAAATAAAAATAAAATTTGTCTTGTATTAAAAAAGTGGGCGCTTTAATTTCACCTTTTTTATAAAACCGTTATAGTCAATAATATTGTTATCTTAAATTTCTTTCTTTAAACGAATAAAGCCGTCACATAAGGCTCTCTAAAATATGAATCGAATCTCACGATTAACGGCTGATATTACCCGCGCCGATTTTGCCTTCACGCATCAACAGCAATTACTTCAATTGCTGACCCAACACTTTCCGACTAAGTATCATTCTCTATTTGCTACTCCAGAGAAAAAATCGGATGACGTGATTGAATGGTATTCTCCTGTTTCTGGCAACCCTGTCGCTTTAACCTCGTTACAAGACCAAGAACAACAAGAAATAAGACGCATTTTAGATGAACGCCTTAACGATATTAAAACGCAAACAGCGTTATTGGCTTCACAAAATAGAATTACGGATGAAGAGCGCCACCTTTTAGATACCGCATCAACGCTGCCTGATAGCGAAAGTGTCTATGTAATTAATGGGCAACCTGTTATTACATGGTGGCCGCGCACAACCCCATTACCACCACCTATTGCTCAAGTTACTGCGGGTGCAAGTGCCGCGGCGGCGGGTGCTGCACTCGCTGATGTGTCAGCCAAAACACGCAATCGCTGGTTACGTTGGCTATTACTCTTCTTATTCTTGCTGTTTTTAATTTTATTGGCATCTTGGCTAAAAGGGTGTTTTGATCCCAAGACCGTTCCTCCTGTTGTGGAAGAAAAACCGGCTGTTGTTATACCGCCAAAAACAGAGCCTGCCCCTGAGCCAGAGCCTGCCCCTGAACCCACTCCTGAACCTGTACCGGAGCCTATTCCTGAACCAGAGCCAGAACCAGTCCTTGCACCTGTGCCCAAGCCCATGCCTGTGAAAAAACTCACACCACTAGAAGCTTGTGTACAAGATGAATTGAAAAAAACCGGTGTGACAGAGAAAACGGCAAATGCAATTTGTGAAAATCGCTTGGCAAATAAAATTAAGCAAATGTGTCCAGCCGAACGTCCACCAGAATTAGCACCACAGGTCATTCTTATTTTTGATGCTTCTGGCTCGATGGCACTGAGCATGAATTTAACAGAAAGTGATTTAGATTATATCGCTTCAACTGGACAAATTTTCCCAGGTTATGATGCCGAGCCCCGACGGATCACGACAGCAAGAAACGCCGCAATAAAAATTATTAATAACATTCCGTCAGATATGAAAATCACTACCGTTGTAGCATCTGACTGTGGTGTTGTGAAATCAAGCCCTGCTTATGGGGGTAATGAGCGGTCAAAATTGCTTAACTACATTAAGCGTATTGAGCCAGATAGTGGCACACCATTAGCCGAGTCGATTAAACGTGCAAGTAATCTAATTAAAGACAATAATCGTGACACCATTATTGTGTTGTTATCTGACGGTTTAGAGTCTTGCGATCAAGATCCATGTTCAGCAGCCAGAACATTAAAACGTGCTCATCCTCGCGCGGTTATTAATGTTGTCGATATCTTAGGAACGGGTGCAGGTAACTGTGTGGCGAATGCAACGGGCGGTAAAGTCTTCACTGCACGTAATGCGAATGAAGTCAGTTTAATGACTCGCAAAGCGATTGAAGATTATATTCCGAAGAACTGTAAATAATGATTAATTACTATTTCTAATATTTAATTCACCCTCTTTGGTTTCACATTGAGGGTGAACTTTTTCACGTATCGCGTGTATTTTATTATTATATTGAAGTTAGCAATCGCTATCTCAATATTCCCGCTTTCACGCAAGAGAAATAAAAAAGTCTTTAATAATAAGCAGTTAATTAACCCTAAATAATCCGCTAGATAGATACCTAATTTCTGATAATATAAAATGTATATCAATTTTATATCTTTATTTTTAGCCTTAAAGCCTATTTACGGATAAGCCAACTTACCCATAGATAATCTTGCCTAGCGGAATGATCGTCGTGAATAAAGCATTCTTACGAAGTGGTAAATTAGAAAGTTACCTCCCGATGGGAGAAAATGGACAGGCTGTTTATATCTCTGCACTGCAGCTACGTGAAACTCTGCGTTTGAAAGGAAAGGCACATATTTCTCAATGCCTTGCCATTCCTCAGCCGAATGAAACTGGCGAGCGCATTGACTGGTATTCACCGATTGACGGCTCGGTTATTCCTTGGTCTGCAGCTTCCGAAGAAGAGCGTACAGCTGCTTATGCTGTGCTGAAAAAAAATCAAGATGATTTAATCGCTTTTAGTGAACAAGAGAGGCAAAAGGCTGGAAATAAAGAAAGTCAGCTTTTTGGCGCACTCCTCAGTAAAACCATCCAATTTCCTGACGAAAACCATATTTTTATTGTTGATGGCCAACCGATTATTACCTTTTGGGGATTTGTCAGCGCCAATCAACAACTAAGAGTTGATCCTGTTGCTTGCTTAAAACCCGTTGTTGCGACAATCGCACCAACATCAACAACGATCCCACCAGCGCAAGAAAAAGTCATTATCACTGAGACTAAGCGCCCTTGGTGGCGTTTCTTATGGTGGCTGTTACCTTTATTATTACTTCTACTGGCTATTTTCTTCTTAAGAGGCTGTTTCTCAGCGCCAACGTTACCTACGGTTGATATTAAAACACCCAATATTGAAGCGCCTCAACTACCCGATCCTACGCTTGAAAAGCCAAACGTTCCCACTGTGGTGACTAATGGTCATACCGTTGGTATACCAACAGGTACCGTTCACACAGGAACATTAGGCACCGTAGATGCAAATGGAAATGTGATTAATAGCACTGATGGGAACAGTGCAGTAGTTGATCCTAATACGGGGTTACCTGTGGTTGATCCTCAAATAGATAATAACCAAGGTGCTTTACCTGAAGGAGCCGCGCCCAACGATGCGCAACAATCGAATGTGCCTCCTGTTGATCCCACAACACAAAATGAGCAACCGAAAACAGATACTCCTCAAAATGCAGGGAATGAGAACAATACCGCCAACCCTCCGGTTGATCCTAATGCACCACCCGATGTCACACCACCAGCCACGGCTGATAACACAACACCACTGACTATTCCTGCAAATGCGTTAGCTAATGGCTCAACCCAATTCCTTAATGGCCAATGGAAAGCAGGTGCAGGTATTCAAGATCAAAAAACAGGTAAACCACTGAGCCTGAACTATCAATTAGATAATGGTAAAGGGCAAGTCGTCATGACACGCAGTGATGGCGTGACCTGTAAAGCCCCTGTTAACGCAGCCGTCAATCACGGTGGGCTGAATATAAATAACCAAGGTCAGGCTCTGTGTAGTGATGGCTCAAACTATTTGATGCCAAATATTATTTGCCAACCTGGAAGCCAAAATATTGCTGATTGCCAAGGGAAATATGAGAACAGTCAGCCATTCCCATTATCAATGAAGCGGGAGAATAATTAATTCATGTTAGCGCCACTGACCGATTATAAAGATAAAATCACCCTTATCCGTGACAGCAATATTCAGTTTCTGGATTTTGGTTTTACGCTACCACAGCGCAAAGAATATGGTGAGTTTGTTAAAAAAGGCGAAAACGGCCCGTTAATGCGACTCATCTATAATGAGCGAGACGATAACTATCTTTATCCAGCGCCGAAAAATCAACCACAAACACCGAGAGAAGCAGAATTTAGCTTCTCTCTTGAAGAGTCATTAAATTTACTCAATGACACTTGGTTGCCAGTGCCGTTTTTTCGCTTTAATCCGCCACGCTCATTCTCTCAAGGCCCTGATAACTGGGTGAGAATGATGTTTCACCAACTGCCAGAGCCAGATGAAGATGGGCATACACATCGCATTGTAGTGGCTTTTGATACTCGCATTGAACCCAATCGCACTAATACGGCTTATCTCGCACCAAACGAAGAAGATGTTCGTTCTGGTGTTGCTTTTGCTCTCGCCTATCTAGGTTATGAGGTGGAAAATTTCCTTGAAACACCTTGGATTGATGGTTGGTTAAAGGAAGTCTTTAGTGAAAGAGCGCTGGCTGTAACCAAAATGTACCATGATGAACTGGATGAGGCGCTGAAAGAGTTTCAACATCAGGCACATTATCTCAATTTGCTCAATATCTTAGGTGAGAAACTCCACTTACCGGAGATCAAAATTAATGAATCCAAACCGCAAGAGCCTGCCATTGAAGTTGACCTTATCCTTGATGTGGGTAACTCACGTACATGTGGGATCTTAATTGAAGATCATATCAATGATAATAAAGGGTTAACTCAACTTTATGAAATGACATTGCGTGATTTAAGCCACCCCTATCAAATCTACAACGAGCCATTTGAAAGCCGTGTTGAATTTGCGCAAGCGGAATTCGGTAAACAAGATTTTTCAGTGAATAGCGGTCGAAATAATGCCTTTATGTGGCCAACTATTGGTCGCGTTGGCCCTGAAGCTAACCGCATGGCAGCACAACGCTTAGGAACCGAAGGCTCAACAGGTATTTCAAGCCCTAAACGTTATTTATGGGATGACTCACCCTATTCTCCAGGTTGGCGCTTTAGCCGCTCTTTTGGCCAAACAGACAGAGAGCCACTGGCAACCGCTGTACCTATGACATACCTTCTAAACGATCATGGTGAACCGTTATTCCGTTTAGAGCCTGATGAGCGTATGCCTGTCTTTACGCCAAACTACACACGTAGTTCATTAATGACCATGATGTTAACCGAGGTGTTAGCACAGGCATTAACGCAAATGAACAGCCCAGCTCAACGCCTTAAAATGAGTCACGCAAGTGCACCTCGTCAATTGCGTAATATCATTTTAACAATCCCACCTGCGATGCCAAAACCAGAGCGCGCGATTTTTGAAACGTGCATGGAAAACGCATTAGGCCTCATTTGGAAAGCGATGAATTGGGACCCGACTGACGAAAAACTGCGTTTTGATGGTAAAGATGAACAATGTCGTATACCAATGCCAAACATCCATGTGAAATGGGATGAGGCCACTTGTGGTCAATTAGTTTACCTCTACAACGAAACACAAATTAAATTTGGCGAGCGTACTGAAGCCTTTTTTGCCAGCCAAGTGCGGGAAGATAACCGCGCATTAACCGGTGATAGCACGTTAAAGATTGCCTCAATTGATATTGGTGGCGGAACAACCGATCTCGTTATCACGCGCTATAAACTGGATACGGGTATCGGTAGCAACGTCAAAATTATTCCAACACAACTATTCCGCGAAGGATTCAAAATCGCGGGTGATGATATTTTATTAGATATCATCCAGATCTGTGTTTTGCCTGCATTACGCACAGCATTAACAGATGCGGGTATTTCTGATGCCGATGCCCTGATGTCTTCTCTTTTTGGTAGTGAAGGTTTAGATGCGGGTCAGCAAGTATTGCGTCAACAGCTTACCTTACAAATCTTCAATCCAATCGGATTACGTATTTTAAGCCAATACGAAAACTTCGATCCATTAGTGCCTCATGAAGGTATTAACAGCACCTTTGGCGAATTGCTAGATGTCCAACCAACAGAGCATGTGCGACGTTATATTGACGATGCCGCCAATAAAGAGTTAGGTGGCGGAGATAGCTTCTCTATCTTGAATGTGCCAGTGCAAATTAACTTTACACAACTACACGCTGAATTTATTTCAGGTGAACGTATTAACATCACCCGTAGTTTAAAAGCATTGTGTGAGGTACTTTATTACTACTCCTGTGATGTTTTACTACTCACAGGCCGCCCTTCTCGCTTACCGGGTATTCAAGCACTGTTAAAAGTATTACAGCCTGTACCACCTTCTCGTATATTGCCATTACATGGTTACAAAACGGGGGGTTGGTATCCATTCAACAAAAAAGGCCGCATTGACGATCCAAAATCAACCGCCGCGGTTGGTGCAATGTTGTGTTTAATGGCTGAGAATGCACGTTTACTCAACTTCTACTTCTCGACAGGTAATTTTAAAACTTACTCAACAGTGCGTTATTTAGGGATGTTAGATAATAACAACACGATTTCCGATAATGACGTTTATTACCGAGATATTCAGGATAAATTTGAACCTGATCCAGATACCTATTTTGAAGTCAGAGGCGGAATACGTTTAGGTTTTCGTCAATTAGATAACGCCCGTTGGCCTGCCTCGCCACTTTATACCTTACGCATTAAAAATCCGAAATTGGCACAACAATTAAGCCAAGAAGACAGCGTATTGCATATTAAGCTAGGAGAAGAGCGCGGAGCCTCTAGCCATAATAATGACAATAAATCTGAAAAATTACGGATTGAAGAAATGGAGCTTATTAATGGCAAAGGTGGCGTTAATAAAAACGGTTTAAGCTTCAAACTCAATACGTTAGCAGATAGTGGTATTGGTGAAACATCCTATTGGCTGGATAGCGGGAGTGTATTAGGTAAATGAATATGATGGATGAAAAACAGTTAACAGCCAAATGGGATGCCATTTATCAAGGTGCAGGCAAAGCCATTGATTGGGTAAGTGCTGTAAGAGGTAATGCACCTCGTTTAAATACCGAAGCCGATAGCCTTATCTATCGCCTGCGCCGTAGCCGTAATATGGCAAAAAATCTCAGCTTAGCGACCCAACGCCCAATGTCAGTGGGCTTTTTTGGTCTGTCTCAGGCAGGAAAATCGTATCTGATCTCAGCCCTTGCCGCAGGACAAGAAGGTCGTTTAAGAACCAGCATGTCAGGTAAAACACTTGATTTTATCGACCATATCAACCCACCGGGTAGCGGTAAAGAAGCCACTGGCTTAGTCACTCGCTTTAGTCGCAACGCCACAAAAGGTACACAAGCGTTTCCTGTCGAGCTACATCTTTTTAGCGAAATTGAGATCGTTAAAATTCTCGCTAATGCTTACCTGTATGACTTTAATCAGGAAAAAATTGATTTTGAATTAGATGAAGAAAAAATCTCTCGTTTAATCAATTCATTAAGCACACAACGCAGTGCGACACCTGTTGCTGGTATTACTCATGATGATGTTGTTTCATTATGGGATTACCTGCAACGCCACGCGGAAAAAAGTCAGAAGAAATTAGCAACAACCTATTGGCCTAAAGCGATTGAATTAGCGCCTTATCTCAGCATAGCCCAACGTGCTAAGTTATTTTCAGTGTTATGGGGCGACATTGCAGAACTGACATCTGCTTATCAGCGTTTTAGTACCACACTTGCCTCTTTAGGCAATGCACCTTTAGTTTTGGCTCCGCTTTCTTCTTTAGTCAAAGAACAAGACGGTGTGTTAGTACAAAACGACAGTATTATGAACGTAGATATGTTAGAGCGTCTCAATACTGCCAATGATAGTCAGATCAGCATTTGTCCTGTTCATGGTGATCGTATTGATGCCCCTGTAACCCTTTCATTAGCAGAGTTAACTGCACTCACGGTTGAATTAGTCGTCCCGTTATTAGATGCACCAAGTAAAACGCTGTTTGAGCAGGTTGAGCTACTGGATTTTCCGGGTTATCGCGGGCGTTTAGGGGTTGAAACCATGGCGGATGTGCGCCGTCAGGTTAATGATGATAGCGCAAATCCACTCGCTCAGCTTATTCTTCGGGGTAAAGTCGCCTATCTGTTTGAGCGTTATACCGATAACCAAGAGATGAATGTGCTGGTGGTATGTACCGCATCAAACAAACAATCCGATGTAAAAGAAGTGGGGGCTGTCCTCACAGAATGGATCAATAACACGCAAGGTAAAGATGCACAAACTCGTGCTAAACGCCCTTCTGGCTTGATTTGGGCGATGACCATGTTTGATATGCGTATTACCAACTCCTTAACCATGAATGAAGCGTTATTACGCCAATCATGGGGTAAAGGGGGCATGATCAAAATGGCGATGTTAGAACGCTTTGGTCAATACCCTTGGATGTCAGATTGGATGAATGGAAATGCCTTTAATAACACCTTCTTGGTGCGTAAACCGAGTATGCCTACCCCGTTTATTCAAATCAGTAATGGCAAAGAGAGTGTGCTCAATGAGGACAGCGTTTCACAATTACATCTGATGAAAAAAACCTTTGCTGAAGATGAAACTGTCCAACGTTATATTCGTGAACCAGACCAAGCATGGGATGCCATGTTGTCGCTTAACGATGGTGGTATGCAACGCCTTGCTGATTATCTTGAAACCGTTGCCTTAAAATCACTAAAACTTGAACGTATCAGTGAGCAACTGCAAGAAATTCAACGTGATTTAATCGGTCATCATCTTGAGAAATGGTATCAATCAGGTGGTGAAGAGGAATTACAGGTAAAACGTCGTAATGCCGCGACTATTTTGCGTTTTATGCAAAGCCGCCCTTATTTACAAGGTGCTTTACTAGATTACCTGTTGCCGTCTCGTAAATCTCTCTACGACCTGTATATGCAGGAAAAAGAGGTTGTCGATACCCTTTCAGACAACAAAAAAGCAACACAAGCCCCAGTTTCTGCCTTTGCTGCTATGGAACAACCGACTTTTGATCTCTTTAGCGATGCGCCAATCTCTTTGGTGCCAGAAGAAGATGAAGCCCCTAAAGGCCACGGCAATGAGGTTACCTACCCTAAAAAAGTGATGGCATTATGGATAAACCATCTGCGTAGCCTACCTGATAACAATACATTGTTAACCTATCTCGGCATCGACCAAGAAATAATGGTGCTGTTAGTTGATGAACTTATCACTGCTATTAATCGTCTTGGTGTTGAACAACGCATGTTGAAAACTCTGGCAGGGACTGAAGCCATTGCCCGCCGTGATGACTTAGCGGAACAGCAATCATCTCGTGTTTATAATGTATTGGGTGATTTTATTACTTGGTTTAATTTCAAAGATAACGGTGTTGAGAAGCCAGATAGCAAAATCAATGTAGGCCATAAAATCTTTGAAAGACCCGATAACACTAGCGTGCAATGGGGTGATGATGAGCGCTTAGTCCGCTTACCTACCAACCCAGTTAACTATACCCTTTTATTTGTGATTGATTGGCTTATCGCTTTATCGGCGGTTATTACTGAGAATGCAGGTCATTCAGCAGGAAGAGAAATCAGTGCTGAACAAAACGCACAGTTAGGCCAAATCATTCAAACCATGAAATCATCCGTCGTGGAGTCATAATTCGTGTTTAATCCAGAATTAAAACCCGTACAACCTGCTCGTCCTGGCTTTGCGGTATTAAGTATTCGTAATTGGGAAGGTGACGCTTCCCCTGTTTATTTAAGCATTCAGCGCAACCAAGATCGCTATTTCTTAAATGATAAAGGGGAGTGGGTAGGTAATGCCTTTTTCCACCAGCTGTCTCTTGAAGATGCTGATGACGGTTATCAAATCGTTCTTGATAAAACGTTAGTTGATCCCCTCGTTAGCAACTTACAAATGGCGTATCAATTTACGTTAAAAGACGATAATGAAACACAAGATATCGGTCGATTACGTATTCGTGATGGTGTATTAGCTTCTCAAGCACAAGGTCAAAGTGAAGCATTAAAATCAACGGCAACATTAGATACTCAAGCCGTTCCACCGGCGCCGATTGTCGAAACACCACCAGAGCCGAAGCCTGAAGCAATCAAAGAGCCTGAGCCGATTATTCCTGAAATTAAGCTAGATGAACCGCCACAACGACCGACACCACCTGCACCGAAAAAATCTAAAATTGGTTTAATTTTAGCAATTATCCTGATCTTAATTTTAGCGGGTATCTTAACGTGGTTCTTCTTACTAAGAGGCAATCCAGCAGGTGAACCAGCACCACAACCGATATCAGAGCCATCAACACCAAGTGTGTGTAGTGTTGAAAATATGAAATCAGGTACGGCGCTCGCTTTTGTACAAAGTTGCATACAGAGCCAACCCGATAGCAAAACTATCCTCGCAACGATCTCACTCGCAAAACAGAACAATCAATGTGATGTTGCTCAGCGTTTATATGCATATAAAGCGCAATCAGGTGATGTTGAAATCGCACTAAATTATGCTCGTGAATACGATCCAGAAACCGCATCAGCACAAGGTTGCTTTAGTGCAGACAAAGAGACCGCTATTTATTGGTACGAAGCGGTTTTAAATCATGATCCACAAAACAGTGACGCAAAAGCGCGTCTTGAAGCTTTGAAAAAATAGGAAAGTCACATGAAAAAGGCGCATTGGCTGACGCTTATTCTCAGCGGTTTAATTCTAACATCACCTGCCAGTGCTGAAGAGAAAAAACCGCTATTACAAGAGGGGAAAAAGACGCTTTATCAGCGTGTATTAACCTACCCAGGTTGCCAAGTGGCAGACACAATTGGTGCAGCAGGTAAAGAACAACCCGCATTTAGCCGTTTTTATGTTTATCAACGTCAAAAACAAGGCGCCAATGAGTGGTTACAAGTCGGTCCTGATAGCTTGGGACATATTAGCGGTTGGATGAATGCAAGCTGCACATCTGAATGGAAAATGCAGTTAACACTCGCATTTACTAACCCTGCGGGTCGTAACCCAATGCTGTTTTTCAAAGATAAGCAAACGGTTGAAGGCTTACTTGAAAGCCCAACACCAGAAAAACAGTATCAACCTTTTTTAGCTGATATCAAAAATCAAAAAGTCAATCCGGCTATTTTAGCTAAAGAGCCCGATTATATGATTGATCAGAAAAGTAATTTTTATCTGTTACCTGTACTAGGCTCAGATGAAGTCTTTACTGACGCGGGCTATAAAGTGCGGGTGCTTAATGTGGCATCGGTCTCTTCACAAACCAAAGACAGCAAAGACGCACAGAATACAAATGCAACCGCAAACAATACAAAACCAGCAACGCCAGATAGCAAAGATGCTGACAATATGATGCAAGGTTTTTCTGCGGCTGTCGTGTTTGTTATCGACTCAACAATATCAATGGACCCTTACATTGATAGAACCAAAGAAGCGATTCAGAAAGTTTATACTCAAATCGAAAAAGACAATATGTTGGATAAGGTAAAATTTGGTTTAGTGGCGTTTCGCTCTAATATCAAAGCCGTTCCCGCATTGGAATACGATAGCAAAATGTTTGTAAACCCCAATGACGTAAAAGATGGCCCTGATTTCCTGAATAAAGTAAAAGAATTGCGTCAAGCAAAAGTCTCAAGTAGTCGTTTTGATGAAGATGCATATGCTGGTGTTATGCAAGCCCTTGATGATGTTGATTGGACTCGTTTTGGTGCGCGTTACGTTATTTTAATCACCGACGCGGGCGCATTAACGGGCGATGATCCTCTGTCATCCACTAAGCTCGATGCTGAACAAATTCGTCAAGAAGCCGCTTATCGTGGTGTTGCACTTTATACTCTGCATTTAAAAACCCCGTCAGGTGCAAAAAATCATGCTTCAGCACAAACGCAATATGAAGCATTAACGCTGAATCCGTTCTTACACAAATCGCTTTACTACCCTATCAACTCAGGAGATGTAAATAGTTTTGGTCGTATGGTCGACAGTTTAGCAACTGCTGTCACCACGCAAATTCAAACCGCTTATCGTGGTGAAGCTACTGTGGGAAGTGCATTAAATGCGGACCCTACTTATGGCAAAGATAAAGAAACTGACACCTTACTTAGTGATGCACACGATTTAGGCTATGCCATGCGCTTAGCGTATTTAGGTGAAAAACAAGGTACAAAAGCGCCCCCAGTCTTTAAAGCATGGATAAGTGATCGTGACTTATTACAGCAAAATATCCCAACCACAGAAGTACAAGTGTTACTGACCAAAAGTGAGCTTAGCGATTTAAGTGACGTGATGAAAAAAATCGTTAATGCGGCTAATGAAGGATTGATCTCACCTGACAATATGTTTGCAGATTTACGTTCGATTGCTGCCACAATGGGTAACGATCCTAATCAAATCAAACAGGGTTCGGCAACCAAATTAGGTGAAATGGGCTTACTCGGTGAATATATCGAAAATCTCCCTTATTTAAGTGAAGTTTTAGGCTTAGATGAAGAGACATGGAAAAGCTGGGATGGCCTTGAGCAAGAGAAGTTTATCCGTCGACTCAATACCAAGTTGCAATATTATCAACGCTATAACGAAGATGTTGATCGTTGGATATCCCTCGCACCACAAAGCGATCCGCGCGATCACGTTTATCCTGTCCCACTGGAAAACCTGCCTTAATGATCCAGATTGAAGACATGGCAATTACGCGTGGTGATGCGCAACACGGTTTTCGTGTTGCGCTTCCTTCATTGACCCTTGAAAAAGGGGAAATTGGCGCGCTAACAGGATTAAGTGGTTGTGGTAAAAGCACCTTACTAGAAATGATCGGGTTAATCTTACGTCCTGATGAATTAACTCATTTCCAACTCGGTGATGATGTCATTATCACACAAGCGGTGTTGAGTAATGAGCAGGCACAACTCGCATCATTGCGTGCCGAAAAATTGGGTTTTATGCTCCAAAGTGGCGGATTGCTTCCCTTTTTAACCGTTATGCAAAATATTCAATTACCTCGCAAAATGCTGGGATTACCGCCACACTCCGCTTGGCTTGATCACGCCATTGACCATCTGCAATTACGCCCTTTACTTAATCGTCTTCCTCGACAACTCTCCATTGGTGAGCGCCAACGGGCAGCATTTATTCGCGCAATCGCTCATGAACCCGCTTTATTACTTGCTGATGAACCTACAGCAGCCCTTGATCCCCATAATGCACAAGCGCTGTACGCACTCATTGTAGAGATGGTAAAGCAACTGGAAATTTCTGCGCTGGTTGTTAGCCACGATTGGTCTTTAGTCGAGCGTTTTGGATTTAGCCACTATCACGCACAACTCGAAGGAGGCGGTAGTGTCTTTATCAAACAATAGTGCCAATCCTAATCGCCTAGGGTTACTCAGCTCACTCGCTTGGCGCGACTTAATTTACGATCGCAAAGTCGCATTATGTATTGTGTTCTCTTTGGTCTCGGTTATTGCACCACTGCTACTGCTGTTTGGATTAAAGAATGGCATTGTAACGCAGCTTCATAATCAACTGCTAAATGATCCTCGTAACCTTGAAATACGGATGTTGGGCAATGGTAATTATCCACAAAGCTGGTTTGATGAAATTGCGCAAAAAGAAGAAGTCCGTTTTGTTATCCCATTAACACGTAGTTTAAACACACAAGCCGATATTGTAATTGATGGACAGCATTTTATTGATAACGCTGAAGTTATCCCGACGGCAGACAACGATCCTTTATTAGAAGGTGTCGCTATTCCCCAAAATGCAGACACTTTAGTGCTCTCTGCCAATGCGGCACAAAAGCTACAGGCGAATGTAGGCGATAGAGTGCGCTTATTTATCAGCCGTAAGCTTAATGGCGTTAATGAACGAGCCAAACGCACCTTTACTGTCGGCGCCATTATCAGTGATAGCAAATTTTCAAGAGCGGCGGCCTTTGTTTCTCTTGATGTTTTAGTGGCAATGGAAGATTACCGAGATGGTTATCAGGCGCCTCTTTTTGGTATTACACAAGGAGTTGAGTCAAAACCAAGAACCCAGTTTGCTAAAGCTCGCCTTTACGCCACAAATTTAGATGCCATCGCACCGTTAGATAATTGGTTTAGGCAACAACACATTGATGTAATAACACAAAAAAGCCAAATAGAGTCTGTAAAAGCGATCAGTTATGTCCTTAACGTTATTTTCTCTGTTATTGCTTGGGTCTCACTATTAGGTTGTATTGCCTCATTAATTGGCGCCTTTCTTGCCAATATTGATCGTAAACGCAAAGATATGGCAGTCCTTCGCCTATTAGGTTTTCGTCAATTTGCTGTTTCTTTATATATTGTATTGCAAGCGCTGCTATTAACGAGCATTGCCTTTATTTTAGCCCTTGGGCTTTATGGCATTGGTAGCACCTTATTTACCACATTATTAGGCACCCATTTACCTGAACAAGCCTTTGTTTGTCAGTTAACGTTTTGGGATTTATTGATCGCCATGTGTAGCGCCTTACTTGTGGCCTTAGTAGTGGCAAGTATTGGCGCATTACGTGCCGTTTCGATTGAACCAGCGGAGAGCTTACGTGAAATTTAATTTATCGCTTTTAACTTTATCATTTGCGCTGTTATCTAGCAGTTTTACCGTATCTGCCAAATGGGACGATAAATTCGTTAACCCAAAAGCGTTGCCTGATGATGTGATCTTGCCTTTCCCTTGTGAAGGTTCAATGGTATTTCGCCAAGTGACTATCCCTCTCAGTCAGCCTTTACAAGACTACAGCGTGACGTTAGGGCAAGAAGGTGATGAATGGGGGTATTTAGAACAATCACGAGCTGAACATATCGCGGGTAGCTTTCCACTAAAAGGCAAAGAAAAAGGCCGTTACTACCTTATGGCAAAATACCCCGTTACCGATCTGCAATATAACGCCATGCAGAGCGTGATTAACAATAAAGAGTGCCCTGTCGCTTCAAATAAATTACGTTTACCAAAAGTGAATATTAGTTGGTACGAAGCGATGCAATTTGCAGACCAATATAACCAATGGTTAAGAAGCAAACATCCAGAAACATTACCCGTTGAAGATGGCGCAAAAGGTTTTGCACGATTACCGACAGAAACAGAATGGGAGTTCGCAGCGCGTGGTGGCCTAAAAGTCTCAGCCTCCGAGTTTCGTGATGTGCGTTTTCCAATGCCAGAAGGTACCAAAAATTATATTTGGTCAGCAGGCAGCCAATCCGCTAATGGCTCATTGCAACTCACCGGTTTGTTATCACCCAATCCATTAGGCTTACATGATATGTTGGGTAATGTCGCTGAAATGATGTTTGAGCCTTTTAGATTAAATAAACTCGACCGCTTACATGGGCAAGCAGGTGGATTTATTGTACGTGGCGGTAGTTATCTCACGCCGGAGAGTGATATGCGCAGTTCATGGCGTCAAGAAGAGCCTTATTACACTGACACTGGTGCAAATAAAAACAAATACACCGGCTTTCGTTTAGCCATTGTTGCCCCAGCATTAACATCACGCGACAAAATCAAAGAGATAGAAAAAGAGTGGCAGCAATTAGGTAATGAGAAGCCAGCAAATAATAAATCGAAATCCAATAGCGATAATTCCATTAATAGCCTGAATACGCTCTCAACCCAAGTGCAAGATGAAGCATTGAAAAAACAGTTAGCTGAATTAAAAAATACATTACGGGCTAATGCACAACTGCGTGATGAGCAACGTGATCAAGCTATCCGTACTTCACTGCAATTAGGTGCTTTTTTATGTACCAAATTAAAAGATGATGGCGAGTTCTACGACCGATTAATCGCATTACATGAAAAAAACTGCCCTGCTGGCACTAAAGATGCCACTTGTGAACGACGTCAAGAACAAGTCAACGAACATAAGAAAACCCTCGACTTTGTTGTGAGCTATTACGCTGACACGTTAGTGGATATGGCAACAACATACGACGCCTCTTTAGTAAAACCGCAAATTGACGTTGTACGCCAATTGATGGAGGCCAGAGGTAAATCAAATTTAAATACGTACCTTTCAACGTATATGCAAGGACTTCAAGGATATTGGGCTAACGGTAAAGTTTCACGGAATGAATGGCTTGAAGCGTGTAAAAAACAATAACAGAGACTTTGGGATAGATGTGGTATGAATAAACAACTTATGGCGGTACTTAGCATTAGTGCTTTACTTGCCTTATCAGGGTGCCAAAGTAATAACGGTACTGATCCTCGTTTGAAAAACAACAGTGATATGGAGTTTTTCAGCAAATCAGGTATTACAGCCTGTGCGGGGGGTGCCGCTATTGGTGCATTAGGCTGCTTAGTTTCAAATTCCAGCAATAAAGGCGCATGTATGCTCATTGCTGCTGTCGCGGGTTGTGGTGTTGGTATTGGTGCCAATGCCTATTTAGACAATAAACGCCAAAATTACGCGACAAAAGAAGAGATGCTTAATTCCATGATTGCTGATATTCAAAATGAAAATCAGCGCTTACAAAGCGCTTCTAACACGGCGAAAGCCGTTATTGCTGATGATAAAAAAGCCATCGCTAAAATTCAGCAAGAGATGAAACAACAACGTTTAAATAAAGACGCCGCAGAGAAACAACTCAAAGGTATTGATGCCAATATTGCAGCACTTCGTTCGCGCTTAGCGGATATGAAAAAACGTGAAGGTGAATGGCGTGATATCGCTGCTCAAAGTCGTCAAGATGGCTTAAAAACCGCACAGCTTGATAAACAAATCGATGGGATGAAGCAGCAAGTTGCCTCTTTACAAGAAGAGCTTGATAGTCTTTATACTCAACGCACAGCAATAAGACTTAGTTAACGTTAAAAAGGATGATAATGAAATTTTTACCTCTTTCCCTTGTTGGCATGAGCTTACTTTTAAGTGGATGTGTCACCAATCCCGCGGATTGTGATCCGACAACGGGTGATGTCAGTATAATTACCAAATTTAACTGTAATTATTCAGGGACTTATGACAACCGTATTGAACAAAAAAAAGCGATTCTAGGTAATGAACAAGCATTAAACACCGAGTTTAAAGCCGTTCTTGCTGCCATTGAGAAAGAAAAACAACAGACCAATGCAGACCTAAAAAGTAAACAAGCTAGTCAACGTGCATTAAGTCAATCAATGAATAATCTGTTAAATCAAATTCGCCAAAAAACCAAAGGGCAAAATGATATTCAAAAGCAGATCAATGAAATTGATAAGCAAATGAAAGCAGCACAAAACAACCCATCAAAATCAGTGATGGAAAAACAGCTTGAATTAGAAAACTTACAAAATCAAGTCATTAGTCTACAAAGTGATCTAGGACTTAAATAAACCTAAAAAGGCTGTCTATTATTATTTAGAGAGCCTTTATTTTAATTCTTATTTATTTCCATGATGATTTATATCGTATATATATTATTATTTATATAATATTGACAATAATTAATAAGCCACTTTAATAAAACAACCATATTTAAATCCTCGTGCTATTTTTTATTCCATTATAAATGGACTCGTTATTATAATTTGATCGCTTAATAATGCGTTCTTATTATTTTAATTATGGGATATAACTAATGAAAACAAAATTACTATCAACTTTATTTATTTCTAGTTTATTAGCTGCATCTTCTGTTTATGCTCAAGAAGATCTTAATTTTGGCAAAACAACACTTTCAGCGGGTTACGCACAACTCAAAATGGAAGGCCAAAACCCGATGCATGGTGGCACAATTTCATTACGCCAAGAACTTAATCAACAACTCGGTGTTCTTATCACAGGTTCATACGCTCAAAAAGATTACGATTTAAACAAACCTGTTAAACAGTTCTTAAAAGATGTAGATACTCGCTATTATTCTGTTATGGCAGGCCCTACTCTACGCTTAAATGATTACCTAAGTGTTTATGGTGCCGCTGGTATTAGCCAAATTCAGATGAAGAATATTAAAGGTGTGGATCTCAACGATACAATCAAGAAAAATGCATTTAGCTGGGGAGCTGGCTTGATCATTAATCCTGCTGAAATGGTTTCTATTTCACTGGGCTATGAAAATAGCCGCTATAAACTTGACAAGTTGAGCGATAGTAAAATTGTCATGGATGGATTTATCGCTAATATCGGTTATCGATTCTAATAATAAAAAAAGCACATATTATTTTTATAATATGTGCTTTTTTCTTATTTTGACTATTATTAAATTCATTATTCTTATGAAAAAAATATTATTATCACTATTCTCTTCTACATTACTTTTTACTTCTTTCACTTATGCTAAAAGTGATCGTCCTTTATATTCTATTGGTTATGCTTATATTAAAGTGAAAGATTTACCCACAGCAAATGGGATTAATATGAGAATTCAAGCATTACCTGTCGCTAATAAAAAAATCTCGATACAACTTGCAGGAACTTTATCGAATCAATCATTATCAGATAATGGCAAGTTACGTTATGTTTCTATCGCTTTAGGGCCTGCTTATGCTCTAACATCTTTTATTGATCTCTATGCCACAATTGGTGCCAGTGGAATAAGTTATCAAACCAAAGAAAATATAAATAAAGATAATTCATCTAAATCTGTCAGTTGGGGAACCGGTATCACATTTACATCACCACAAAATATTACACTTACTTTAGGCTATGAAGGCAGTTACTTTAAAATGGCAGGGAAAAGTTATCCAAGTTATGCACTTATCGGCAATATTGGTTATCGGTTTTGATTTCTACAGTGGTAAAAACAAAAACGCCTCTGCGTTATAACAAACAGAGGCAAAATAACTCAAAAAGACCCACACTAGGGAATAACACAGACATCAATCATCCAAATCACATTCCAAATCATTTCATTAAATCTTGATACGTTCCCAATTGATAACCTCGTCCAATAATCGCTTGTTTTAACGTCATATCTGTTAACACTTCAAGTTCCATTAAGCGCTGAAAACAATAACCACTCGCACGTAATGGATTATCCACAAAAGCTGGATGTGTCATCACTTCAATAGAGTGCTCATGACGCGCTTTCGACTCATCAAGCACCTTTAAAAATAAAGCTTGAGTGATTTCATCTCCATAAAATTGACTATCAAAACCATCACTACTTATCACACCTTGTGTATCAATCCCTTCTTTTTGCGCTAACGGTCTATCAACTCGTATCGGTAGCGATTTTTCTTTGGCAAACTCCGCCACGATGGGAAAAACTTGCTTAAACATATGTACATGATGGTGGCTATCAATATGGTCAGGCTCACGACCAAAAATCTCAATAAAACGCTGATATTGTGCGTTAAGTTCAACTCGAATTTCATCCAGCGGTAAATTGCCCTCTTCTGCCATTTGCCATACCCATTTCCCTAGTACACCTTCACGCGTTAAAGAAGGTAAAGGAGACAGCGGCTTACCCATCGTCAAGGTAAAGTGAAGCCCTACACCCAGACCAGGTAACTCATGGCACAATTGTGCTGCATGTTTAATTCCTTCAGCATTGACAAGTGCCGTTGTTGAACTAACCACTCCATGACGAAAACACTCTACAATGCCGTAGTTTTGGCCTTTACTCAGTCCGAAATCATCTGCATTCACAATTAATAAACCAGCCATTCTGTCTCCTTATTACTTATTTTTATCTACCGACAATTAATGAGCGGCTTTTTCTAACTCAGCAATTGTTTTAGCAAAATTAGGTAGATGCGCTTTATGTGCTAATAACATTTCGCGCGTAAGCACTTCTGAATCTTTATCTGAAAGTACTAATGGCGTTAAATTCATCGCTAATAAAGCATCATTTAATTCACCACTAATAGCCGCTTTGCTGGCCGCGATTTCAAAGGCTTTAATGGTATGAATTAATCCCATCACTTTTTCATCAAAATGTGTTAAACGTGGATGAGGTTTAGCACCATCACGCCCTAAAATCGCGGTCACTTCAATTGACCAATCTGCTGGAATATTATCGACATGACCATGATGAGGAATATTCACATAATGCTCAGCTTGTTTATCATTATAAATAGCATTAATCACTTCACAGGCCGCATCCGAATAATAAGCCCCTCCACGTAATTCCAACTCTTTCGGTTTGATATTTAAATCAGGATTTTTATACAATTCAAACAGTTGCTTTTCGACTTTTTGTACTACTTTAGCGCGAGCACCACCTTTATAGTATTCGCCCATTTCAATAGCTAACATCTCTTTTTGCTTGAAGTAATACAGCAAATAAGAGCATGGCAACAGATTAAGAGAGCGGATCAATCCCTCACTAAAGGGTAGGTCAAAAATGTTCTTCACAGAGCCAGCAGTTAATGTGCCTGAAGCAACACCGTCTAATAATTCAGGGAAACGAGACTGGCCATTTACAATAACGTCTTTAATAAACACCATGTGATTTAAGCCAAATAAATCAATGGAGAGTTCATCTTTATCTGTTAACTTAAGAACATCTGTAATAAACATCTTCATACCAATTGGGATATTACAAACCCCAATAAATTTCTTAAAGTTGGTATGACGATAAACCGCTTCTGTTACCATGCCTGCTGGATTGGTAAAGTTGATGATCCACGCATTAGGGCAAATTTCTTCAACATCTTTAATAATATCGAAAATAACAGGGATCGTGCGTAGCCCTTTAAATAACCCGCCCGCACCATTGGTTTCTTGTCCTAAATAGCCGTGACTTAACGGAATAGATTCATCAAGTTCTCTTGCTTTCAATTGACCAACACGCAATTGTGTTGTGACAAAATCAGCATCTTTTAACGCTTCACGACGATTAAGGGTTTTATAAATGGTTAAAGGAATACCCGCCTTTTTTACCATGCGTTGGCAAAGCTCAAAAATAATCTCGAGCTTCTCTTTTCCTTCTTCTACGTCCACCAACCATAATTCAGTGATCGGCAGTTCATGATAACGTTTAATAAAACCTTCTAATAATTCAGGTGTATAACTGCTTCCGCCACCAATGGTAACAACTTTTAATTTATGACTCATAAAACACTCCCATACAGCGTAATCATGCTGTTATTTGTGTATTAATGGCAAAATTAAGGCGTAAAGAGCCATAAAGAAAATAAGCTTATTTTCTTCTTTCTCTTTTATTTTTAATAAATTTAATCTTTATTGTTGATTAACTTATTACGCCCAATAATGAATTAGTTTGTTTCTTTAATACTACATAAATTTTTTCGATAACTATTTGGGGTTAGCGAAGTTATTTTCTTAAATGTCTTAATAAATAAACTAGGACTACTGTAACCCGCATCAAAGGCAATATCTGTTATCGAATAGTTTGTAATTTCCAATTGCTTTTTCGCAAAATTAATTCGAATATCATGAATAATTTGCATTGGTGTTTTATCGTAATAACGCCGAGTTGCTCGGGTTAAATATTCTTGTGATTTCCCTGATAACCTCACCATATTAACCAATGCATTTTCACCAAATTTTTGTTTGTCATGCATCTCGCTTACGGTATCTCTTAGCCATAAAGGAATATCATCTTCAATACGATTATCTCGATGGTGTCGTAATCTGTTCACCACATTAAAGGTGACAATTTCAATAAATTCATTAAATTCCGTATGGCGAAAATTCAAAGAGCCAATAACAGATTCAATATAGGAGAGAAACTCATTTTTTAATTCATAAACTTGTGAAGCGATAAAATAAGCAGGCAATAACGAGAAGTAATGTTTATCAAAAAAGGCCTTACTAATTCCCACATTTAAAATACGTGTTGCACCAAAATCATAGAAACTTTGATGATGAGAGCCTATAGGGATAAAAACAAAATCTCCCCGCTCTAATAACACCTTCTTACCATTAATCTCTTGATAATAACGCCCTGTTAAAACAATGGTGAATTCATAATAATCATGTTGATGCAGTCCACTGACACTTTCTGTTTTATTATAAATAAAGACATGAAAGTTTTTGCCATTAAATAGCTGATCTTCATAGACCATGCGTATTTCGCTTGGTGCTCTCAATGACTCCACCACAATATTCATCTTATTTTATCTTCTCATGTAACTCGATTAATTCTGTTACTAATTCTCTGGCTAACATTGATGTCATTAAATGATCTTGCGCGTGAACTAATACTAAACTGACTTTCGTTTTTCCTACACCTTGATCATCACCAATTAAACGAGTCTGTATTTTATGTGCTTCATTTAATGCTTCGCGAGATTGTTCCATTAACTTTCTAGCGCCTTCAAAATCGCCTTCTTTGGCTTTTTTTAATGCGCCATAAGCCACACTACGAGCTTGGCCTGAGTTAATGATAAGCCCCATAATGATCTCTTCAAATTCATCATCGGTTGCACTGCTATCAACGACATTTTCAATATCTAACATCATATTTCCTCTTTGACACTGGCAAGTGCAGAGAAACCTCTGCACTTGTGTTTTCTATCACTTAAAATTTCAACGCATTAGCAATATCTTCTTCACTTTCTTCTTTTTCAATTTCAGTTTGAGCTTTATTTGAAATAATCACGAAAGGAAGATAAATCAGTGTTGCTACACCCAAGTTAAACAGCGCTAATAACAGTGCTGCAATACTGCCGTTAGTGTTAAAGAATGCACCTAATCCTGTTGGCATCGTCCATGGCGCTATATTTGTTACCGGTGGGATTATCCCTAAGTAATAAGCCGTCACAGTAATTGCGGCAAGAATAGGCTGAATAAGAATAAAGGGAATAAACATCACTGGGTTCATGATAATAGGCAAACCAAAAATAATCGGTTCATTAATTTGGAATAAACCTGCTGGTAATGCCAGTTTTGCCACTTGGCGATGATCGGCGCGACGAGATGCGATAAAGATAGCCAGAATCAGCCCCAGCGTTGCCCCCGTACCCCCTAAGAAGATAAAGGAGTCTAACATCGGTTTGGCCCAGAGATGGAATGTCTTACCTGCCGCTAATGCGGCTTCAACAGAACCGTACTCTGTATAAATCGCAATATTCTCTAATGCCCATGGTGTCATAATGCCACTATCAAGCGCTGTCAGCGCTAGTGAACCATGAATACCAAAGAACCATAACAATGATGTGAAGATAACATACGCCCAACCCACTACAGAGCCTAACGAGGCTAAAGGCGTTGAGATAGAGTCCAAAATAACTTGGTGGAAATGTGTCTCATAATGTCCTAATCCCCACGAAACAATTCCCATAACAGATAAGATAATAAAACCAGGGATTAAGGCCGAGAATGAACGTGAAACAGAAACTGGTACGCTATCAGGTAAGCGGATCACCCAATTACGACGCACAATAAAGGTAAACATTTCAGCCACAACAAGACCGATAATAATACCTGAAATAACATTTGCGCCCCCTAACCAGTTGGCGCCAACAGCATACGCTCCCCCAGCATTATAAGGTGTGACAGTCATAAACGCAGCGATAGAGAGTAACCCCGCGGCGATAGGATCGACCTTTCGCTCTTCGGCTAATCCCATACCGATAAAAAAGGGTGTCATTAATGACATGATACCCAATGTTCCGTTATAGACATTCCCCCCAATGGCTTTAAAACTATTGAGTGTTTCTATTGTTGATGCATCAAGGCGGATACCTAAAGAATAAAAAAAGGAGCCCTCACCAAAACTAAGAAAGACGTTATTGATAAGTACAAACATTGCCCCTGCAAGGGTTAACGGCATTAAACGAATAAAACCATTTTTAATCGCATTAACGTGAGGTTGCTTTCCAATTTTAACCGCAAAAGGAAGGAGTACCTTTTCAAGTGAACCAATGAACTTACTCATAGAAAAATACCCTTAAAATGCCGCTAATTACTCGGCTTGCTGAAAAATTCGCTCTTTGACTGGAATAAAAAATTAAATAATAAAAAAATAAAATTAATTTGTTGTTGCAGATGCTTTTTTAATAGAGGCGACAGCGGCTTTTAACACGCCTAAGCCATCTACTTTTCCATATAACAGAGAGTCGATCACTTCGACCGGTTTATTCGGGAGTAATTTTTGGATATCAGGCAACATCCAACTAATTTGTGGACCAAGTAAAATTAGATCCGCATCCTGTCCTTTTTGTGCCGCTAAGGTTTCAGGAAATGCTTCAATAACCACAGGCACTTGATATTTTTCTGCTTGTGCTCGCATTTTGGTCACGAGAAGAGATGTTGACATGCCAGCAGAACAAAATAAGTAAATATATTTCTTTTGCATAAAACCCTCTTGAGTTGGCAACGATTTACCCTAGAGATAACAAGGCTTTCTCTTGTGCATTCATTACTGTGTCAGTACAGAAACCGAAGTAAGATTAAAATAAGGATTGTTTCTGCTTGAATGAAGTATACGCAATGATACTGGCTAACGATATTTCTTAGTGGTTCGGAATTGTCTCTCCTTGACCTACTCTTTTGACGCTCTTCACAAATTGAGCAAATAATCTTAAGAGTTCTTTCACGTCACAAAATTTGTTCTTTATTTTCCTTTAATGATCTCTCACAAAATTTCGCCATTTTAGTCAAGTTAATCCTTTATTATTATGAGAATGTGAATTAGTATCATTACTCTTTATGTTTTTGATGGTATTATCGCCTTCTTTGTGGATCGACATTTAAGCCACTGCTGTAAAGATCCGTGTTATTTCGTGTTGCAACAATATGGGAAAGAGAATGTTTAAAAAGTCATTAAGCCCACTGTTTTTACTGCTTTCTTCACTTGTTATCGCAGGTTGTGATAACGCTCAAGACGCATCAACAGCACAATCAGCGGAGAAACAAACTCTCACGATTGAACATTTCCAAGGGACAACTGAAATCCCTGCACACCCGCAAAAAGTGGTTGTGATGAATATGGAAACCCTTGATATTATTGATGCATTAGGTGTTTCTATTGTTGGTCTTCCACAAACGAATGTTCATTTACCAAAATTCTTAGAGAAATACACCAATCCGAATGACTATATCAATGAAGGTGCTTTATTCGAGCCAAACTATGAAAAGCTCAGCACAACAGCGCCTGATTTAATTTTAAGTGGTAGCCGTGCTCGTGATGCATATGCAAAATTAAGTGAAATTGCACCTGTGATTTCAATGGATATCGATCCGAAGCGTTTCGTTGAAAGCCTTGCTGAACGCACCACAACATTAGGTCAAATTTTTGGCAAAGAAGAACAAGCTAAAAAATTACTGGCTGATTTCAATAGCAAAATTGATACCGTAAAAGCCAAAACACCAGACGCAGGTAAAGCAATGGTGGTTTTAGTCAGTGGCGGTAAAATTTCGGCTTATGGCCCAAGCTCTCGCTTTGGCTTTATCTATGACGTATTAGGTTTTGAACCCGCTTATGTTTTTGATAGCCCAGGTTCACACGGCAACATCGTCAACTCTGAATTACTGTTAAAACTTAACCCAGATTGGCTGTTTGTCATTGACCGTGATGCAGCCATTGGTCGTGAAGATTCACAACCAGCTCAACAAGTTCTTGATAATGCACTAGTTAGAAAAGTAAATGCTTGGAACAAAGACCAAGTTATCTATCTTGATGCAAGTTCCATTTATATCTCTGGCGGGATCCAAACTTACTCTCGTTTAATGGATACAATTAATCAGGCCTTGGATCAAAAAAATAAAGTAACTGAATGAAAACGTTCCATTTATCATTGGGGATAGGGGGTATCGCTATCCTCTCAATGATCAGTCTATTCATCGGCGCAGGAGATATTACTCCTGCTTCGCTTTTTACTGATCCCGATATGCGCGATATCTTCTTTATCAGCCGTGTTCCAAGAACGCTATCATTATTACTCGCCGGTGGTGCCATTAGTGTTGCAGGATTGATTATGCAACTACTCACCCAAAACCGCTTTGTCGAACCGTCTCTTGCTGGAACAACGCAATCTGCAAGTCTTGGATTATTAGTCGTCATGCTGCTCTTTCCAGCGGCAGGCATCTTCACCAAAATGATGGTCGCAACTGTTTTTGCCCTTCTTGGTACATTGTTGTTTATGTTGCTGCTGCAAAAGATCACCTTAAAAACAACACTGATAGTGCCTTTGGTTGGCATTATGCTTAGTGCGGTTATTGGTGCACTCACCATCTTCTTAGCGGTGTATTTCGATTTACTGCAATCATTAGATGCATGGACAAGTGGTGATTTCTCAAGTGTGCTACAAGGCCGTTATGAGCTGTTATGGCTTGTTGGGGCTCTAGCAATCATGGCGTGTTGGGTTGCAGATAGTTTTACTGTTGCCGGAATGGGACGAGAGTTCTCCATTAACGTGGGGCTGAATTACCGCAAAGTGATGATAATAGGATTATCGATTATTGCACTGATTAGTGGTGTTGTGGTGTCTGTTGTTGGTGCATTGCCTTTCCTTGGTTTAATTGTGCCCAATCTGGTGAGCTTAGTGATGGGGGATAATATCCGCAAAACCATCCCTTGGGTTTGCTTAAGTGGTGGTGCGATTGTTTTATTATGTGATGTCATTGGCCGACTTATTCGCTACCCATTTGAAATTCCTGCCAGTGTTATTTTAGGTGCTGTGGGTGCCGTTATTTTCCTTTTTTTACTACTAAAGCAGCAACGTTATGCAAAAAGTTAATTCATCCATAATTAGCAAATGTACTGGCGCTGCCGAACATAAGAAAACGCGCCTTTCGCCCATGTCACGTATCTGGTTATTATTAGGGGTATCGTTATTATCTATTGTGTTATTTATGACGATAAACCTAAACGGTAATATCTCTTATATTTTGACTCATCGTGCTTACATTATTCTCACCATGATTGTGGTGGCTTTTGCCGCGGGTGTTTCAACAATATTGTTCCAAACTATTGCCAATAACCGTATTTTGACACCATCACTTATGGGGTTAGAAGCTCTGTTTGTATTGCTACAAACCGTGTTTGTCTTTTTTGAAGGCGATATGCCTGCGTCATGGATGTTGAACTTATCAAAATTCTTTTTAGAATCAACATTGTTGGTGCTATTTTCGGTTGTACTTTATCGTTGGTTGTTTAGCTCGGTACGTTTTAACATCAATTTAGTCCTGATGATTGGGATTATCTTAGGTACGTTATTTCGTAGTTCAGCCACACTATTACAACGTTTGATGGATCCTAATGAGTTCTCCATTTTACAAGGTCGCATGTTTGCCACCTTCACCCGTGCAACCCCTGATCTTATCTTTTGCGCTTTAGCCATTATCGTTGTCGTCGGTGTTTTACTTTGGCGTATGCGTTATAGCTTTGATGTAATGGCATTAGGCCAAGCAAATGCGATTAACCTTGGCATTAATTACCGCAAACAGACCACTTATATTCTGTTACTCATTTCTGTCTTAGTGGCTGTTTCGACCGCTTTAGTCGGCCCGTTAACCTTCTTAGGTTTAATTGTCGCTAACCTTGCTTACCATATCAGTGGCAGTAGCCAACACCGTTTCTTAATGCCTGTTGCCTTCCTACTAGGTACTATTGCCTTAATCGGTGGGCAACTGGTTTTAGAATATGGCTTAAAAATGACAGGAACACTTTCTGTTGTGATTGAGTTCGTTGGTGGGATGTTCTTTATCTATTTGGTGTTAAGAAGACTTTAATATGATTGAAATCAATAAGATATCAAAGCATTATCAAGATATAACCGTTCTCGATAATATTACAACAACCATTCAACGTGGCGGTATTACTTCGATCATTGGTCCTAATGGCGCGGGTAAATCCACACTACTTTCTGTTATTGGGCGTTTATTGCTTCCTGAAAGCGGCATGGTCAGTGTTAATGGTATGGATGTTGCGGCAACAGATAGTGATGTGCTGGCAAAAAACCTCTCAATACTGCGCCAAGAAAACCAGTTCGTCAGCCGTTTAACCGTAGAAGAATTAGTTGGCTTTGGGCGTTATCCTTACAGCAAAGGGCGGTTAACACTCGATGATAAAAAAGTCATTGATGAGTCATTAGCTTTTTTAAATCTAACTGAATTTCGTCATCGCTATCTAGATGAGTTATCAGGCGGACAACGTCAACGTACCTATGTTGCGATGGTGCTATGCCAAGATACAGAATATGTCATGCTTGATGAGCCACTGAATAATCTTGATATGAAACATGCGGTAATAATGATGAAACTTCTGCGAAAAGCTGCAGATGAATTAGGAAAAACCATTATTATCGTTATTCATGATATTAATTTTGCTTCAGTCTATTCAGACTATATTTTAGCCATGCGTAATGGACAGCTGTATTATCATGGCTCACCAAAAGAGATCATGAAAGCCGATATTATCGAGGATATTTTCGATACCCCCGTTGACGTTAAAGAGCTCGATAATAAACTTATTGCTATGTATTACTAATTCCATTTAGTCATATTATCTTCAATAAAAAGCATGTTGTTTTTATTATTAGCAACATGCTTTTTTATTGTTTTTTCTCTTGTTCAAGCAACTCTGAATCAATATCTTCAAAGATAGATTGCCATTCGTTATCATCAATATCCATTAGTCCAAAATAACGCAATAAAAAGGTGCCTTCTGTCGCTAAAAATGCCAATCGTGCACGTTTTCCAACCTCCGTTGTTGTATCTAATCCCGCCAATCGCTGTTGATACCACTCTTTGGTACTTTGTAAATACTCAGGCGTCTGCAACAATGCCGCCATCAAACTCGCACCTTTGGCAAAAGCGACTTTGTCATGATTATGGGTCGCATGAATATGTGCAGCAACACGATTTTCTGGCGAGTTATCGTTTTCAACACCCTTTTTAAACTGCGCTTCATAGTGACCTTCCCAGTGTTCAAACATGGCATCAATCATCGCCTCTTTACTGCTAAAACAGTATTGAACACCCCCTTTAGAGATCCCCATTTTTTTTGCAACAGTATCAATCGTCAGTGCGGCAGCACCTTGTTCCATAACGATATCGAAGATCGCTTCTAATAATTTTTCTCTATCAATCGTTCTTTGCCGTCCCATAAAAAAACCTCTTTTCAATACGACCGTATGGATTTATATTGTAGCCGTTAGTAAAAATAATACACATAAAAATAACTGAGATTTCTATGATAAAAGATTATAAACGTTGGATAGTACTACTTTTGGTATCGAGTATGCTGTTTCTCATTGTTGTTGATGTCACAGTGCTTTATACCGCATTGCCACGTTTAACTCATGATTTAAACGCCAGTGCATCAGAAAAATTATGGATAATGAATGCTTACCCGTTAATTGTTGCTGGATTACTACCTGCAGCGGGTATGCTCACAGACAGGATCGGCCATAAAACACTCTTTATTTGTGGGTTACCGCTATTCGCTCTCGCTTCTTTGTGTGCCGCATTTTCACCCACCGCAACGACCTTAATTGCCTCTCGTGGTTTTTTAGCAGTTGGAGCCGCAATGAGTATGCCAGCTACTCTGTCAATAGTGCGCCAAGTCTTTAGCGACTCGCAAGAACGCGCTATTGCGATTGGCATTTGGTCTGCGGTTGCTTCTGGCGGTGCGGCTTTAGGGCCTTTAATTGGTGGGATGTTGCTTGAACATTTTTGGTGGGGCTCTGTCTTCTTAATTAACGTCCCTATTGTGCTTTTGGTATTACCATTTTCGATTTGGCTTATTCCTAAGTTTGCTGGACATGGTAACTATAAAATTGATTATTTAAGCTCAATACTGATCCTAGTAGGTTTAATCAGCACTATTTATTCTTTAAAAGAACTAGGAAAACCTTATACACAATGGAATGAAGTCACTATTACAGGTGTAATTGCAGTAATTTTTCTCACACTATTTACCTTGCGCCAACGTAAACAAACTCACCCGATGATTGATTTTGGGTTATTTAAAAACCGCTTTTTTAGTATCGGGATTTTAATGGCGGTGCTTTCTATGGTGATCATTGTGGGCATTGAATTACTACTTAGCCAGCGTTTACAGCTTGTTGCGGGTTTTACCCCTTTAAATGCAGCATTAGTGATCTTACCTATTCCAATCGGCTCTGTGTTGGCATCCCCTTTAGCGGGCTATTTTTTAACACGACTAGGAGAAATTCGCTTAATTATTGCCGGATTTATGCTTACTTTGATAGGAAATCTGTGGTTAATTGCTGTTTATCAAACAACATCACCCATGGTGTTAATTGGTAGCTTATTTTTAATCGGCTTTGGTTTAGGTATTATTTTTACCACCGCATCGACATCCATTATGTTAAGTGTTGCTGATAAACAAGCAGGAATGGCGGCCTCCATTGAAGATGTGGCTTATGAGCTAGGGAGCGTGATTGGAGTGACATTTATGGGCAGTTTGATGAGTACAGTGTACACCTTAAAACTCGTACTACCTGACTCATTAGCTATCAATGATGCAGCCTATGACAGTTTAGATGAGGCTCTTATTGTGGCAGAAAAATTACCAAATGATGTGGCTTCTCTTGTGATATCTCAAGCAAATTTAGCCTTTGAAAATGCCTTTTTTGTTGTATTAATTGCCACGGCTATTATGACTGCATTAAGTTTAATCTTTTTGCCTTATTGTTTACGTCATACTGTAAGAAAAAAAACAATTAACCATAATTCACTATTAGATCAATAGTATAAATAACCTCACGCATCACCATGGCACGTGAGGTTATTGATTGCAATATGAGAGAATATTAAAGCGTGATAATTCCTTTCATCAGTAAACCGATAACTACCACATCAAGTAGTAATAAAATAACGAGATAAAGCGTCTCTTTTTTCTGAAAAATAGGTTTATTATCGTGTTTCTCTTTACGTGACCAAATAAAAACAGGCAGTCCACATGTCAATAAAATTGGGACTAATGCAACATATTGAATTTGGCTTGCATACAAAATAAAGAGGCAAAAAATAACACCTAATACACCACTTAATAAGGCTAATCCTCTTCCTGTTTTTGCATATTGATCATATTGGCGGTTAATACAAATCTTAGTGATATATAACGTTGTAGTAATGTAAGCGGGAACAACCATTAATGCGCTAATGTTATACATGGTATTCCATGCATTATTTGAGAAATAAACCAATAACATCGCGGCTTGCATCACAATACTGCTCACCCATAGAGATGTATTTGCGGCTTGGTTTTTATTGGTGCGTGCAAAGGCTTTAGGAAATGCACCTTTTTGCCCTGCGACCATCGGAATTTCTGCACATAACATTGTCCATGCTAACCATCCCGCTAAAACCGAAATAATCAGCCCGACATTCATTAACCAGTCCCCCCAATTACCAACAACTTTGGCTAATACACCCGCAGTTGATGGATTACTTAATTGAGACAGTTGTGGTTGTGGCATAATGCCAAAAGGTAAGATGGATAATAAAATATAAATAATTAATGCTAATAAAAAGCCTAATAAGGTTGCTTTACCAACATCTTTTTTATTTTTTGCTCTACCAGATAAAACGACAGCGCCTTCAACACCAATAAATGCCCATAGGGTTACTGTCATCGGTGCCAGTATTTGGGACATTAATGACACTGGCTCTGCCTTATTATCCACCGTACTCATAATTTGTGGTGATGTACCCCAGAAGTTACTAAATAATTGGTAATAATCATTCAGCACACCCAGAATAATAACAAATAAGACCAATGGCACTAATTTAGCAATGGTTCCGAGTGTATTAACAAAGCCCGCAACTTTCGTTCCTGATAACACTAAAAAGTTATAGCCCCAAATTAAAATGGAACCACAAATAATGGAATTTAAATTATTGCCATCGGTAAATACACCGGGGAAAAACTGATCGAATGCATCCATCAAGATAACAGCGAAAGCCACATTACCAAATGCGGTCATTAACCAATATCCCCATGCAACATTAAATCCAATAAAAGACCCAAAACCTTCTTGTGCGTACATATAGACACCAGCTTGAAGATCTGGTCGTAAATCAGATAATAAGCGAAACGCATTAGCAATAAAGTAAATACCAATACCCGCAATAATCCATGCGATCAAAACCGGCCCTATCGCTGAACTTGCCGCCGTATTTTGTGGCAAGCTAAACACACCACCGCCTAACATAGAGCCCACAACAATTGCAATCAGGGCAAATAAACCCAACTTTGCACCATTATCACTCGCCGCGGGGGGCGTATTCTTTGACGATGTGGTTTCTGATTTGTTTGCCATAAAAACCTCTTACCTTAAGATAATAATATCTGGCGCCTAATCCCACGCCAGATATTTTCATCGCATCATAATGTTGTCATTAATTACTGACGGCCTTTTTTAATTGCTGACACACGGCGTTTGAATTTCACATGTGAAGGTAATTCTTTCGCAATGCGTTCATCTTCAACAATCGCTCTTACCCAAAAATCACCCTTTTCATCGACATTGATCCCTTGTATTTCATGCTCAAACCCTGGAAATGCCTTATCAAAAATTTGTAAGGCTTTTAGGTAACCAATAATACCTTGATCTCCTTTAGGTAAGCGTTCACCCGGCATAAGAACAGGAATTCCCGGTGGATAAGGAACTAACATACTCGCCGAAATACGCCCTGAAAAATCATCTAAAGGGATATGTTCTGCTTTATAGCGAACGACTTTTTGATAAGCTTCCGCTGGTGACATGACTGGTTCTGGATCACTATTTACTGCATCATTAATATGTTTCATTAAATCAAGCTCATCCATCTTTTCATGCATAGATTGGCAGAGTTGTTTTAATGTCATTTTTGCATATTGAGGAGAGATTTCTTTTAGTGAGGGAATAGCATCTATCGCTAACGCATCGGAATCATAGAGCTTTTTAAAGGTCAGTAAACTTTCTAATAACGTTCCCCATTTACCTTTAGTTACCCCTACAGAAAAGAGGATTAAAACGGTATAGTCCCCCGTTCTTGCAATTTCAATACGCCGATCGTCCAAGAATTTAGTAATGACATAACCTGGGATACCCATCTTTTGATATTGACCATCGGCAGTAATACCAGGGCAGGTAATTGTTACTTTAACAGGGTCTAACATACTGTCGGTATCAGCAATATCTTCATCAGAAAAACCATGCCATTTATCACCGATTTTTAATGTCCAACAATCAGACTCTTGGCTTAACAAATCGAGAGGTGCTTGCTCAAAGCTGTGATTTTCGCCAGTTTTCGGATCACGTACTTGAGTTGGCTGTAATACATCGAAGAACCAATCAGAATCACCATTTTGCTCTTTTAATTGGCGTTTGACAGAAACGACGGCCTTACGAAATGCAATGGCTTCTTCTATCGATTCTTGTACTAAAGAATAACCAGATTCCCCTTTCATCATTCCGACTGCAACATCAATGGAAGCAATAATAGGATAATAAGGTGAAGTGGTGCCATGCATCATAAATGAGTCATTAAAGTCATCAAAATTTAACGGCGCACGTTCGCTTTTTTTCACGTGGATCATTGATGCCATAGAGAGTGATGGCAACATTTTATGTGTTGATTGCACGGCAAAAAGGGTAGGACGATTAGGAATATCTTCAGATACATCCATCGCAAAACGATTTTTATATAAAGGATGGAAACGCGCATAAGCGTACCAAGCTTCGTCAAAATGAATTCGAGGTACGCTGGTTGCTAAATTTTTCACCACATCATTTACGTTGTAACAAAAACCATCATAAGTACAGTTTGTCACAACAGCATAAGTCGGTTCAGGACTGATAGCACCTTCGGCTAGCGGACTCTCTTTTATCAGTTTGCTAATACTGGCTTGTGTTAAGCGTTTGGTTGGGATCGGACCAATTAAACCGTAGCCATTTCGTGTAGGTTTTAAATAAACTGGACGTCCTTGTGAAAGTGTTAAGCCATGATTCAATGATTTATGGCAGTTTCTATCCACAACAACAATCTCGTCTGCCCCAATAGCGCCTTGTGCCACAATACGATTGGAGCCGGATGAACCTGAAACACCATAAAATGTCCAATCAGCGCCAAATAGTTCTGCTGCTATTTCTTCTGATGTTTTTGAAGGTCCCGCATGAATAAGGTAATCCCCCATTTCAGCCGTTGCGACACCAATATCAGCACGCATCATATTTTCACCAAAGAAATTGATGAACTCAATACCAATAGGATGTTTCAAATAAGCCATACCGCCCATATGTCCTGGGCAATCCCAATAGTAATCACCATCCTCAGTGAAATCTTTTAATGTTTTAAAATATGGAGGTAAAAGGCTCTCTGCATAGCGATGAATTAAAGTATAAATACGATTAGCTGTAAATGTTGCGGTTTCTGAATAGAGATAGATATATTCACTTACTTCTTTAAGAATATTAATAGAAACATTATCGGTAATATTCTCTTCAGACAGTAGAATAATAGGTGTCGTTGGATTTCTTTTTCTAAATAATGAAATAAAGGCTTCACTCTCTATATTCATTTTTGGATTGTTTTTATCCCAGAAAATACCTACCGCACTGTATTTAGGGCTCTCTTTTATATATTTAATCCCATGATCAATATTATCTGCAATTTGAGCGATAAAACCACGCTCAGTAATTGCATGTTTTAATGATCCTAATGCTTGTTTTGCAGGGCTATCTTCTTTTAGCCCCGCAGATGAGACAAATAATACATGATGATTAAACTTCATAGACACCTCCATAGGTATCAATATTGATTGATATTGCCATTATCTGATTCATTTCATTGAAAAAATTTCAATTAATAATTATGCAATAATTAAAATTCAATATAATTATTGAGATATAGAAAAATCGTCAATACGTCCAGTAAGATAATAAAAACAAATAAAATACGCTCTGTTGGATTAAATAGCGTCTTCTGCTCTTGATATCTCGACCAAATAAAAAGGGGAATACCTAATGTCAGTAAAATAGGCACCATCGCTAAATATTTAATTTCACAAGCATAAAACATAAACAAGCAGAACATTAATCCAATAAATCCACTAATTAAAGCAGACGCCTTACCTTTATTGGCATATTTTGAAAAGTCACCCGACAAACAAAGCTGTAATAAATAAGCTGATGTCGCCAAATAAGCAGGTAGAACCATTAATGCAGAAATAGCTAACATTGTTAGCCAAGCATCATTAGAAAAATAAACAACAAAGACAACCAATTGCATAAATAGGCTACTCACCCATAGAGAGGTAGAGGCAGCGCCATTTTTATTTTTTACTGAAAATGCTTTAGGAAAGGTACCATTTTGAGCCGCAACCATAGGTATTTCAGCACAAATCATCGTCCAAGCTAGCCAACTGGTTAATACGGACACTAATACGCCGATATTAATTAACCACTCACCCCAATCGCCAACAACAGTTTTTAATATTCCAGCTGTTGATGGTGTTGGTATTATGCTTAATGCTTTTTGCGGTAAAACACCAAAAGGTAATACTGAAATAAAAATACAAATAATCAGTGAGACAATAAACCCTATCAATGTTGCTTTGCCCACATCTTTTTTATTGCGCGCTCGACCAGATAGCGCAACCGCACCTTCGACACCGATAAAACACCACAGAGCAACATCTAAAGGTGCTAAAATTTGTGCAGGAATAGGCCCTAAATTATCAGCTGAAATAGGTGCTGAATTTCCCCAAAAATTATTAGTTAGCTCTTCATAATTCAAGAAGTAAACCAGTATAAACACGAAAATACTTAAAGGAATTAACTTCGCAAACGTACCAATAATATTAATCGCACCCGCCAATTTCGTGCCGGATAAAACAAGGTAATTAAATCCCCAAATAAGAATAGAAGCACCGATAATAGAGGGAATATTATTTCCGCCTTTAAAATCACCCGGTAAGAAATAATTTAAGGTATCCATCACCATAATAGCAAAAGCAACATTGCTAAAAATGGTCATTAACCAATAACCCCAAGCAACAATAAAAGCAACAAAAGCACCAAATCCTTCACGAGCATACATATAAATACCTGATTGAAGATCAGGTCGAATATCTGAAAGCACCATAAAAATCCGGGCAATAAAATACATACCAAAACCGCAAATTAGCCAAGCAATAATGACTGGACCAATTTCAGATGTTGCCGCCATATTTTGCGGTAATCCATCAACACCACTACCTATCATTGAGCTGATTACGATGGCAATCAACGCAAGTAATCCTATCTTCTGGCCTGTATTATTATTTGAATTGCCTTTTGACATATTCTTAACCCTATTGTAACGACTTCTGTATTAACATGATGAGCTAATGAATGAGTATAGTAGAATATAAAAATCATACACTCTAAACTATTACGATAATTGTAATTTATTATGTCTAAATGAAAAAAACATGACTTAAATATTAATGGGTTTTAATATTTAATCACCTAAAGAAAATAAATAACAACAGATCCATTTCAATAGATAAGAATCAAAAATTAAGTGTTTAAAATTTTATACATATAACAATCATCTTCCTGAAAAGTAAAAAGATATATTTTTCATCATCAGATAATAATTATATTCATATAAAACTAACATTAAAAGTATTTGTTATTTTATATATATCAATCAACTAGTTAAATATAAATTTAGTATACTTTACTTTTATTAAGATAGTAATAAATACGTAATTCACATATAAGGTAAATCTTAAAAAGAATTATTCTTTATTTAAAATATTGTAAAGAATCTTAAAAGGAATAGTAATTGAAATTAAATATTAAAAACGATCCAATTTCAGCCCATCCGCACTAAAATGAGAAGGCGATTGTCCCATCTGTTTTTTAAACATTGTCGAGAATGAGCCCGCGCTGTTATAACCTAAATCAAAGGCAACTTCAGTAATACCGCGCCCAGATAAAATTTGTGTTAATGAATTCAATAAACAGACTTGTTGTCGCCATTGTGAAAATGACATTCCTGTTTGTTTGCGGAAAAAACGGCTAAAAGAGCGCTCACTTTTATGTAATTTATCTGCCCACTGTTGCGGTAAAGAATCTATTTTTGGGTTACGAATAAAATCACGACATAATTTAGCTAATTTACTGTCTTGTGGAATAGGCGCAAAAAACGGTAACGGTTTTGCTTTTGCTAACTCACATAAGATTAACTGCATTAAAAGACCATCTCGCCCTTTTTTATCATATTCTGCGGGCACATCTACAGCTTCGAGCAGTAACTGGCGAAAAAGAGGAGAAACACTGACAACTTCACATTGTTTGCTACGACGAGGTGCTGCGGAAGGCTCGATATACAAGCTTCGAGTGCTCACATCTAACATACGAGTTTCATGCCCAGTTTCTGGTGGGATCCACACACCACAAGACGGTGGAATAATCCACTCACCATCATCTGTACTCACTTCAATTAAACCCGTAGCAGGGTATAAAAATTGCGCTCGACGATGTTGATGTGTTTCTAACAGCGTATTGGGCAAATAGTCTGTACCCAGCGCAATAACATCTCGGTCAAGTGAATCAACGCTTTTTAACGGTACATTTCTCACAGTCTAGGTTACCTTTTTTTATTTTCGTCCTTTTTAATATAACAGTTCTCACGCACTCTACACACTGGCAAATAATGAGTTATATAATTAAAACCGCTATATACATTAATAAATAATGAAGATATTTTATGTGAAATTTCAACCTTCTTGATATCTATTTAATAAACTTTGTTAACAATCAAAAAACGCGCTTTTAACACCCTTAGTAAATAGGCTGAAATTCAAATGTCATTGTCTGGTTTTAGAATGTTGGCAAAAGATTAATCAACTACTATCCCTCTCGCAGATGTTAATTCAAGCACTCTGCAATTATCTATGCATTCAATAATAATGCAGCGGATACCAGACATTCCCTTTATTCATAGCCTAGAAAAATCACGCACATTCTTTATATCAAGTATCGGGTATATCGGGATCCGCCTATTATGTTTAAGGTAGAGTTCATTATGAGCAATCAGTCCGATCACGATCGTGATACAAAGAGCATTCTCAACGATGTTAGCCGCCGTCACTTTATTCAAGCGAGCTCAGCATTAGTCACCCTTCCTTTTCTCGCATCAAACTCCTTTGCTGCGACAACCGATAACGCTATCCCAGTAAAATCAATAACGACCGAAGAGGGTGAACGGGTTGTTTCAACTTGCAGTAGCTTTGACTGTGGCGGTAAATGTGATATTCGAGCCCACGTAAAGGATGGCAAAGTCACCCGTATTAGCACACGTCCCGATGCTGATCTAGATGAAGAGATGCCTATTATGCGTGCCTGCGTTCGAGGCCGCGGTTATCGAAAATTTGTCTATCATCCAGACCGTTTAAAATACCCAATGAAACGCGTTGGCAAACGTGGCGAAGGCAAATTTGAACGGATCACTTGGGAAGAAGCGACCACTCTTATTGCGCAAAATATGCAGCGTATTAACCAGCAATATGGCCCCGCATCACGCTTTGTCAGCTTAAGTACAGGTGTGACTGGCGGTATTTTCTCGGGTGCGAATATGTTACGTCGCCTGTTTAATATCACAGGGGGTTTTCTAGAAAACTATCACTCCGTTAGTAATGGAAATACCCTTGCAGTCACCCCTTATACTTACGGTACAGCTGCTAGTGGTAGCACACTTGATACATTAGAAAACACCCCTCTTGTGATTTTATGGGGCCATAACCCTAACGAAACGATTTTTGGTCACTCAAACCATTTCTTCCAAAAAATGAAGAAAAATGGCACTAAGTTTATTGTTGTTGATCCTCGTTATTCTGATACCGCCTCTTCTTTAGCTGATCAATGGATCCCATTATTACCAACAACGGATAACGCCATGATGGATGCGATGATGTATGTCATCGTCAGTGAGAACCTTCACGATCAAGCATTTATCGATAAATACACTATTGGCTTTGATGAACACCAAATGCCAGAAGGTGTAGGTAAAAATGAATCTTTAGTTGCCTATTTGATGGGTAAAAAAGATGGCATTAAGAAAACACCTGAATGGGCAGAACCTATCACTAAAGTGCCTGCTGATACTATCCGCCAATTAGCCCGTGAATATGCATCGACAAAACCGGCAGCATTGATGCAAGGTTGGGGGCCTCAGCGCCATATTTGTGGTGAACGGACGGCACGTGGTGCAACATTACTTGCAACGATCACCGGTAATGTGGGGGTTCGAGGTGGTTGGGCTGCCGGCTATGGTATGGCTTTAAACTCTGAATTGCGTAAAACCATCGCAGGGCCAAGCCTATTAACCAACCCAGTAAAAGCGAAAATTAATATCACCAACTGGGTGCAAGCGTGTGAAGACAAAAATTTAGTCACACCACAAAATGGGTTACTGAACGCCGATAAACTTGATACTGAAATCAAGATGATTTTCTCAATGGCGGGTAACTACATGACGAACCAAAATACCGATATTCTTCATGCTGCTAAAGTCCTTGAAGATGAATCAAAGGTAGAATTTATCGTCTGTAGCGATCTGTATCTGACACCAAGTGCAAAATATGCCGATATTTTACTGCCTGAAACCAGCTTCTTAGAACGCTGGAACATCGGTGGTACATGGAGTTATGGCGACTACATTATTCTTTCTGAAAAAGTGATTGAACCTGAATTTGAACGTCGTACTGACTACGATTGGTTACGTGAAGTTGCAGATAAATTAGGCGTTGGTGAACAATTTAGCGAAGGCAAAGAGACTGATCGCGATTGGATTGAATATTTAGTCGATGACGCCAGTGTTAAACGTCCTGAAGACGGCATTCCAACCTTTAAAGAGCTATTGGTTAAACGCCGTCATCTATTAAAACATCGTCCACATACTCAAAATGTGGCATTTGAGAAAAATATCCAAGATATCGAGAACAACCCATTCCCAACACCATCAGGCAAAATTGAGATTTTCTCTAAACGCTTATATGACATGAATAATGTCGATATTCCGGCGCTCTCTCATTACGTACCCGCTATTGAAGGCCCAGAAGATACGCTAACGGATAAATTCCCGTTACAACTTATCACATGGAAAGGGCGTAATCGCGCAAACTCAACGCAGTTTGCCAACCCTTGGTTACAAGAAGTACAACGCCAAGAACTCTGGTTAAACCCGTTAGATGCCCAAGATAGAAACATCAAAGAGGGCGAGAAAGTCAAAGTGTATAACGATCGTGGAGTAACGATGGTGCCCGTCAAATTAACACAACGAATTATGCCTGGCGTCGTGGCCTTGCAAGCAGGAGCTTGGTGGCAACCTGATGCAAAAGGCATAGATCAAGGTGGATGTGCCAATGTATTAACATCATCCCGTAGCACCGCAATGGCACACGGCAATGCTCACCAAACATTATTGGTCGAGGTAGCAAAAGCATGAGTCAATTTATCGTTTATCCCGCTGTGAGCAGTAAACAGTTAGGATTTTATATCGACAGCGCTCGCTGTTCAGGTTGCAAAGCGTGTCAGGTTGCTTGTAAAGATAAAAACAACCTTGATGTCGGACGCAAATTTCGCCGTGTCTATGAAATCACTGGCGGGGGGTATACCCGTAATTCGAAAGGTGCGCTGGTCAATAATGTCTTTGCTTACACCTTATCTATCTCTTGTAACCATTGTGACGATCCGATTTGTGTTAAAAACTGCCCAACAACAGCAATGCATAAGCGTGAAGGTGATGGCATTGTCATGGTAGATACCGACAAATGTGTCGGTTGTGGTGCTTGTGCGTGGTCTTGCCCTTATGGCGCGCCACAGATGAACCCAGAAACCAAACAGATGTCAAAATGCGATTTTTGTATCGATTTACAGCAAAAAGGTGAACAACCGGTTTGTGTCGCCACTTGTCCGCTAGGTGCAATCCAATTTGGCCCTATTGATGAACTGCGTGAACGCTATGGCGATTTAGATTATGTCACGGGTTTACCTTCCCCTGAAATAACACATCCCAACCTTGTTATTAACCCACATCAGGGTGCAAACAATGACGGAATTAATAATAAGGGAGAAAGAAAATGAATGAATGGTCATTATTAATCTTCACATTTATGATGAATGCGACCATTGGTCTTGCACTAACAACAGGGCTTTTTGCTCGTCGCCTTTCTCATTATCTCAATGCAGAAAGCTACTATCGCTTTATGCTGTTGGCCTTATTTGTTATTTGTGGATTGGCAGGTTTAGGCTCTATCGCTTCAATAACTCACTTAGGTGTGCCATTAAATGCCCCTAATGCCATTAGAAATGTTTTTTCTGCTTGGTTAAGTCGTGAAGTCGCCGTCACTGCTATTTTTGTCGGTTGCCTAGGATTAACCTTTTTATGGCTCTGGCGCACTCGCAAACTCTCAATGCTGTTATTAAGTAGCAGTATTCTGATTGGGTTATTTGATATTTATTGTATGGCATCGATTTATCGCCATACCTCTATTTTGACATGGATGGACCCTAACACTTACATCATGTTCTTCGGCGCGATGTTAACACTTGGTGCCGCTATTTTCTTTTTGCTGATCAAAGTATTACAACACGTAGGCAGTAAGTTAGGTATTGAAATACCACAAGACTCATTCCCAATACGCTGGAAATGGCAATTATGGGGAATAATGGCATTTAGCTTAATTGGCCGATTACTGTATCAACCTTTTTATGAGCAATATTTAACTCGCACACTCTATAGCCAAAAATCGGTGACATTCCCATTATCGCCTATTCAAGTGTATTACTCTATTGGTTCGCTACGGACTGCCTGTTGGATCTTAGCCACCTTTGCAGTATTAGCTTGTGGCTATAGTTTAGTGAAATTCCTAACCCCTAAAAATCAAGGTCAATCAACTGAGTCTATTTTTGCACTTGGCTGTGTTATCGCAATTATCGCTGACTTTATGTTGCGCTATGTTTTCTACTCAATTCACTAATTGCAATTGAGTATGGTTATTTTAAGAAAGTATCAAAAATTATGAGCAGACTTTCTTAATTATTTAAGGTAATTTGGATCACGCACCCAGATTACCTTTTTTCGTTTAGAGCATTTCTTTTTAAAATTATTATTTTAGCCCTAAACGTTTTGTCAAACGACGTAAGTTAGCCGGATCAAGCGATAATTCTCGTGCAGTTGCCGCCCAATTTTGGTTATTACGTAGTAATGCCTGTTTAATTAAATCTCGTTGAAACTCATCCGTAGCTTCTTTTAAATTTTTGTCCGCTGATGGTAATGATTGTGATATTGGATGAGTAAGATTTTCTGTGCCTAAAGCAAAATGACTAACTTGTAAAATAAGACTGTCTGTCTTATTCCCTGCCCTCGCTAATACGATCGCTCGATGAATAGTATGTTCTAATTCACGCACATTACCCGGCCAAGAATAATGCAATAAATAAAGGCGTAATTCAGGACTAATAATCACTTGCATAAGATTAAAACGCTGACGATATTGCTCGCAGAAATAACCCACTAATAGCAAAATATCTTCCTCTCTTTCTCGTAATGGTGGAACATGCAAAGGAAAGATACTTAAACGATGGAAAAGATCGGCACGGAAATTTCCCGCCAAGACTTCTTCCCATAAATCACGATTTGTTGCTGCTATTACACGCACATTAACACGTAAGTTACGATCATCACCAATACGTTGAATATCGCCATATTGTAAAACACGCAGTAATTTTGCTTGGAGTGATAATGATAGCTCCCCAATTTCATCAAGAAATAAAGTGCCATTATCTGCCATTTCAAATTTACCACTACGATGGCTAATTGCTCCGGTAAAAGCCCCTTTTACATGCCCAAATAATTCACTTTCTGCCACACTCTCAGGAAGTGCGGCACAATTTAAATAGACTAACGGATTATCTGCACGATTAGACATTTCATGAATGGCTTTTACCACCAGCTCTTTACCGGTTCCTGTTTCGCCACTCACTAAAATATTCATATCTGCGGGTGCAACAATTTCTATCTCTTTTTTCAGTTGCATCATCGAAGGTGATAAACCAATAATTTCTGTTTTTACTGTGGGCTTAAACGTATTAGTTGGCGTAAATAACATATTTTGATTTTCGAGTTGCTCAATCAATAACGCATTATTTAATGCACCAGAAGTTAAGGCCGCAATTAAACGAAGCTCTTCATCACTGAAAGCATCAAACTGATGAGGGTCCATTCCATCAAGTGTTAAAGTGCCAATTAAATCTTGTCCTGCAAATAACGGTAACCCCACACAAGCATGCACTTTTAAATGCTCTCTATCTGGAATAAGGCCATCATAAGGATCAGGCAAATCACTGTCTGCAGGAAAACGCACCACATCCCCTGCTCGCGCTATCGTTTCGAGACGAGGATGCCCTTCTAGTAAAAAACGACGCCCTAATACATCAGGCACAAGGCCATCTATGGCTAATGGGATAAACTGATGAGGCTCGTAGCGAAGCAACGCGGCGGCATCGCAATTTAGCACTTGCCGAAGTGTGGTCACCAGCCGCTGAAATCTATCTTGGTGACCAACATCTTTTTGTAATTCAATGGCAATTTTAGCCAACACATCAACAGAAAAACCCATAAAAACACCTCATAGTCATTATGACCGCTATTATGGTCATTTTGACATGATAAAGATAGTCATATTGACAATATATAAATGACTATAAAAACAAAAATTATTTTAAAACAATAAGATAAAAACTGGCACGCTTCTTGATTATATCAATGCATATCCCTATGAAAAGATTAATGAGAAGGAACAACACAAAATGGCTATTCATGTTAAAAATAATGTTAATTGGGTTGGACAACGTGACTGGGAAGTTCGTGATTTTCATGGCACTGAATACAAAACATTATTAGGTAGTAGCTATAACAGCTACCTAATACGTGAAGAAAAGAATGTGCTTATTGATACCGTTGACCATAAATTCAGTCGTGAATTTGTACAAAATTTACGAACACAAATTAATCTGGAACAGATTGATTACATTATTATTAATCATGCAGAAGAAGATCACGCTGGTGCACTCACTGAGCTGATGTCTTTTATTCCTAATACCCCGATTTATTGCACAGCAAACGCCATTGACTCAATCAATGGGCATCATCATCACCCTGAATGGAATTTTAATATCGTTAAAACAGGCGATAGCCTAGATATTGGCAATGGCAAACAACTGATTTTTGTTGAAACGCCAATGCTACATTGGCCTGACAGCATGATGACCTATTTAACGGGTGATGCGATTTTATTTAGTAATGATGCCTTTGGTCAGCACTATTGTGATGAACGGTTGTTTAATGATGAAGTTGATCAAACAGAATTATTTGAACAATGCCAACGTTATTACGCCAATATCTTGACACCATTTAGCCGCCTTGTAACACCGAAAATTAATGAAATTTTGAGCTTTAATTTACCTGTCGATATGATTGCCACGTCTCACGGTGTGGTATGGCGTGATAATCCAACACAAATTGTTGAATTATATCTAAAATGGGCTGCCGATTATCAAGAAGATCGTATCACTATTTTCTATGACACTATGTCTAATAATACCCGTATGATGGCAGATGCCATTGCACAAGGTATCAATGAAGTTGACGCTAATGTGTTTGTAAAAAGCTATAACGTCGCCAAAAGTGATAAAAATGACATTATCACCAGTGCGTTTCGTTCTAAGGGCGTGCTTGTTGGTTCATCAACGATGAATAATGTCATGATGCCAAAAATCGCCGCCATGCTTGAAGAAATGACAGGCTTACGTTTTCGTAATAAAAAAGCGGCTGCTTTCGGGAGTTATGGTTGGAATGGTAGCGCGGTTGACCGCATTCAAACTCGTTTAATGGACGCTGGATTTGAAACCGCACTAGCACTAAAAACCAAATGGCGCCCAGATATGCAAGCACAAGAAATTTGTCGTGAATATGGACGCGAACTTGCACGCCAATGGGCTTTAGCACCACTTCCTACAACTCAATCTTGTTGTACAACCTCATCACAACCTGAAGCTATCACAGAAGTTGAAGCCATCGACTTAGGCCCACGAATGCAATGCAGTGTATGCCAATGGATTTACGATCCGGCTGTAGGTGAACCAATACAAAACGTTCAACCTAATACGCCATGGAGTGAAGTCCCTGATAGCTTCTTATGCCCTGAATGCTCACTAGGAAAAGATGTTTTTGATGCACTTGCAAAGGAGGCAAAATGAGTACAGATCTCCTCAGTAGTGGGATTGTCATTATTGGTGCAGGCTTCGCTGCGCGCCAATTAGTTAAAAATATTCGCAAATTTAATGCAGATGTTCCCATTACCTTAATTGCATCAGATAGTATTGATGAATATAACAAGCCGGATTTAAGCCATGTTATTAGCCAGGCTCAATGTGCAAATGATTTAACCAAACAAACAGCCCAAGAGTTTGCACAACTGTATCAACTCGCGATCCATCCTTATACGCGAATTGTTGATATTAATACGGATGAAAAACGTATTAAAAGTACCAAAGGTGAACAATGGCATTACGATAAATTAGTATTAGCTACAGGAGCCAAAACTTATTGTCCTGCTATTTCAGGCCATAAGCTAATGTTTACACTTAATAGTCAACAAGAGTACCGAGCTTATGAAACACAAATTCGCCAAGCTAAACGTATATTAATTTTAGGGGCAGGATTAATTGGCACTGAATTAGCTATGGATTTTAGTCGAGCAGGCAAAGAAGTGATCCTTGCTGATATTTCAGGGCAATTATTATCTTCTCTGATCCCCTCCGATCTCAGTGGTCGCTTACAATCAAGCCTGACTGAAATTGGTGTACGTTTAATGCTGAAATCACCATTACAATCATTAACACAAACCGATAACGGTATTTTAGCGACATTTAATCAACATCATCAATTAACGGTTGATTGCGTTATTGCCGCCACAGGGCTCGCACCCAATATGGAATTAGCTCACCTCGCGGGTTTACATACCGATCGAGGAATTATGGTAAATGAATATCTGCAAAGTAGTCATAGTGATATTTATGCTTTAGGGGATTGCGCACAAATCAACGGTAATTTATTACCCTTTTTACAGCCAATACAATTAAGTGCGATGCATTTAGCCAAATCACTTGTAAGTGAAAATAATACACCACTGAATTTACCGCCAATGATTATTCGGGTGAAAACACCACTAATGCCTCTACATCTTGCCGGTGAAACCGCACGTAATGACTTAACTTGGAATATTAATACAACACAATCGGGTGTTATCGCTAAAGGTTTTGATGAGAATGACGTATTACGTGCCTTTGTCGTAACAGAAGAACAAGTAAAAGAAGCTTTTGCTTTATTAAGAGCACTGTCCGCTTAATTTTAATAACATACGAGATGCCGATATGAATTTACGTGATAAAACGCTTGGCCAACTAGCCCTATCTATTTCTGGTGCCAGTGCCATATTCCGCCAATATAACCTCGACTTTTGTTGTGGCGGAAAAAGAACATTAAGCAAATCTGCAGAAAAAGCTGGGCTCGACATTGATAAAATTGAAAGTAAATTAATTGCTCTGTCAGAACAACCATTAGAAAAAGATTGGCGACAAGCGCCATTAAGCGAAATTATTGATTTTATTATTGTTCGCTACCACGACAAACACAGAGCACAATTACCAGAGCTTATTTTACAAGCAGAAAAAGTAGAACATGTTCATGAAGCGAAACCGACTGTCCCGAAAGGATTAACTCGTCAATTAACACTTTTATTAGATGAGCTAACCAGTCATATGATGAAAGAAGAACGTATTCTTTTTCCCATGATAAAAAATGGCTTAGGAAGCCAAGCTGGAGCCCCTATTAGTGTTATGGAACACGAACATGATGATGCAGGTGAAATTGTTGAAGTGATTAAATTTATTACCAAAAACGTCACACCACCACCTGAAGCCTGCACCACATGGCGAGTGCTCTATAATGGTATTAATGAGTTTATCGACGACCTAATGAATCATATTAGTTTAGAAAACAACTTATTATTTCCAAGAGCATTAGCGGGCGAGTAATAATGTATGCACAGGGGATATCATCATCCCCTGCTATATCAGTAAACCTTACCGTTCACCTTGTGTATCAATCAACAAACGCTGATTTATATACTCGATAGTCTCGTCTATCGTCATAATATTATTAACGACATTAGTAATACCTTGCCCAATAATAACTTCGGCTTGGCGTAAATTAAATAACTTACCATTAGGCACCGAAGATTCTCGTATTCCTTTATTAATTTCTTGATAAGCCAACGTCATCCATGGATAACGATGGCTAATTTCTTGATTATGGCTAAAATTTTTATGATTACTATTTCCACCTAATAAAATTAGGTGATCCATTACCATTGGGGAATAAAGCCAACGATAAAATTGCTCTGCATATTGTGATTTTTGGCTATAACGTGAAACCCCTAATACGCCACCGCCTAATTGTGGAATACTACCGGGTACAGGTGCAAAACCTGTTTTAGGTAGAATAAAAGTACGTATGTTATTTACTTATGAAAGTGGTGTCCCTCTTCTAATTGAGTATTTAAAAAGCCACAAAGACGTGATTGAAAATCTCACTATTCGCGACATTAAAAAAGAGCGTGTTGAAGTGAATTTGAAACTGTTAGTGAGACAAAAAATTACTTTACCTGAATTTTATTGTTCATTAAAACAGCTTGAATATGTTCATTCTGTTTCGTTGGAGCATTAATATATTTAAAAGTAAAAAAGGCAAGAAAAGATGAATAACTATTTAATTTTAATAACACCTAAATGGCCACAACTGATTAAATTCCATCGTTAAACCCATCTGCACTTCAGATGAAAGTGAACCCTTGCTCACCACAAATTTAGGGTGTCGAATAACAATAGGAGTATTAATCGCATTATGTATTAATGATGATCGGTTTTGCTCTAATTCATCATAAAGCTTCTTCATTTCTGCTGATGACGTATTCTCACTTAATCGCCCAAGCGTAATATGAATAATATTTTTATGAAGAGTGTTATCAATAGGGAGCTGCTGATAAATCTGCTGCCTGAAGCGTGTTAATTCCTCAGAGATACCCGTTAATATCAAGCTACCATTGGATGTTAGGATAACGTTTTTAAATAAAATTTTGATACTTTTTATTTGATTAAAGATTTTTGCAATCTCATGACACCATGCCAGTAATACAGGTCGTTGCAGTTTAAACTGTTCATTTTTTTGATTAAAAATCGTTAATAACGTGGAATGAAATTCTTGTGGCTGAGCAAATTCAATAAATGGAAATTTAAGCTTAATCTGTTCACAATAAGCCATTAGCTTCTGGCTAAAGGGAATAAAGCTTTCTTCAATTTCAGGCTGACGAATCATTAATTGCCCCGCATTTAAGCTGACATCAATAATATCTTCATCATTAACTTGTCGTTGCCAAGCGTCACCTGTTGCCAATTTTTTGAGTGTTGCTTGTGTCAGGAATTCGTATGCCATCCGCACACCTTAATTAAGAATAAAATAATAACTCATACTTTGGTTTGAGTGACATTTAAAATCAAGCTTTAGAAAGAAGAATAAAAAAGTGGCTTTCTTCTGAAAGCCACAGTCACATCAAAGGGGGAGATGTTGAAAGATGGGTCTATCTACAAAGAACTCAATCAAAGTCAAATCGATTACAGAAAATTAGCCGCTTTAAACTTCGCGAGTGCATCAGCTTTTTGTTCTGCTGTCATTGGGCGTAACGGACGACGGGGATCACCCACATCAATGCCATGCAATTGCATTGCCACTTTTCCTGCTGCAACACCACCGTATTCGACTAATACACGAATAATCGCAATCACTTTATCCATGCAAGCAGTAACACCTTCATGATCACCAGTTTTAAATTTTTCAATAATTTCAAGATATAATGGCGCAGCATAATTATATGTACTGCCGACAGCGCTTAATGCACCACAAGCTAATCCTGCAGGAATAAATTCATCAACACCAAATGGAACATCGTACTTTCCGCCATCTACGCGTAAGCAACGCTGGAATTCATACATATCAGGAGAATTAAATTTCATACCAGATAAATTAGGTATTACTTTACCCGCTACTTGTAAGAATTTTTCCATATCAATACTTAAGCCTGACATGGTGGAGTGATAATAGTAAAAACCTTTAGATGGCGCGCTAGCAGCAGCCAAACGACAATACTCAACAAGATCATCAACATTGCCGGGTTTAAAGAAACAAGGGCCAATAACGGATGTTGCTTTAATATCTAAAGTTTCGGCATGGCGGGCAAGTTCTAGCGTATCAGCAATACTTAATGCACCGGTATGAATAATAAGATCAAGCTTGCCCTGACTTGCCTTAACCCAGCGTTCAGCCACTTTCTTACGTTCCTCAACAGAACAATGAATACCTTCGCCTGTTGTTCCTAATACGTAAGCACCTGTCACATCACTTGTAATCAGGTGTTTTGCTATCTCATCAATGACAGGATAATTAACGCTACCATCTGTTGCAAAAGGCGTATGAGGTGCGGCAATCAGTCCAGAGAGTTTGTTCATGATAACTTCCTTTGGAGGTTAATTTCTTTTATATTAATCTTATGGAGCTTAACTCTATATTAGGGAGCAATACTTCAGAACGCAATAACGAAATGAGCATTAAAGGAAGAGAAAAATGAAAGTGTGATCTTTAGCCAATTTTCACTAAAAACCACACAATAATGTAGAGATAAACTTATGCGGAATGAGTCTGTTTTAGTGCATTCAATGTTCGTAATTTTTGCTCTTTAACCATATCAGGTTGAGCTTGGACTAATAGTGTATAAAGAAGATCTAATACAAAGAGTTGTGCTGTTTTTGTACCAATAGAGTCACCTTGCAGTTTCCCTTGTCGGTTACCATTAATTAAATGGTGATCAGCATACTCCATAATTTGTGAGCCTAAATTATGCGTCAATGCAATCGTGCTGGCTCCTGCTTCTTTAGCCAATTTAAGTGCATGAACAGTCTCTGGAGAATTGCCTGAGTGGCTAATTCCAATCGCCACATCACCGGGTTTTAATAATGAAGCTTGCATATACATAAAGTGATTATTTGTCACAGCATCAACACGATAACCAATTCGCATCAGTTTATTTTTTAAATCTTCTGCGGTAATTCCTGAAGAGCCAACACCACAAATAAAAATATAGTTTGCAGATAATAAAGCATTTACAGCACCTTGAACTTGCTTCATATCGAGCAGATTCAATGTCTCTGATAGTACGTTATTAATCGTTGCTTGAAGTTTTAAACCAATAGTATGGATATCGTCTTGATGGGTTACTTCTGCATCAAGAATAGGTGACTCGTCATTATCAGAGGTCGCCATTTCAATCGCCAAATCCATTTTAAAATCTTGAAAACCTTTATAACCCAATGTACGACAAAAGCGCACAACAGTCGCTTCACCTGCTTTTGTCGCTTGTGAAAGTTGAGCAATAGAGAGCTGAGTGACTTCTGTAGGATGGAACAGGATATAGTCTGCAATACGCTGTGATACTCGCGTTAGACTATTTTTCATTGCGCCTAGCGTATCAAGTATTTTACCCGGCTTTAATCGGGTCGTTGCCTGTTCTGTCATGGAGATTATCCTTGGTTGCAGAAGATACACGGGAAAAAAATTCTGCCAACAAGAGTACCAATTCCAACAGGTTAAAAAAAGCCTTGCCCATACAATAATGTGATAATAAAAAACGCTTTATTCCTTAATATCTTCAGAATACAACTTACTGATACATCAGAAATAAAGCGCTTAATAAAGACCGTAATTGCTAGTCAGTTAATGTGGTGACATCTAGCTTAACAACCACTTTCTTCAGTACATTTACACTCTTTTCAGCCGAAATTCCCGGTTTATGTGGTTCATAAGGCATAAAAACAGCAAACATGTTTGGTGTAAGCGTTAAAGTTTGTTGACCTATTATTGTATCAGTGAGTTGATAATCATCAGTCTCATTATAAGGTGTCACATCTTGAGCTGAACCCTGTATACCAAAATCAATGATCTCTTCGCCACTAAGCAATATTTGAATATCAATATAACGCTGATGCAACTCAGCTCGCTTCTGTTCACGAGGCTGAGTTTCAAACGTCATCACATTCATAAACAGCGTTTCGTCATCAATTTTATAACTACCCGGAGCAAGTGAAGCGGGATCTAGTGCTAATGCTTTTTCCATCGCGTGACGTAACGCGGGATTCATTTCTGGCATTGTAGCCAAATCTGATATGTGTCCAAATATCATAGATTATTCCCTATTAGTTTCCTGATGTTTCGTTCTCATCTAATGAAATTTGTTTTGCTGATGCGAAAAGCGGTGCTGTAACTGTGCCTGCAATAACAACAGACATTGCACCAATCACTCCATAGAAGAAGAAATTGAGATCACTGCCATAACGCGCGGCTAATACTGCAATAATACTGACAATGATCCCAACAATGGCACTACCTGCATTCGCGCGTTTAACAAAAATACCCAGCATAAACAAACCCGTCATTGGGCCACCCATCAAACCAATCAGACTATTAAAGGCATCCCAAATTTCAGATTCATCAGATAAAACTAACCAGATTGCTGCCAAGCTACTGAAGACGCCAGCAACAATAATGACTAACCTTGCGACTTTCATTTTTTGTTCGGCACTGCGCTCAGATTTACTTAAACGAGTGTAAATATCAGAGTTAAAACAACTTGAAATACTGTTTAAGCTACTCGAAATACTGGATTGAGCCGCAGCAAAAATAGCGGCAATAATTAATCCTGCAATACCAACGGGCATTTCAGTCACAATAAACAGAGGCAAAATCCCTCCCGTATTAAAGCCTTCAGGTAAGAAATTAGGATTCTGTTTGTAATACACAAACAAGGCAGATCCAATAGCAAAGAAGAAGATAGGAATAATGGCAACTAATTTCGCATTCGTTATCAGTGTACGTTTTGTTTCTTCAATGGAATCTGTCACAATATAACGCTGCACCACATCCTGACTTGCAGTAAACTGTTGAATATTAGCGAATAAAAAACCGATCATCAAAACAGGGATGGTGCTATCAGTCCAACTCCAACGAAATTGAGTCGTAGGAAAAAATTTATCGGCTTGTGATGTTGCAGTGAAAATTTCACTAATTCCGCCATCAACTTTAAAGCAGATCATAATAAAAATAAGAACTGCACCACCTGAAAGTAATAACCCTTGAATAACGTCTGTCCAAATAACCCCTTCAATTCCGCCCATCCATGTATAAATAATACAAAGCAAGCTAATCAGTACAATTAAGACAACAGGATCGATACCCATAAAAGGACGTAAAGCAAGTACAGTTAAATAAGTAATAATGGCAATCCGACCAATATGGAATAACATAAATGAAAGGCTGGCAAATAAACGACTGCGTACATCAAAACGTGCTTCTAAATATTCATAAGCCGAAGTAATTTTTAATTTTCTAAAGAAAGGAATATAAAAATAAAAAACTAAAGGCAAAATAGCGATAGCCAAGTATTGCCCGATAATAAAAGTCCAATCAGAGGTATAGGCTTTTGCCGGGATCGACATAAAAGTAATGGAACTTAAAGTCGTCGCAAAGACAGAAACTCCTGCCGCCCAACCTGGAACGCGACCTCCTCCACGAAAATAATCATCCGCTGTTTTTTGGCGTTTAGAGAAATAAACACCCACGAGTAACATTGCTGCCAAATAACCAAACAGCACTGCATAGTTAATAAAACCAAAATCATGTAATTGCATTTTTTAGTCCTGCCATATGTAGGGTAAAAGGTAAGTTTTACGACAGTTTTTTTATTGCTCTCTAGCCCAAAGGACAGCGCCCCAGAGCCCGGCATCATGATGATAGTGAGCCGATAATATCGGCACTTGTAATGCAACTGGTTGCTTTATCTGGGCAGCTTGAACGAGTTCGATATATCCCTTAGCTAGCCCGACACTTCCCCCAAGAACAACACAATCAGCATCCGTTGTTGCTTTAATATCGGTCACCAAATTTGCAATGGTGTTTGCTGAACGTTCAATAATTGATTTTGCTTGTGAATTTCCCTGATGAAAGGCAGCAAAAATCGCTTTTGCATCTTTTCCAGCAAGTTCATCTGTCGCTTGCGACGCAATTGCACGGCCAGAAGCGATTGCTTCAACACAACCATAGCGACCACAACCACAAAGTGGACCATGAGGATCAGCAAGCGTGTGACCTAAATGGCCTGCAATACCTCTTTTTCCTGTAAAGAGTTGTCCTTGTTGAATTACGCCACCACCCACACCTGTGGATACAGTGATAAATGCCATATCAGAAATAGTTTCACGACGATGATCATATTCAGCCCATGTAGCTGCTTGAGCATCGTTGAGTAGCCAACAAGGCAATCCTGTGAGTGCAAAGAGTGTTTCTTTTAAAGGAAAATCTTTTAGCCCACCTAAATTATCAGGATTTAATGCGGTCAAAATGCCATTACAAATAATTCCTGTTGATGCAACAGCAACACTATCTGCATAGCTTTTTAGTGGTGTAGTAATAGCAACTAAGGCTTCATAAAGTTGCGTTGGTGATGCACTTGCCGGTGTGGCTATCTGAGTATGTTGTGTCAATTCGTTATCTCGACTAATTAGTGCTGCCGAGATTTTTGTTCCTCCAATATCAATGGCTAATGTATTCATTTATCTAACTCCTGCTGCCACTTTAATGCCTGAGTAAACCAATCACAGACATGCTCAAGACGCGTTAATGCAGAACCTACTGTGACAGCCCAAGCACCAGCTTGCATTCCTCTAGCGGCTATCATTGGTGTGTTATAACGCCCTTCAGCAATCACTCGACATCCTTTTTCAGCCAATGCGGTAACCAGCTGCAAATCAGGTAATTTCGGTATTTCGCCACCGGTATAACCCGACATCGTTGAACCAATAAATTCAGTGCCTAACTCTTGGCAATACATGCCTTCATCAAAAGTGGCACAATCTGCCATCGCTAATTTTCCTAGGCGATGAATATGGGCTAATAGCGTTTTCACTGGCACAGGACGTACACGATCAGTACCATCAAAAGCAATAATATCGGCACCCGCTTTAGCCAAGTCATCAACATCACTAAGCCACGGAGTGATCCTCACAGGGCTATCAGGTAAATCTCGCTTCACAATGCCAATAATCGGCACATCAATAAGAGGACGAGTTGCTCTTAAATTATCAATTCCCTCAATACGCACAGCAATTGCTCCTGCATTTACCGCTGCTTGAGCCATTGCAGCAACAATTTCTGGCTTATCCATTGGGCTATTATCAACAGGCTGGCAAGACACAATTAGTCCACCTTTTTGTTGAATATCTTTAGTCATCTTTTCAATTAGCGCCATTTTGAACTCACTGTTCTCTTTTTTGAAATGTAACTCCAAATTATAGTATTTTACGGAGTTTAATTTCTCAATCAAAAAAACAGTAAATTGTGAAGAAGATCAAACAATAACCAAAATCACACAACTCACTGATAAATAAATAGAATAAAAAACAGAATGATGTTTACACCACTCTGCTTTTTTATTCCGTTTTACTTAAATTAAAAATGGAATTGCAACCCAACTCGATAACGAGTCTGACGATCATCGCTGAGAGGGCTTACAGCCATATTGCCAACTTCAATATAAGGTGTGAAAGTACTGTTGATTTGATAAGAGAGAGCGACGTTATGCTCATAATTGCGTTTTTTATTATCATATTTTATAGCGTCGCTATACATTTGAGTATAATCATATTCCACTTTAAATTTGTTATATTTATAACCGATAAAACCATCAAGGCGATTTGTTTTTTCATCATCAACACCTTGTTTTGTTTTACGGGCATAATCAAAACGATAACGTCCTGCAATATATAAACCATTATCAAAGTTATATTGTGCTTTTAAATAGGGTTTATATATAGAAGTATCTGTTACAGTTTCAAAAATAAGACCAGGCTGCAATGTAATATGGTTATTTAGTTTATAGTTATAACTTAATCCCATTTCAATCGCATTATTAACAACATCACTAAATAGTTTATCTTTTTCACCATCCACACCACCCGATTTAACGCTAGCATCAATATAAAAACCAACGCCATTTGAAAAAGAGTGAATAAATGCAACTCTATCTTTATTAATTCGAGTAGAGTCTGCATATTCATGACGAAAGTCCAACGTAGTCGCATATAATTGAGATGATATTAATAAAGTACAGCATGACAATAAAAGTTTTTTCTTTTTATTTAGCATAATATTTATCCAAAAGGTGAGATCCCCTGAATTAACCAAGGAGATCTTTATAATTTATTTTAATTTATATGTAGGAAGAGATTATTCAATAATTAATTTTTTATCTTTCATCATTAAAGTAATAACTGAATTAACAGCTTCACCTTTATTTGTTTCACCTCCAATTAAATAAAGTGAATTATTATGTGAAATAGTAACGCCAGAACCAAGAGGAAGAGGTAATTCACCAATGACTTTCCATTGATTATTAATAAAACCATAAATTTCTTTATGCCATGTCTTTTCTAATCCTTGATGCGAAAAATAATGTTGCTGTGCATATTTTTCCTGTGCGCCCGGAAAATTAGCCCCACCAGCAACAAGTAACGTATGCATACTATAACCTGTAAACGCACCAGCTAAGCCATCTTGCCGTTGATTAGATATAGGGGCGGGTAGTTTCTGAGCAACAGAATTCCACTGTAACTGATTATTTTTTAATGTGGCAGTTTGTACTTCACTGGTACGTAATCCAGGTTTTATTTCACCATTGATTAAAGTGATTTTATTGCCATCATAAGCTAATGCAGAACCTGCTGTTCCATTAAATGGTATAACACCTAATAATCGCCATTGATTATTTTCAGCATTATATTCCATTACATTTCGATTAAAAAAATAGCCCTCTACTGGCTTATTAAAATAATCACTAATGACTTTTTTATTTTCAATTTCATTCGATTTAGTTCGATTTAAATCCACGAAATAACCGTCAAATATTTGTTGATTAACACCACCAAGAATAATGGCTTGATCATTATTAATGTTAATCCCTGTGTGCCCCACTAATCCATAAGGCGCTCGTGTATTGACTTTTTCCCATTTATTTTCTTTTGGTAAATAGCGATAAACATCCGTAAGCGCACTAATTGTTGCGCTATTTTCATTTTCTTTACCTGCTCCACCAAAAATATAAATATCGTTATTTAGCTCTAGTGCAATAGCTTGCTCTCTTTGTGTTCCAGGAAAGTCTGCCATTTTTTCCCATTGTTTTATCGAATTATTGAGATCAAGCTTGTACCATGATTTCCCCGCTGTACCTAAACCAGCATAAATAACATTTTCGCTGATTGTTCCAGCCCCACTTTTAAATGTTACGGGTAAATTAGGAAGTTTTTCTGCAAAACTAGCAGACGTGAATATTGTCGTCACTAGCATTACAGAAAGACAGGAGTAAGATATTTTCTTTATTCTGTTCATACGTATTAGCTCTTATTATTGTCATCATGTAGGGTATTTTTCTTGTATCTTAAATATCACTCCAATATATAATTATTTTCGGAGTTAAACTTCAAATCGATCTTTTCTGAATTGTGAAGGCGATCAAAATGTCTATTTTTTAATCTCATATTTTTACAGCTTTCTTTAAACTAAATTTAGGAATAAAAATCTGACAATGAAATGAAAAATAGTCACAACAAATTATTATTGAGATTTTATGCAGAATATAATTTTACTTCTTTTGCAGTAAAAAAATTTTATGACACAGGTAAAAATGGAGTTTTATTTCAAGTGCCTTTTTAATCGATTTAATGCTTATTTTTACCTTGTGTGTTAATTAAAAAACGAGTTATGTAACATGATGGAGTGGTGAGTTGATCACCTGAATATAAATAAGGTGTACCCATATCTTCAATATCAGTACAAGGCCATTGAATATGCGCTAAACCTGCCAATTTTTCATAAGTGACACCAAAAATAGCGGACATATTCCATAACTTATTACGACCTTCAACTATTGGCATCAGAAAAACATTTAGAAATAAAAATTAACACTGAATTCTAATAAAATTTCTTTCTTTAGTTTGAATTTATGATATAAATAATAAATACGCATTTTGAAAAACAATATTTCATATTGCATTGCGATCATATCCATTTCAATAAAGAGCAAAAAGATGAACATGAACACCGATAACCGACTTTTAGGCCTAAACCTACTACTACTTCGTTAGGTGGCCAAGCACGTTCATTTTTTTGCAAAAGCCACCAGTAAGGTGGCTTTTTTGTCTGTAGCCTTCTGGTGGAGCTGTTTTTAGGGGAGTTCTATGATGTATAGTTTCACCACAAGGATTAAAAGTTACAGTCACTTACCAACAACCTATTGTTTGGCAATCACCTCCATAACACACATGATTAAACAGGGGGAAAAATGAGCCAACAATGGACATCACGAATCGGCCATATCTTAGCAGCCGCAGGCTCTGCAATCGGTATTGGCGCAATCTGGAAGTTTTCTTATGTTGCCGCCAGTAATGGGGGAGGCGCATTCTTAATCGTCTTCTTATTATTCAGTTTTATTATCGGGCTTGCGGTATTACTGGCTGAGAATATCTTAGGTAGCAGCACTCACGCTGAAGCCGTTAATGCCTTTAAGAAAATGATGGGACGCAATTGGGTCATCATTGGCGTTATTGGTGTATTCAGTTCATGGTGTATTTATAGCTTCTATAGTGTTGTCGGTGGTTGGACAATTGGCTATACCGTTATGGCGGCAACAGGTCAGTTGAATATTACAGATAGCGCTGAATTAACTGGTATTTTTACCCACTTTATTAGTGATCCTTTATGGCCTATTTTGGCTCACCTTGCCTTTGCTGGATTAACCTGTTTTGTGGTTTTAGCCGGTGTACAACGTGGATTAGAAAAAGCCGTCAAAATCATGATGCCAATGTTATTTATCATTATGATTTTATTGATAATCGTTGGTATGAGCTTACCCGGTTCATCTGAAGGCTTAAAATTATTTTTATACCCTGATTTTAGCAAGTTAACCCCTCAAGGCGTGTTAGATGCGTTAGGGCTAGCCTTCTTTTCACTGTCTATCGGTTTAGGTATTCACATCACTTATAGTGCTTATTTAGCGGATAACAAAGGTATCGCTAATTCCAGCATGTGGGTGGTTATTTTGTCCTGTATGGTGTGCGTACTTGCTGGATTAATGATTTTCCCTGCTTTATCTGCCGCAGGTTTAGAGCCTAATGCTGGCCCTGGCTTAACCTTTATGACGATGCCGGTTTATTTTGCTCACTTACCCGGTGGCAATATATTAGCTGTGACGTTCTTTGTCCTGTTATTAATGGCGGCATTAACCTCTGCAATTTCATTACTTGAGCATATCGTCGCTTATGTGCAGATGCGTTTTCAGTGGACTCGTCGTCGTGCAGGGTTAGTGGTTACCGCCTCTATTATGTTGATGGGTATTCCAGTTTCATTATCTTTCGGACCGATGAGTGATGTGACACTGGGGGGAAAAACAGTCTTTGATTTGTTGGATTACCTGACTTCTAATATTTTGATGCCACTGTTTGGTATTGCAATGTGTTTAATCTTTGGTTGGTCACGTAGAGCGAATGCATTTATTCCTGAAAATATCACGGGATTAAAACGTCAAAGCTTATTATTGGTGTGGCGTTATATTGGTCCAATCTGTATCGGTATTATTTTAGTTCATGGTTTAATTGGCTAACTATCAACGAAAAAGAGCTACTCAAATAAGTAGCTCTTGACTTAACTGATAATGATTTTTTATGGATATTTGATAGTTTTTACTATTTATTTATAACTTTGTTTAATTTCTTGAGAAATCGCTAACCCTCGTTTTGCTTCTTTTTCAGCAAGCTCAACAGATAAACCGATATAAGAGCGAGGATCTAGCATTGCTTTAATTTCATCCGCATTAAAGGTAGCGCTAATGATCTCATTCTTCATTAGGTTAGTGTAAAAATCCTCACCATCTGCTGCTGTTTTAATGGCTTCTTCATATAACAGTGAATGCGCTTTATCTTTACCTAATTTTTCTGCCATTTTCATCATAACGTATTCGGTATTATCTAAACCCTTATTTCTCATTACGTTATGTAGCATTCTCTCTTCATGAGGAACAATGGTTCTTGAAAGCTCTTCCGTTCTTAACAAAACTTCTGTTGTTAATTCTAATGCTTCTTCAATTAAGCCATCGAATAACATATAAGAACTGCTGTCACCTTCATAAGGTCTTACCGCAGAGTACATTCCCACATTTGGTAACGAGTACAATTTCTGAGAGTTAGCAATAATACCTTTCGCTAATTTTGGATTAATTTTATGAGGCATCGTGCTACTACCCACTGTGCCTTTGGTAAATCCTTCAGAAACCTCAGCAATTTCTTCTAATGTAGTGCTATAAACTTCTTCACCAATTTTATGGCAGATATTTGCCATCAGTGCCAAGTTCATCATGTACTCTAATTTATGCGTACTTAGGTTACGTGATGGCACTTCCATTGCTTGCATACCCACCAATTCAGCAACGCGTTTTTGTACTTTCATTCCCACTTCAGGCATTGAGTTAAAAGCACCTACAGCGCCACCCATCATAATGGTGAATACACGCTTCTCACACTCTTTCATGCGCTGATAGCAATCAATAAAATCGCTGATCCACACTGACACTTTATACCCGTAAGTGATAGGAATAGCATGACGACCGTGCGTTCTACCCGCCATTACCATATGTTTTGTTTTTTCAGCGAGGTTTGATAAGTTTTCAATAATTTCGCTTAACAACAACATAAATTTGTTATGTACGGTTTTCATCATATACAGCTGTGAGCTTTGCTGTATATTTTGTGTGGTAATGCCGTAGTGCACATATTTACCACTCTCTTCAGAGCATGCATTCACTAGTACTTTTAAGAAAGGCACAAAGCCATGACCGATTTTTTGATAAATACGGTTCATCTCTTCAAAATCAATATTCTCTATAATCGCCTTTTCTTTAATTTCATCTGCGGCAGACTGTGGAATAAAACCATATTCAGCTTGTGCTTGCGCTAACATTGCTTCAAACATCAACCAAGTTGAATATTTAGCTTCATTGGACAGCAGCTTTTTTATACCGCGATCGTCGATTGTTTTACTTTTAGAATCGTATAACGCTCTCATCATGTATCCTTTTATTTCTTCATTGCTTCATCAACAGCATTGCGAACAAATTCGACTTTAGGGCCATAAACGACATGGACATGGTTTGCTGCCGGAAAGAAGAATGCTGTACATCCAGACTCCAACATTAATTCTTTATCTATTTGATTAACTTCATTAATATCAATACGTAGCCGTGTAATACAGTTATCAACATTACGAATATTTTGTTTGCCACCTAACGCCTGAATAAGAATGTCTGCAATTTCGCCATAACGTTTTTCTTTGATTAGCGTATTTTTCATATTGCTTGATTCTTCTCTACCTGGCGTTTTGATATCGAATTTGACGATAGCCCAGTAGAAAATGAAGTAAGTCACAACCGCAAGTGCGCTACCAATCAACACTAAGAAGATCCAGTTAGTGTGTTCGTACAGCAAACCAAAGATAGTGAAATCAAAGACGGTGCCTCGGATATAACCAATTGCAACACCAGCAAAAGAGAGCAGAACTGCGCCAATACCTACGATAATCGCGTAAATTAAATAAAGTAACGGTGCGATAAAGACGAAGGTAAATTCAAGCGGTTCGGTAACGTTACCTAACATGGCAGTTAAGACCATCGTCACCAACATCGATTTAACTTCAGCGCGGTTCTCTTTTTTCGAGGTTTTATAAATTGCTAATGCAATCGCAGGGAATAAGAACAACGTAACCAACATTTGTTGCTGAGCCATAAAACGCGTCAAGCTTGGCATCATTGCCCAATATTCACTACTTGGCCCTTGGTTAAATAACACTTCTGTCATTGCTGGAACAACGCCCACATAGGTTTGGCCGTCAATCACATAAGAACCACCAGCTTCAGTAAATCTAAACAGAACGTTCCAGACATGGTGTAAACCAAATGGAATAAATAGACGCTCACCACCTGCGGTAAAGAAAGGTCCGACAGGACTTAAGAAGACAGCCGAGAGCTTAGTTAAGCCCATGACTAATACTTCCCAAATAAATGGCAGTAATGCACCAACGCCAATCATTAATCCGACCATAATGATGGCGACAGATTTTTTTCCTGAGAAGAAGGCAAATGCGGTCGGTAATTCAAGGTTATAGAATTTATCGGTAGCCCATGCAGCGATTAATCCGGTGATAATCCCCCCTGCGGCACTGATATTCATAGTTTGTATACCGAGCACCTTGATTTGCCCCACCTGTGTCATAATCGCAGGATCAGCAAGTTTTCCAGTCAATACCAACCAGATATTGATTGTACTTATCAAGGTTAAATAGCCCACCACAGAGGCAAAGACCGCTATCCCCTTATCTTTGTGGCTCATACCATACGCCACACCCATTGCAAATAAGAGTGGGATATTGTCAAACACAACACCCGCAATAGAACGGATACTCACTAATAAAGCATTGACTGTTTCATTTCCTAAAAAAGGAAAGCGTGCAATCATATAAGACTGAACTAAAGCACCACTGATCCCCAAGATCATACCGATAGGTGCCAATACACCGATTGGTAGAAGTAGGGTTCTACCAAAGCGTTGAATAGATTCGCTGAACTTTTTCCTGGCCATATTTGTTTCCTTATGACTTCTCGAATATAAAAGAATTACCGAGGTACTCTAACTTAGGGATTATAGGAAATGAATGACGTGGCGGTTTTAAATATTATCTCAGGTCACAACTTATGACTTAGGTCTTTTTTTTAATTATCGACTTAATCAATAACAGTGAATAAATAATTTTACTCTATTAAACAATATTTATTTTAGAACTTAGAAGTAAGATTGAAAAGAAAGGCTATTTTAGAATAAATGATAATTATTCTAACGGAATAGATTAATACTATTCACGCTTTAATAATTAAAAGAGGAGCTAATAAATCAGATAGATGATGTTATCTTTTTTTAAAGTAGATTTTCCAGCTCGTTAATCAATAAATCTACCAGCATAAAAAAACCAATACGTGATTTGGTATCGTCTTTTTTTGTATCATGATTATCTGCAAAACAAAATAGCGCATGTGTTGCGTAACTGGTTAATTCATTAGTATTAAATGCTGTCATGCTAATGATATTGGCATCTTTTAACTGAACGATTTTTGCTGTCTCGATGATTTTCTTGGTGCCACCAGAAAGAGAGATGAAAATAACGGTGTCGTCTTCATTAACAAGACGCGTAAACGAATCAGATAAATTGTAATCATTAATAAAAAAGCAATGTAGACCTAATGCAAACAATAGGTGTTCAAGGTAATACCCTACGGCTTTACTGGTGCCTCTTGCAACAATAAAAATATTCCTAGAATGGCGTAAAGTTTTTGCACACTCCTGAATTTGTGCTTCATTAATTAAGGTAAATGTTTTATTAATGTTTTTTTCTAACTGTTTTTTATAAGATGCCGCACTCGTCTTTTCAACCTTATTTCTGGTCAAAATATAATTATTAATTTGGAATTTAAGCTCTTTAAATCCACTAAACCCTAATTTTTGCGATAAATTAATGATCACCGTTTTTGATACAAAGGTTTTGGCAACTAAATCATTAATATTTAAATACGGAATATCCGCAATATTATCGGTGAGATATTTTAATACTTTTTTTTCGCTGATCGTTAAATTGTCATAATTTTTTAAAAAATCCAGCATATCTCACCCAATAAATTAATCTAACGCATTCTATGAAAACAGCAAACATCAAAAAAGCAGCTCTGTTCTTTCTGCGAGTTTATGTGAAATAAAGTACATTACGAGTATACGTCAAATCATACAGTTATGTAGGCTCAGAGTGATATTTTGTGAATTAGGATAATATTGAGCCCACGTTTTAATGAGCCCAATACGTGTTATTCATTACCCCAGCGATTTAGAAATTCAGCGATATCATCAATGCGTTTTTTATCAATACCCGCTTCTTTTGCCATCTCTTGTTGCGCCGATTCACTAATTTCTTCGTTATTTGTGAGTCGAGTGAGTAACAACTGAAAATAAAGTGCCAGCGCATCTTCTTCAGTTTGAGCGACAGGCTTTGCGGATTCCATCGCATACTCTTCTACCATGTCATAATATTTAAAATGAATGTCATTGTTCATAAGTTATTCCCAAGAATTAACGTTTATACTCGCCATATTCAAATGAGTAAGAGTATATCTCTACATTCGCCTGATAACCTAAAATTCGCTATCATCCACTTTCTTCTTTTTTGCGGATAAGCTGATGTCTACGATTATCGATACTTTTATCGCCCCACCTTGCCATGATGAAATCGAGATCCTTTATCAAGACGAGCACTTAGTTATTATTAACAAACCAACCGGACTATTGAGCTTATCGGGAAAAAATCCACAAAATATCGATTCGGTGCATTATCGATTAGTGAAGCTATTTCCAGGATGTACGCTTGTTCATCGGCTTGATTTTGGCACATCTGGATTGATGATTGTGGCACGCAATAAAGCAATCAATGCGCTTTTATGTCAGCAATTTAGCCAGCGCAATATAACCAAAATATACAACGCACTACTATGTGGTCATTTGAAAAAGAATGAAGGGGTGATTGATGCACCAATTGCAAAAGATCCCGCTCTATTCCCACGCATGTCGATTTGCCCTATTAATGGTAAACCTGCACGCTCTGGTTATCACGTTATTGAGCGTTTTTATCATACGTTAGAAGATGGAACATTATTGCCTTTAACACGCGTACAATTTACCCCTGAAACAGGGAGAACGCATCAACTTCGTATTCACAGCCAGTTTATAGGGCATTCTATTCTAGGTTGTGATTTATATGGTGGGTGCGACGGAGGTTTAATTGCAAAAAGGGAAGGAACTGAACGGACTCCGCGACTTATGCTTCATGCAAGTGAACTTCATTTTGTTCATCCTATTAGCCAAACACCAATAAAAGCGCGTTGCGAAAGCCCGTTTTAAATGTCGATATTTACAGTTTGAGCGCTTTTACTGTTTCATCGATATCGAGTTCATCTTCAGTAAAAACTATCTCTGTTCCATGCATTGTCATGATCGCCAGTTTTCTCAAAGTACGCATATTATTAGCACCATCCGCTGATTTTGGTCTGATACTATTCATTAAAGTCCCGACAGAAAGTACCGTGTTTTCTTTATTGATATGCGTATCTGCGGATACTTCCTCACTATAAATTCGAAATGATTTAATAGATGTTAGCTTAATTCGCTCACCTGCAATATAAACGTATTTGCTATCTGGGATCACTTTAACCGCATACGCAGACAGCCCTTTGGTATTGGTGGTCGGCTCAAAAGTGACATTTGCATCTGTCTTTATCAAAGCAGGGTTGGCAACTTTAATCACATGAAAATAACGGTTATCCCCGTTTTCATCTTTAATAAATCCAAAACCTTTATCTTCAAACCACTTTGTGATTATTCCGTTCATTGCCATTATTATCGCCTACTTAATCGTTTATCTACAAAAATTTGCTGATGCAGTATAAAGCACAATGCTTATACAGACTATGCCTGTGAGCGAATATGCTACGTTGCTTACTACCACATCAAATCATCTGGAATTTTAAAATCAGCATAAGGATCGTCTTCATCTTGTTCTGTCTCGCTAAGCGCGTTATTTAACAAGATACAGTCCACATCTCTTTGTGTAATTTTATCCGCAACACTGGCTGGAATAATCGCGTATTCCGTTTTATCTGCACTATCCAGACGAGCAATAGCAAGACGCCCACTAATTAATTGGGATTGCGTCAGTTTATCCACTATGATGTTTTTAATCACATTATTGTCAGTGAAATTAAAATCAATATCACCTTTTGCTGGTGTAATTCTATTCATCTCAATAAGTTGCTTAACTTGCGCTTTATATTCTTTAGATAAAGTTGCTTGTTTTTGTTGTTCACTAAGCAGTCTATCGCGCTCAAGTTGGGCTTTTTTATTTTCTTCTACGGCTTCTCTTGCTTCTCGCGCTTGAACGCGTGATTTTTTTGCCGTTCTTTGGACTTTTGCCATTTTTTTACTGGTCACAAGCCCTGCTTTTAACATTTGCTCTTGTAAGGTAAGTTTTGCCATTTTTATGCCTAAATCTGCTCAATCATTTTTGAAATTATACCTGTAATTTCCAAGAGTGCATCAGATTGTAAGATTGGTCGTTTATTAGAAGAATAGGCCTAGTGCGATTTGAACCTACCTATGTATTTAGAGTATATTGGAAAACTATCGCCAAACCTTCTCTTATAACAGGTAATACTAACAATGGCTCTGATCCCCAAAAACTATGCACGGTTAGAAAGTGGTTACCGTGAAAAAGCACTGAAAATCTATCCGTGGGTATGTGGACGTTGTGCTCGTGAGTTTGTCTACTCGAACTTACGTGAACTAACCGTTCATCATATTGATCACGACCATACCAATAACCCAGAAGATGGTAGTAACTGGGAGTTATTGTGTCTGTTTTGCCATGATCACGAACATTCAAAATACACAGAAGCAGACCAATACGGCACAACTGTTGTCGCAGGTGAAGATGCACAAGATGATATCGGTGCAGCAACCTATAATCCTTTTGCTGATTTAAAATCTATGCTAAATAAGAAAAAATAAGGGTGTCTGTAACTAGATAATAAAGGCGTGAAAAATAGTGAGATCACAGGAGTTGCATATACATATAAACAATATGATTTATAACGATATTATAAATATATAAATAATTAACTCCAAAATACATCCCCATCAATACCATTCACCAAACGGGTGCAAGCTCGTTTACCTTTTGCATTTCTGCCTGATAGCCCACCGTTAATTAAGTTTTCTTGTAAAAAACGCTGATATGTCGTCCACAAATCATCTTTCTTATTCTCCCAATGTCGAGGCTGTAATACTTGTTCCTCGGTGATCGGTTGATGTTCCTCACCAGTTAAAGTGGCATGTGCCAATGCTTGCTGTGCTGGTTGATGGTAACAATAGTGACTGCATCTGTTCACGCTTTTCAGCCACCGAATCAAAGGGTTCCAATACCTCATAGGCTACTTCAATTACTTTACCGACAATATCGTCTTTATGCGACATACGCACTTCGCCGAAGGTATCACCGCACACTAGCCCATTTTGACACACCAGTGATTTGGTCATGGCGCCTAAGGCGTAGCATGTGTTTGGTGTGCATCTTTCGACTGCTGTCTCTCACGCGTGTTTGACAAGCAAAGAACGGATAAAAGCCTTCTTTTTGAAGGCTATCGAGTAATGTAATGGTAGGGATATAGGTATAACGGTCACTTCTCGACTCATGTTTTTCTTCAGAGAAAACACTGGGTACGGTACAAAATAATTCTTCAATCGTTAATGGGCGGTCACGACGAATACTGTTGGCACGCCCGAAGCGTGAGGCTAATCGACTCATCATCAATTCCTTAAATAATTTATTAGTTAGATAAATACGTTAAATACAGTGAAATAATGCAGATAGAGATAAGAAAAACGAGGTGAATATAGGGGTGAGAGGAAAGCGTAAAATACTTAGAATAGATTAATCAATCAGGTAGAAGATGGCCTCTGCTTCAGGGTGCTGTGAAGCAAAATCCCGTAGTTGATAAAAACGTTCGCACATCACCTCACTTTCTGTTTTAAATGACCACACACTAAAAACCAATAAACACACGACAATCCCCATCGCTTGAGGAGAAACCTGCGTTTCATGCCCATTATGAGAGTTGATTAAAAGCATGGTGCTCTTCCGATAAATCAGGGTAAAGATAAGCCCCTTGATTCGATAAGGTACAAAACGACCAAAAAGCCCCGTGATAGTCAGGACATAATTGGTCGAGGGTGTGAAAGATAACGGATCCTATTTTTAACCATTGTGGAATAGCACCAAAGTGCTGAAACCAATAATTATCACGATGACGTAATGAAACTTCTTTAGAAATAATTTGTTCAAGTGAAGACATTATCAATTTCCTTGTTTAGGGCATAAAAAACCTGTATGGCTTTATTTTTCACTTTCACACCACAGAAATACCAATGACCGTTAAAATAAATCAGTTTGTACGGTGCGATACCTTTTATCGTGGTGTTGCAATACAAGAACTGAATACAACGTTTATCAATAATGGATTGAGTTAATACTGCAAACGCCCCAAACAACGAGGGCGAATGCTGAGGAGCTTCATGATAAATCAGATAAGGCGGTGCTTCTTCAGTGTCCAATAACACCGCCAACTTATCACAGACATCTGTTAATATTTCATGATATAGCACACCTTTGTTACCACGAAATAAACTCACTAAACTGTTAGCATCATAAGTTTGTAATTCTGCACAAATGGCAGGCCAATACTTTTGATGGTCAGGATAAAAGAGTTGATATTCAGGGGTGTTGGTTAATGTTTCAGACCAACCTTTTTTCACCGTCTTTAATATCGTGTGTTAATACCGATAACAGTAATGATAAGTCTTCATTACTGCATTGCCCAATAAAAGATAAATCTGCATCAATACGATAGTTCGCCATCTTTTGTGTCCTCGTTTAATTAAGATGACGTTACTATAAAACACCCCACTGACAGGGTATGACAGGCAAAATAATTATTTTAAAATAATAAAAAAGATTGAAGCGACAGGATGTGTCACTTCAATGATAAAGCCTTTGTTTGGCTTCGAGTGATTAATATATATCTAAGATTTTCTTGATTTATTATCTAATTTAGATTCATCCTCAATCAGTTTTGTAATTAAATCAACAATAGTCATATCATACGCCTTTGCTAATTCATCAAGATGATGTTTTACACTAGCATCTATATCACAGTTAAGTGTTTTTACCTTCTCGGTTTATCCTATAAACACTCTGTTTATAGGCACGAGTTGCATCGTTTATTAATTGTTTCTTTATTGCGGGATGACAACACCAACTTCTCAACACTCCGTATATAGAAAAATAACACTCTCTACCGGAATTAGGACTAAATAAATGACGATCACTTTTTAAGGTAACTCGACTTCACTTATACCACGCTGTATCACCTATTCTCTGCTAAAAGCTCACATGAAATAGACTCATCACAGCCTTCAAAAGGTGAAGCGCCTTGCGAAGTCTTTACCACCTCCAAATCATCCCAAGTTACTGCATAAATATTTATAGACATAACAGTAAATAAACCTACTCGAGTGCTCATTATCACCTTGTGACAAACAAAGAATAACCTCTCCTATTGGATTTCTTCACTCAATCACTCACTTCGAACAGATAAGTCTTATTCACCGCACATATATTAAATTTATTTACCATTTGGCTTGCCCTTCTCTGAAATAACCTGCTAACTTAAGGTAAATATATACAATAAATAAATGCAGTGGATAACGGGATAGTCCGCTCTATTTTCGGTTGCCACCCTGCATCGGAAAGGAAATAAGCATGGATGTTTTTATACCCTCTCAGAATCGTTACCATCTTACTGTACAAGGTGGTGAAGCGTTATTGGATGTCGAGTCTTTTACCGGTTATGAGGCTATCAGCGACACCTATCGTTATCAGATAACTGTCACCAGTGATGCCCAAGACTTACAACCGCAACAGTTACTCCGCCGTAGTGCCACACTCGCCTTTACTCCCCCATTCAATAGTTTAACTGATTTAGTCACCCAACCTCCTGTCACTAAACAAGTTCATGGTGTTGTGACTCAATTTCGTCGTCTATCGGGCTCGGTTGATGAAGCACGCTATCAATTAGTGATTGAGCCGATGTTTGCTTTATTGCGCCATCAAATTCGTTCTCATCGATTTTTCCTCAATCAATCGGTGCCTGATGTAGTGAGTCAAATCTTACGTGAGCATAATTTTAAAGACTGGGAATTTGAATTTACGCTTAAAAATGAATACCCTAAACGTGAGCAAATCAACCAATACCACGAAAGCGATCGCCAGTTTATTGAGCGTTTATTAAGTGAAGTCGGTATCTTCTATTTCTTCTCATTACAAGACCAAACCCAAACCGAAGTTATCCATTTGGCCGACCGCCAAAGTGCTTATACCTTTGATAAAACCCTGCCGTTAAATAGCCCTTCCGGCATGAATGATAATCACCAAGAAAGCGTGTGGGGATTATCATTACGTCACCAAGTGGTCGAACACAATGTTTTAACTAAAGATTACAACCACCGCCAAGCACAAGACACCTTAATTTCCGTGGTTACCAATATGACGCGGGGCGATGCCGATGATATTCATTATGGCGAGGTGTATCACTATCAAGCGCGTCATTTGAACCGCGGTGATAAAATCAATCCCGATGTGGAAACCGCCAACTTTTGGGCACGTCTTGATCATGAGCGTTTCCTTACTCATCAAACGCGCTTAAAAGGCGAGAGTAATGCTGATTTCTTATCGCCCTTACAAGTGCTCACCATTACAGATAGCAGCTTAATCTCTTCACTACCCGCCGTCTTTCAATCACCGATTTTAATTACACGTTTACGTTTTAGTAGTGGGCGTGAACATGCCTTAAATGTGCGTTTTTATGCCACCCCTTACAGCGAAACACTTTGTTGGCGACCGGCATTAAAGCCACGACCTGTGGTGACAGGGACGTTAACGGCACGCATCACCAGTGCCAAAGATAACGATATTTATGCCCATCAAAATGACGCCGGTTTGTACTGGGTGAAGTTTGATGCCGACCGTGATGATAAACCCATGGGGTATGAAAGTATGCCAGTACGACTGGCCAAGCCTTATGCCGGTGATACCTACGGTATCCATTTTCCGTTAATTCAAGGCACTGAAGTCGCCATTGCCTTTCATGAAGGCGACCCTGACCGCCCGTATATCGCCCATGCATTGCATGACTCGCGTCACCCTGACCCCATCACCGATAAAAATAATACCCGCAATGTCATTCGTACGCCGGCCAACAATAAACTGCGCATGGAAGATAAACGCGGTGAAGAGCATATTAAAATCAGTACCGAGTATGGCGGAAAAACTCAGCTTAATTTGGGGCATTTGGTTAATCAAGGACGTGAAAAGCGCGGTGACGGCTTTGAATTACGCACCGACAGTTGGGGTGCTATCAGAGCGGGTAAAGGGCTATTTATTAGTACCGATTTACGTACCAAAGCTTCTTCTGAGCAACTGGATATTCGTGAAGCCAAACAACAGTTAGAAGACGCACTTCATTTAGTCGATTCTCTGCGTGAAGCCGCCGAGGTGGCAAAAGCAGAATTAGCCAATGTCAAAGCCCAACAGTATTTATTAACGCAGGCAATCAGTGAATTACAACAAAATGCCATGCTGTTAAGTGCGCCTGCGGGAATGGCTTTAACATCACCTAAAACGGTTCACGTCAATAGCGGTGAAAACATTGCGCTTACCGCACAACACCAAGCGGATATTTCTGTGGGCAAAAAAATTACCTTAGCCGCGGGTAAGGCCATCAGTCTATTTGCTCAAAGTAGTGGTATTAAAGCCTTTGCAGCAAAAGGGAAGGTCGAACTGCAAGCACAAAGTGATGAAATGCATTTAACGTCACTGAAAGATTTAACCATCACCAGTACGGGTGGGAAAACCGTGGTGGCAGCCAAAGACGAGCTATTACTCACCTGTGGTGGGGCGTTTATTCGCTTAAAAGGGGGACAAATTGAGTACGGTAGCCCAGGAAATCAAACGGTAAAAGCCACTAATTGGGTGGTCAATGGCCCTGAATCTATGGATATCACACATCCTCAATTTCCTCAGTCTTTACCAAAACAAACGCTACGTTTTCAATTAAGTGCCTCCCCCAAAAGCCCCATGAAAGCACGGGCATTTGAGCCATATGAGCTTTATGCCAATGGTGCGCTTATTCATAAAGGGGTGAGTGATATCAAGGGAAATATCCAAATTAATCACAATGTTACAACTGAAAACTATCAATTATATTTATTGAGTGGTGATCGCTATGACATCACAATCCCAACCAGTGAAAATGAAGATAGTGAAGAGGGTGAGAGTTCACCAGTCAATCAAGGGTTTAGAACCAGCGCCCCAAGTCAAGATAGAGAAGCATCGAGAATAGGCAATCAGTGGAGTGAAAATCTGGCTCAATTTTTAGCAACCTACAAGGGAGATAAGTAATATGGCTGGCAATCTGTGGGATCAATTTCCTATGGGGGTTAAACTTCCTCAATCAGCGACACCGCCGATGATTGAAATTCCCGTATCTCAGTGTATGCAGACAATAGCAACGCCAAGTTGGATACCTGAAAGAACGAAATACCCCATGAGCCTATTCGCTTATTCTCCACTGGTTAACGGTGAAGAGACCTTTGCAGCCGTTGCTGAAGCAATTCGAAAAGCGAAAAGAAGCATCGATATTATTACCTGGGGTTTTCAGCCGTCTATGTGGTTTGAAAGAGAAGGGGGGCCAATATCGACAGGACGTTATCCCAATATTGGTGAATTATTAGCGCAAAAAGCCAATGAAGGTATTCAAGTTCGGGTGTTAGTTTGGTTTGACCATGTGGGAAAATTGGCAGAAAAAAGCTTTCCTGGTTGGGGGCAACCACTTAAGCTACCTGAATATACGCATTTTAATACTAATGACTATCATGTATTTGGTGAAAAATTAGGTTATCAATCAGAGAAACAGTACCAATTTGATATTGCTTGGACAAGGAAAGCCCTACGACAAGAAATTCCCAACCTATCTGTACGCGTACGTGCCCTTTCTATGAGTATCCCCGGCTCACGATTAGCCGAGGTCACTAAACAAACAAACCATCAATTTTCGAGTGAAGAATCAGCATTAAGTATTCGATGGGCGGCACTTGCAGGCGGCTCTACCCATCATCAAAAAATGGTATTAATCGATTATGAAGATAGTCTCGATGCCATTGGTTTTGTCATGGGGCACAATATGCATTCTCAATATTGGGATCAAGATGCTCATAGCATTGAACGTTATGACCCGAATCAAGGACGTGATGGGCCTACCGCATGGCAAGATACCTCAAATTGTGTGTATGGCGAGTTATTATATGATTTAAATGATAACTTTGTGACGGCATGGGAAAAAGCAGGACCAGCAAATAAGGAAGACTTGAAACAGCTTTCCCAAAGAAAAAACTGCTCACGTTGTGATTATACGCCTAGTGATGCACAAATTAATGCTATCGCTAACCGCTATACTTTTTTAAAACATCCCTTAATAAAGACCAGTGGTAAAATTTGCCGTACTCAACCTGAATATAACGAATACGATATTTTAAAAGCTTACGACCATGGTGTGAAACATGCTCGTCATTATATCTATTTTGAGAACCAATATTTTCGCTTGTCTTCTATCGCACAAAATTTGCGTGATATGGTCAATGAACGTAATAAGCGTTTTGCCGAAGCCGCAACCACAGATAGCCAATTACAAGGTCTTAATCCTCCCCCGTTTTATCTTTTTGTGGTCACAAATTCAACGGAAAAACCGAGTGTAGGCGACTCTAATGAAGTCGGTGGCTATCAAACTTTTAAGATGTTAGATCAATTAGGTCGTCGAGATTTAATGAAAGAACACGTTTTCGATAAAGAATATAAACCTAGAAATTCATTTTGGGGGCTTTATATTCCTGATGAGCATATTCAAAACCCTGATGATATTAAACCTGAAAAAATTGAAGGTCTAGAAACCATGATATGTACATTGGTATCGCCTGATTCAGATAAATGGCAACCCGTATATGTGCATAGCAAATTAACTTTAGTTGACGATACGCTTTTAATTCAAGGCTCTGCGAATATTAATCTACGCAGTATGGCATTTGATAGTGAAATTGCTGTGGTATTGCAAGATACCGACGATTTTCCCATTGTTAAACCGTTAAGAGAAAGGCTATGGGGATTGCATAAAGGAACGGGGAGTGTTTCTGATGATTTAACGGATGAGTTTGAAGATTGGAAAGAGGTTATTAACGTCAATAAAGAGTTAAAAAAGGATAGAAATTCACCACAAAGCTCCTTAATTCCTTTTGAAGATAAAACCATTAATCTAAAAAACTCGGATTAAATCATGAAAAACCAAATCAAGACGGCATTATTGCTAAGTCTTATTTTACTTGTGGGTTGTAAGCCCATTGAAAAAAAGGATATCACGGTGACTCAAAAGGCAGAACCCGATTTAACCTTTACTTGTGTCTATGAAAAAGACACTTTACCGCCCGTTGACCCTGAAGCGGACCATTGGTTTAAACACGCCCGCGAACTTGAAAAGGTCAATCAATATCAACGCGACTATACCCAAATTGGCGAACTTTATCGTAAAGCCGCTGAGCGCAATCACCCGAAAGCGATGCTCAATCTGGGTAATTTAATTAGCTATGGGAAAGTTGCCCCCCTTGCAGGAAAAGGTCCCGCACAAGAAGCGTGGGATATTGCCCGTAAAATGGCCACACTCAATATTAGCTATGGTTATTACCAAATGGGACATTATTTAGATACCGGCTATGGTGTTGATAGAGATAGAACCCGCGCACTAGCTTATTTTCGCCAAGCCGCCGATTTAGGAAATCCTGAAGCACAATATGTGATTGGGGATATTTTTATTTCACAACGAATTGGGGATAATAATAATCCTGCTTATCGACCTGAAATTGGTAAACAATTACTCAATTGTGCTAGTTTACAAGGAAGTGGAGAAGCGGCCTATAGGTTAGCTAGTTACATTAAAAATGTCGAAAAGGATACAGGTATCACACTAAAATACTTTCAATTATCAGCCCAAAATGGGTATCGTATTAGTGCTTCGATTTTAAGTAAAAGCTTTCAGACCAATACAAGTCCCAAAGACTACTATTATCTTGCAGTCAAACCTGATCCTGAGCGCTCAGCTCGTTACCAAGCTATCGTAAAAGAAATCGATGCTTCTAATGAAACCGCCACTTTTCCCGATATTGATAAAATTGTCCCCCTTCCTCCTGCGGAACTGCCCGAATGGGATGGTACCTTTGAGTATAAAAAACAGGCTGAGGCGCAATAATTAAATGGTTATTTCTTTTTTATCGACAACATTATCCGTTATCCGCGATAGCGCCAAATACCTAATCATTTGCAGTGTGTTATTGCTGATAAGTTGTAAGCCGTTAGATAAAAAAGACGCCTCAATAAATCAAAAAGTCGAACCCGATTTAACCTTTACTTGTGTCTATGAAAAAGACATGTTACCGCCGATTGACTCTGAAGCCGACCATTGGTTTAAACACGCCCGTAAGCTTGAAAAGGTCAATCAATACCAACGAGACTATACCCAAATTGGTGAACTCTATCGTAAAGCGGCTGAGCGTAATCACCCTAAAGCGATGCTCAATCTGGGTAACTTAATTAGCTATGGTAAAGTTGCGCCACTTGCAGGAAAAGGCCCTGCACAAGAAGCATGGGATATTGCCCGTAAAATGGCCACACTCAATATTAGCTATGGTTATTACCAAATGGGAAATTATTTAGATACGGGCTATGGTGTCAACAGAGATAGAACCCGCGCACTAGCTTATTTTCGCCAAGCCGCTGATTTAGGAAATTCAGAAGCACAATTTGTCATTGGAGATATTTTCCTTTCTAAAAGACTCGATAATATGCAAGATAATCCAGCTTATAGCCCTGATATTGGTAAAAAAATGTTAGACTGTGCAACACAGCAGCAACATGGAAAAGCTGCATATTATCTAGCAACATATTATCTAGATGTAGATGAGGATTTAGATAATGGAATGAAATATCATCAATTAGCTATAAAAAATGGCTACCGAGCTTCAGCCTCAGCATTAGCAGAAGGTTTTAAGCCTAATATAAAAGAAAAATCAATGTATTATCTCCCTATTAAACCCGATCTTGAACGTTCCGCTCGTTATGAATCCATCAAATTAGAAATTAGAAATAATCCCGAGGCACGCTTTCCTGATATCGATAAAATTGTCCCTCTTCCTCCTGCGGAATTACCGGAATGGGATGGTACTTTTGAGTATAAAAAACAACAGATAAGCCAATAAAAGGATATAAGTATGCGCGCGATTATTCGTTTAGGTGACAAGACAACACATGGTGGTGAAGTGATTACCGCATCGGGTTCCATCATGTACAGTAAACCGATAGCACTTGTCGGCGATAAGGTAATTTGCCCTAAGCAAGGACATGGAATAAACACTATTTTGCCCGGTTCAACGCGTATGAAAATATCAGGGCGTCAAGTTGCACTCAATGGTTTTCAAACCGAATGTGGTTGTACGCTGATTGCCAGCTTATCATCGTCAGGTGAACAATCATGATAAGTTGGAAGATCCCTTCCTTGACGCCCCCACCCGCCCCTAAACCTCCTCGTTTTATACGTTGGTTATTTATCATGATAATGATGGGAGCAATTGGATTTGCACTCGGCCTTTATTTATCCATAAATGAAATGCTATCACCCACGATAAACAACACCATGCTGATCGTTGTCTTTGCGCTTTGTCCCGCGTTACTCATTGGCCTAATCCGACTCTTTATTTATTCTCTTGCTTCTTATCGTCATCAACTTTTTACCGACATGCTTGATGATGCAAGACAAAAGTGGCGTCACTGGGCGGGTAAGCATCTTGGACTATTAACGCACGCTCGATTAACGCATATTGATGAAGAGAAAAAAGAAGATGAGCCTTTATCTTCATTGACGCCCAATAAAGACAATATCCTCAAACTCGAACAGTTGAAATCATGTTCTGTATGGGAAAAACAAGAAAGGGTGGTGCAAAAATTACTGGCACCCATTGCAGAATATTATTATCAATACAATCTTACTGTGCCAATAACATTATATTGGCAAGCAGAAGAACAACAGACTGATTGGCAAGCGCTTATTCAACAAGAAGCGGTACACTTATCATTACCGCTAGACACTGTCGAAATGTTACCCTACGCGTCGTTCAGTGAATGGTTATTAGCGCTGTATGAAAGTCCTTTTGAACCTAAAGCATACGCGATATTAACGTTTCAGTTAGCTGAAACGGCTAGTGAAGAAGCCACGAGTCTATTGCTTGCCCCCCAAGAGTTCTATGAACAACTAAAAGCCCCGATTAAAGCAAAACTTCTACGCCCGATAGCCACAGAGAGCGACGCTTTTGCTGATGCATTAAAGACACAATGTGAATTTCAATTAAGTGGCCCTCAATTAACCGCGCTTTGGCACAGTAATGTGAGTGAGAGTGATAAAGGAGAATGTATTCCACACTATGTTCAACAAAATATGCGTTGTCTTTCTGAGCATTTTTACGACTCGAACGTATTTTTGGGTATAGGTGGTTTAGCAAGACATAGCGTGACACTCTCTTTGGCTAGTGAAGCTCTGATGCCCGCCCTGATAATTCATCAAAATGGAAATAACCTGTTATTGCAACAAGTCATTATCTAGCATCACATAGTTGATGAATAAATAGATAAGGGGATGATGTTATTAACGCATACTTATTACAGCCTACATGCCCGATTATAATGACGTTCATATTAATGTTTTTAATTTAGAAAAATATTATCAGCACTATTTAGTGACGTCTTATTCTAAATAAACACATTATGGATGTATAAAATTAAGAATTAAAATTAAAACCATTATAAATCAAAATACTAATAACTTAATACATTGTATCAAGCTTTCCATGTGATCCGCCTACATTTGTAACGACACCTCACATTCACTTATATAATCCTGTATTCTTGCTATATACACTACGTGTAGACCAAAGTATCACTAAAACGTATAAAAAATAATTCACATAATAGCCTTCTTTATATTTAAACGTGAAGAAGGCTATTTTGTTATTTAAATTTTACACTCACCACCTTATCCAAGCTCCTTTCCAACTCATCCATATACTGAGCATGGATATACGTACCACGGATCGCGTTCTTATCAATATGCGCGAGCTAGGTTTCAATTCATACAGAGTTATATCCCTTCTTATGCAAAATCGTGCTCATCGTGTGGCGAAATCAATGTCCTGCCAACAAGCAAAGCGGAGCTCTTGTGTCCGAACAACCGTTAGCAGAATAATTTTAGTCGCTGTTTTGGTGATCACACTACCTGTATAACCAGCTAGATCCTTCAGAAAATAAGGTAACTCTTCAGCAGTTAAGAATGGGAAATGTTGTTTCTTCGGTGGGGTTAGTGCTGTTGCCAGATCAGGTGCTGGATTGTATTCGATCACATAAGGAGAAAGTAGACTTTAATAGACGTTGATAAGCTAGGCGTGGCGGAGATCACAGGAGTCGCATATGGATATAAACAATATGATTTAAAAAGAAATTATTAATATGGATAAATAACTAACCCCCAAATGCACCCCCAAGACAAAAATCATACCCACATCAGTGATACAACTAATAGCTTATAAATAACCTAACAAGTCTTGTGATTATTCTGTTCACTAAAAGCACCAGTAGTAAACTTTCGGCTATTACCCTTATGTCAAATAAGGTATGATTTGCTACACTATGACTCAATTATTAATGGACAGCAAGGCTCCTATAATGAAAGAAAAAGAAAACCTTTTCGGTTACCTAATTGAAAATTGGGCGACTCCATTAAAAACTATTTCATTTTGGATTTTAAGCATTAGTGGTTATTCATTAATCCGTAGTATTGAGCAACATACTAATGTTTTTGAAAGCATAAACTTTGATATTTCAATATATATTCAAGGAGTTATAATTATCCTTTCATATATATTTGCAAATATCCTAGACAACTTCATACTCAAAATACTACGAAATAGCGCACCAAATCCTCCCCCTTCGACTAAACCTGAATATAAGACAAAATCCCCCCTCTAGAGTTAAAAAACGAAAAAACTGAAAATAACACTGCTACAAATAAACCAAGTAAAGACGCAATAAAAGATCCGTGGGCTAAGAAGTAAAATGTCATCTTTTTTAACTAGTTAGCTAATGACTTTCAAAGCACTCATACATCTTTTCTGTCATCACCCACAGCGCCTTATTCAATTTAATATCACCATCAATCCCATTCACCGAACGAGTACGAGCACGTTTGCCTTTCGCATTTCTGCCTGACAATCCCCCCTTGATTAAATTCTCCTGCAAACGTTGATATATCGTCCATAAGTCATCTTTCTTATCTTCCCATCGGCGAGGCTGTAAAACCTGTTCCTCGGTAATCGGTTGATGTTCCTCACCAAAACGATAAGTTAAAGCTGCTTGTGCCAAGGCTTGTTGTGCTGGTGGCGGTAACAATAGTGACTGCATCTGTTCACGCTTTTCTGCCACCGAATCAAAGGTTTCCAATACCTCATAGGCTCCTTCAATTACTTTTCCTACAACATCACCTTTGTGCGGTACACGCACTTCACCGAAGGTATCACCGCACACTAGCCCATTTTGACACACAGCTCTAAATAAGCCCGGCAACATTTGATAACTGCTTGAGCCATCATGACTATTAAGTAAGATAATTTCAGGCACTTGGATTCCTGTGATTTGGTCATGACGACGTAGGCGTAACATATGCTTGGTATGCTCTCGACGGCTGGCATCACGTACACGAGTTTGGCAAGCAAAGAATGGATAAAAGCCTTCTTTTTGAAGGCTATCGAGTAATGTAATGGTAGGGATATAGGTATAACGGTCACTTCTCGACTCATGTTTTTCTTCAGAGAAAACACTGGGTACGGTACAAAATAATTCTTCAATCGTTAATGGGCGGTCACGACGAATACTATTGGCACGCCCGAAGCGTGAGGCTAATCGACTCATCATCAATTCCTTAAATAATTTATTAGTTAGATAAATACGTTAAATACAGTGAAATAATGCAGACAGAGATAAGAAAAACGGGGTGAATATAGGAGCGAGGAAAGCGTAAAATGCGTAAAATAGATTAATCAATTAGGTAGAAGATGGCCTCTGCTTCAGGGTGCTGTGAAGCAAAATCCCGTAGTTGATAAAAACATTCGCACATCACCTCGCTTTCTGTTTTAAATGACCACACACTAAAAACCAATAAACACACGACAATCCCCATCGCTTGAGGAGAAACCTGCGCTTCATGTCCATTATGTGAGTTGATTAATAGTAGTTTCTCTTCTGATAAATCTGGGTAAAGGTAAGCGCCTTGATTTGATAACGTACAAAATGACCAAAAGCCGCCATGATAGTCAGGGCATAATTGATCGAGTGTGTGAAAAATAACGGATTCTATTTTTAACCATTGTGGAATAGCACCGAAATGCTTAAACCAAAAATTATCACGATGACGTAATGGGACTTCTTTAGAAATAATTTGCTCAAATGAAGACATCATAAATTTCCTTGTTGAGGGCATAAAAAACGAGGCGTGATGAGCCTCGTTAAGCGGGATTAAAAGGTTAATGAAGGCAAATCAAGAGGGAGTAAAATCTACCCTCTATCTCGATAGTTAGGGTTTAAAAAGGGCTTGTATACTTTTATCCACTACACTGCCTACGATAACAGCACAAGTGAAAGCTGCGCCTAAGCGTGCGGTTTGACGGTTATCATTACTGAGTTCAGGGCATTGTTGTAATGCTTCATCCACTGCCTTTTGAGCACAGTAAGCAGAAGCTAATACCACCAATGCCCCACTGGCTTGGGCTACCCATCGACATAACGACATAGAAAAACCTCAAAAAAAGCCATTCAATAGGAGTGGCGAGTTAGTTAATAAAATAGAGCGACGAAATGGATTAATATACATTAACTCATTGAGGACCTGACCATGTATCTGATTCTAATACTAAAAATGATCCGCATTGAGGCTCACCCACTTTACAGACCTTAGTGGCTATCGATTTTGATGGCCATTGACGTGAAGCACTATATTCAAGGCCTTGGTTGTCCACACACCCTATTTTTAACCAATTAGCTTGTGCTCCTTCATTAAAATAAATACTACTGATGCAAGTAATTGCTTTGGGTGCAGGTTTGTTTGCCGCTTTTTGCCAATTGGTTTCTGAGACTAATTGTCCTGCCGGTAAGCCCAATCGCCATTTCCCTTCCCGTTTATCATTTTCGACTTTTAATTGTTGAGCAAATTCGGGGGTTAAATAATAGGTATAACGGTCTGGTTGAACTTCACCGGGTAAATAAAGTGCACTTGCGGAAGGAATAATCACCGCACTCATCATGAATAAACCAATTTTCTTAAACATAATAAAACTCCTTAATTAATAAAATAATTAATCCGATAATCAAAAACACTTATAAAGAAGAGAAGGTGGCTTTAATGATGGCGTCAGATAAACCCCCAATAATAACCACAGTGATAAAGGACATTATCAGCCGTACAGCACGTTGTACGCTGGTTGGGGTATCATTCTGTGACATATTTACTTCACAACGTGCTTGGGCTTGATAAGCGAGATACAGTGTTGCAAATGTTCCTAATACACTTGCAATACTTCTATTTAACGAAGACATAAATTATTCCTTATGACACCCCGAAATTAAGAAGACATCATGAGTGTTTTGATATAGTGAAAATGAGGAAGTGCCGTAATAAACTGCGGTTGCTGTATTAATTGCTCTACCTCCTGTTGTTTAATAAAAGTGTGTTGAGTGACAAACACATCACTCATTTCTTTAAGATAAAAAACCTGTATGGTTTTATTTTTCACCTTCACACCGCAAAAATACCAATGACCGTCAAAATAAATCAGTTTGTACGGTGCAATACCTTTTATCGTGGTGTCGCAATACAAGAACTGAATACAGCGTTTATCAATAATGGCTTGAGTTAATACTGCAAACGCCCCAAACAACGAGGGCGAATGCTGAGGAGCCTCATGATAAATCAGATAAGGCGGTGCTTCTTCAGTGTCCAATAACACCGAAATAAGCTTTCTATCCAGTGAAGGAAAGAACGGCACCATGCTCGTCATCGACGCAAATTGCAGAATGTCTTTATCGGTTCTAAAAAAACGTTGTGATTTTGCTAACCAATAACATCCTGCTTTATAGTCCAAATCGAGATAAATAAGCCGTTCATTAAAGTCACGTTGTAAAGTGCGTACTGACACATTAAATTCTTGTGCTAATCCTTTTAAGGATAAGATTTCTCCTTTAAACAACTGGGTAATAATAAAGGCCAACCGTTGTGCCAAACGATCATGCCGATGTTGAGATGATGACATAGACGTTATTCCGTTAAAGCAACCAATGAAAAGCCAACTTAGTCGCAAGAAAGGTGTTTTTGGCGTAAATAAGCCACGATAATGCACGCCGGTACCGTGACACGATAGGCAGGGCCTGCAATATCAGATAATAACCAAGCTGAGCTTAGCGCTAATCCAATCGGTCCTGCGATAAATGCCAATGCTCGCTGAGCCGCAAAAAGAGTCCCAAATGTCGCGATACCGCCTAAGGCGTTAATGACACTGATGGCCGATAACGTCGCTAATTCTAAAGCTGCAAAACCGGATGTTTTAATGGCAGCTTGCATGGCAATTAATATCAATTGCGGGGTAGGGTTGGTCAGATTTAATTGTAACTCTTGAGCTAATTTTTTTAATTCCTCCTCTGTCATTTTGTCTAAGCTTTTCTCAAAAACTTTTAATAAAAGATTTAATTCAATGATTTCTGTTTCACTCTTTTTAGCGTAATTCACCTCCAACTTATCACAGACATCCGTTAATATTTCACGATACAACACACCTTTATTACCACGAAATAAACTCACTAAACTGTTAGCACCATAAGTTTGCAATTCTGCACAAATGGCAGGCCAATACTTTTGATGGTCAGGATAAAAGAGTTGATATTCAGGGGTGTTGGTTAACGTTTCAGACCAACGTTTTTCACCGTCTTTAATATCGTGTGTTAATACCGATAACAGTAATGATAAATCTTCATTACTGCATTGCCCAATAAAAGATAAGTCTGCATCAATACGATAGTTCGCCATCTTTTTATGTCCTCATTTAATTAAGATGACGTTACTATAAAACACCGCACTGACAGGGTATGACAGGCAAAATAATTATTTTCAAAAAATAAAAAAGATTGAAACGACAGGATGTGTCGTTTCAATGATAAAGCCTTTGTTTGGCTTCGAGTGATTAATATATAACTAAGATTTTTTTGATTTAATCACCTTCCTTTATGTCCTCTTCCAACATACTCTTTTTCAATTAAATAGATTAAAAACTCATTCATTTTTTTGTTATCTCTTTTCGCCATCATATCTAACTTCTCTTTAGTATCAATTGGAATATAAGCATTGATGATTTTTTTATCTTTTATCTTCTCTCTATACTTTTCCTGTGCCCAAGCCTTTTTCATTTTTATAACTAACAACTCTTTTCTTTCATGTACTCTAATATTCCATGTGTCAAAGAAAGATTTCAGTTGTACAAGCGGAGAAGCAAAACGATAAGCATCCAATATGATAAAGCTATTATCATATTTTTTTAGATAATTCCTTGCCCATTCTATTTGCTCTTTATCTTTCTCATCAAGCCAACTTAAATAGTCATTATTTTCAATTAACAACCATCTTTGTTTTAGTTCATTAATAAGTTTAATTTTTCCTTCTCGTTCTCTCGCAACTTTTGATATGAAAAGTTTAATTGACTCTATATATTGATCTTTAGTTGATGGTGTTAATTCAAAGCTTATTATTCTATAATACACCTCATTTCCATCATGATTAACATCATATTCACTCCAATTATTGTTTTTACGATGACTAATTATTTTTTCTATTTGTCTTTTTGTTAAAACCTCAGAGATAATATAAAAGACAAAACAATAACAACGCTCTTCCTTTAACCAATCATAAGCATCTGAAGTAATATTAGTTTCATTAAATCTCACTTTAGCTTGTCTAATAAACTCTTTCCTTTTTACCTCATCAGGTATTTCTTTTAATATCGCATCGTTGATTTCTTTTTCCCCTCTTGGCGCATCTTTCCAATGCGTATAATTAAACTCATCAATAATCATTCCTGAATAAAATCTTCTCTCTATTTCATTAGAAACTTTCAACTCGCTTCTGTTTTTATGTTTACTATTTCTTTTCTTTTTACTCATAGTACACCTCAGAACTAGGTAGAAAATTGTGTATTATAATTGGTATATTATCATGTCGTTATCAAGTTGATATATTAGTTGTGATAATAGTTGTATAAAAAACACAATAAAATATAAAATCAATATGTTACATAACTTTAATCATATTTAAAGACTAACTTTCACTCTAATTTCATACTAAAATTTCTATAAATTGGTTACTCTCTACTTGGTTTTTTATCATTTCACATCAGGATCACTGTTACTATAATGAAGGAGTGTTTATTATTAATATAATCTCTACCGAATACCTTGCTAGAACAAACACCATAGATATAGTTAAAATAAAATAGTAGTGCCTATATTAGGAAGACAATTACCAATATAGGAACATAATCATGACTCATGATGATAAAAATCTATTGCTACTATCCTCAATTAGACAAGGTAAAAATACTATTATCACAGTAGATATTGATGATCGTAGTTTTCTTACTGAACTCATTAGAAATGTAAATTATTTATTATCTAAAAAATTAGAAAACAAACCTGCCTTCCTATGTAAAAAAGCAGGTGGTATCTCACAAATTATAACATCCAAACAAGGCACCTCTTTTTTAGATGCATTAAAGTTGACTTATAGTCTTTACTATAATAAAGAATTAAAATACCAAAAATTACACCCTGCGATTGAAGTGTTATTACGTATTATAGATAAATATAAAATAACAGGTCACAGTGAAATATCATCACTAGTCGATAGTAGAAAATCTTTATCCACGTTACTCAACCATGCTTATAATGAATTTATAAAAGAGGTAAATTCAAAAGAATACCTAAAATCTCAACGGTGCTTTTATCAAAATGCCAATAGAATATTTTCACGCAGCAAGAAATATATTGATAATCTATTTGATCGTCATTCTAAATTACTGGTTATTCGTATTGACTTATCTTATCAAACAAATAAAAAACATTTAATCACTAAAAATTTATTAACAGAGCATCGAAAAAAACTTTATAAAGCGATTAATCAACACCCCCTTTTCAAACAGTGTGTAGGATATATGATTAAATTGGAATATGGCAGAAATAAAGGTTTTCATTACCATACGCTATTCTTCTTTAATGGGCAGAAAGTTTATAAGGATATTGTCATTGCTAAAATGATTGGTAAGTATTGGGCTGACATCATTACAGAAGGGAATGGGTTATATTTTAATTGTAATTACCAAAAAGAGCGATATAGAGAATTAGGGATAGGAATGATAAATAGAAAAGAACAACACTTACGAACTGGATTAATCAAGACTATTCATTACTTATGTAAAGTTGATAAAAATATAAAAATAGCTATACCTGGTTTAAAAAGAACATTTTGGAGAGGAGCGATTAAAGCCCATTAATTTATTTTTCACACGGAAGGGTAATGATATAGAAGTCATACTCTTCCTTAAATTAAGAGACGACTTCTGCCTTTTCATTTCGATAAAAGACAGGAGCATTATCATGAATACCCAATCTATTTCTTTATTAGACGATGAATTAGTCGATATGAAGTTTATTACGCAGTTTACTAAATTAACGGATAAATGGTTTTATAAACTCATTAAAGACGGTCAGTTTCCTAAACCCATTAAACTAGGACGAAGTTCTCGTTGGTACAAACACGAAGTAGAAACTTGGTTAAAAGAACAAATTGCTAAATCAAGAAAATAATCACCTTTTATTTTTTTATTATCTTCTCCTTATCCATTAATTAAATTATTCCATTTCAATCACGCTTATCATGTTAATCCATGAGGAATAACTGTATCTGTCGTATCTATTATTAATACATTTATCTATTACCTGTAATCCACTTGCCTAAATTATAGCGGGTGGGTTATTTATTATAATATGGATGCGTTCGATTTATACACGTTTAATACAATGAGTTTATCAAAAATAATACGTATTATTAACTATACTAATTATTAGGCTGTTTCCTTTCCCCTACCCTCAATACATCAAAAAAAAGAATGGTCTTAGAAATGAATATAATGCTTTGATAAAAAATAAAATATTTATTTAATGTAAATTTATCTTGATTTTTGTATGTCAATTTAGCTAAATAGCACACATTAAAATAAAGAAATAAATTTAATCAATCCAACATTAGTAATGTTTTTGGTGTCTTTTCTGCTTATAAATCAATCAATAATTTATTTTAAACACGGTATATATAACTTAAGGATAATAGGAATTACTAATATAATGAATATGAAGTGCGACTTTACACGGATGGTTTTATTCTCTTTTTGTTTTTTCTCTGCGTCGTTAATGGCAGCCCCTGAATCACCATCAGAAAAAGCGGCCGCGATTGATGCCAATGAACAACAGCGTCAGCAAGAACGTGAACGGGCATTGCAAGCGCAAAATACCCCCGAGGTTGATGCTCGCCTTTCTCGTCCTGATGTGAACTTACCCAACTACCCAAGCAATGAAAAACCCTGTTTTGTGATTAACACCGTTTCGCTGGAAGGTGATGCTTCAGACGATTTTCAGTGGGCATTAAACGTCATTGATGACGCGAAAGGGCATTGCTTGGGTGGACAAGGGATTTTGCTGGTGATGAATAAAGTTGAAAATACCATTTTATCTAAAGGCTATGTCACCACTCGGGTAATGGTGCAAGAACAAGATCTCACGCAAGGTCATTTAACCCTAACACTGCAACCGGGGTATATTAATGCTATTCGTTTTGATGAGGGAGTCTCTTGGCGCGGACGCTTGTGGAATGCAATCCCTGCCTCGCGGGGAGATATTCTTAATCTGCGTGATATCGAGCAAGGGCTGGAAAATTTTAAGCGTGTTCCCAATGTGACCGCAGATATTCAAATTGTCCCCGGTAAAGAAGAATCCACCAGTGATCTCGTGGTCAGTTGGCAAGAAAAACGACCTTTTCGTTTGAGCCTGGGGTTAGATGACAGTGGTTCAAAAAGCACAGGGCGTTATTTAGGTACCGCGACGCTCTCTTTGGATGCCCCTTTTGCCCAAAACGATCTGTTTTATGCCAATGTGGGTAAAAATTACTTTGATAATGGGCCGTTAGGTAATCGCTCTTATACCTTTAACTATTTTATTCCTGTCGGAAATTGGGGCTTTGCCGCTAACTACAATCATTATACCTATCATCAAAACATTCCCAATGCGAATGAGATATTGCGCTACAGCGGTGAAAGCGACAATACCCAATTTACGGTCTCGCGACTGCTATTTCGTAATCAGTTTCATAAAACCACTCTCAATATGCGGGTCTATCGCAAGCATTCCACTAATGCGGTAAATGGGATTGATATTGACCAACAACACCGCCGTACCGCCGGGTGGGAAATCGGCTTCAATCAGCGCAGTTATTTCGGTAATGCGACCTTAGATGCCAACCTCAACTGGCGCCGTGGTACGGGTGCCTTTGGTGCCATTCGCGCCCCAGAAGAAGAGACTCACAGTGGTAGCGCTAGAACAGGACTTTTATTAGGTGATATCAGCTTTAATCAGCCTTTTGCTTTAGGTGAACAGCCTTGGCGCTGGAATACGGCACTACGTGGCCAATGGAGTCAACATGCCTTAACACCACAAGACAGAATGGCCATCGGTGGACGCTATACCGTGCGCGGTTTTGATGGCGAGCAGATGCTTTCTGGTGAAAAAGCCATTCTTTGGCGTAACGATATCGCTTGGAATGCCTTTTCTAAAGGACAAGAACTCTATTTAGGGCTCGATTACGGACGTGTTGAAGGACAAGGTGCACGCTATTTAGTGGGGCATCAATTAGCCGGGACAGCGTTAGGTTTGCGGGGGGCGTTATGGTCTCGAGTTAGTTACGATGTGTTTGTCGGTACTCCTCTGTATAAGCCTGAAAGTTTCCATACTGCCGGCGCTACTGCGGGTTTTAGTCTTAATATTGACATTTAGTTGTTATGTGGCTGGTTATTCCCCATGGACTAACCTCTCTTTTTGTTTTTTAGGTGGTCAGTTTTTAAGGTCTTTTTATGAATAAGCATTGTTATCGTCTTATCTTTAGTCGTACTCATGGGGAGTTACGCGTTGTCTCCGAATTAACGAAAAGTCACAGTAGTGAGGCGGGGCAAACACGGGGCTCTCAAGGTGCTCGTCTATGGGTCACCCTTCGCCGTAGTGCATTATTGCTCTGGTTAGCGTTAGGCAGTCAGAGTGCGTTAGCGGAAGGTATTGTTGCTGATAACAACGCGCCTCAACATCAACGTCCAGAGGTGATTAATACGCAAAATGGGTTACCACAAGTCAATATTGTAGCGCCTAATGACGCAGGTATTTCCCATAACCAATACACACAATTTGATGTCGACCAACGGGGCGCGATTTTAAATAACTCAGCGGTAATGACCTCAACACAAACCGCAGGCATGATCCAAGGCAATGCCAATCTTGATCCTAACAAAGCGCCAGCTCGTGTCATTTTAAATGAAATTAACAGCAACAATCCTAGTCAACTCAAAGGCTTTTTAGAAGTTGCAGGGGGCAAAGCCCAAGTCATTATCGCTAATCCATCAGGTATTATCTGTAATGGGTGTGGCACGATTAATGCTGGTCGAATGACACTCACCACAGGAAAACCGCAACTTAATAACGATGGGAGTTTAGCGGGATATCGTGTTGAAAGTGGGGTTATTCATGTTGAAGGTGGTGGGTTAAATGGGGACAGTCGCCATGATACGCAATACGTTGACCTACTCGCCCAAGCGGTAAAAATCAATGCCGGCGTGTGGGCAAAAGACAAAATTGAGGTGGTGGCGGGTCGCAATCAGGTCGATACGCAAAATAAAACCACGGCACTTGACTCAAAAGATAATGACATTAAACCCGAATTTGCCATTGATATGGGGCAGATGGGCGGGATGTACAGCGGTCAAATTCGTATGGTGGGCACCGAAGACGGTGTTGGTGTGCGCAATCAAGGTGGGCACATACAAGCAGATAAAACCCTAACGGTGAAAAGTAATGGGCAATTAGTCTGGCAATCAGCAAAAGCACAAGACGCGGTTACTCAAGCTAAAGGGGATATTACCTTATTAGCAAAAGACGACCTTATACATCAAGGTAAACTACATAGCGGTGGTAAATTAGAGGTAGAAAGCCAAGAAGGCGCGATTGTTCAATCGGGGACACTGGCCGCAACACAAGATGTAACATTAGTGGCTAAAAAAGAAATAACAAGCCAAGGAAATTTATTAGCAGGTAGCGATACTCAAAGTCAAATAACGCAACATGCTAATTTAACACTCAAAAGCCAGCAATCGATTAATGCTAATGGACATTTGCTGAGCAAAGACGCCATTAATATCACCGCAAATGAGGTTGATTTAAGCCAAAGCCAAATCGCGACATCCAACTTAACCATAAAAGCAAAACAAGGCAACAGCCGTTTAAATAATACCCATGTAGATACCCAAACGCTGGCTATTGCTGCGACAGGCGATATCTCATCTCAACAAGCCAAAATAAAAGCCCAATCTTGGGACATCAGTGGTGAACGTCTCTTTAACCAAAAGGGCATCTGGACACAAACCGGTGAAAGTGAAAGCCGCTTTGCCTTAAACGGTCTATTCGATAATACCCAAGGCAGTATTGAAGCCTATCAACTCTCTCTTGATGGCCAAGCGTTAAATAATGCTAATGGACGATTAGTCACATTAAATACCGCACCACAGCATTGGCAGTTTCATCAATCTATCAATAATCAAAAGGGTGAGTTGGGTAATAATGGTGATCTGCGAATTGAAACGAATAATCTGAATAATGATTCAGGAAAAATCAATAGCCCAACACGTTTAACCTTAACTGCAAACTTAGGGGTTGATAATCAAAACGGCCAACTTCTTTCCGGTGAACACCTTGTTTTAAATACAAATAAGGGGCTGAATAATCAATCCGGTGATATCAATAGTCGCCAAATTGAAATCAATGCGGGCTCATTTAACAATACCCAAGGGCAGTTGGTCGGCCAAGACACGTTGACACTGTTAACCTCTAACGCGCTGAATAATCACCAAGGCCTTATCGCTGCGGGAAAAACCTTAACCTTATCCGCCCAAGGTGATTTAAATAATCAGCAAGGTACCGTTCAAAGTGAAAATGTCTTTAACCTTTTGGCAAACAATATCGATAACCAAGAAGGCCAACTGCTTTCTGCCAATCAGATGGCCGTTAAAACGACAGCGCTAATATCATCAAAAGGCACTGTCAGCGCAAAAGCGACGGACATTCAGGCCCGTTCCATTAGCAATATTGCAGGGAAAATTATTGGGCAAGATACGCTTAATATCGTGGCTAATCATATCCTTGATAATACACAAGGCACCCTACTGACGAATAAACGCTTATCTCTGCAAGCTGGGGATATAAATAATCAATACGGTGTATTACAAAGTGGTGAAAACGCCAAAATTGAACTCCAAAACCTTAAAAATGATCAAGGTAAAATTCTTTCGGGACAACACCTAGCCCTCAATAGTGAAGAAAAACTGGATAATCAACACGGTGAAATTAGCGCTAACACGCTGGTTATCAATGCAAACAGTGCACTAAACCAACAAGGGAAGCTGGTTGCAACGCAAAATATGGCGTTAACGGCTCAAAAATCTATCAATAACACCCTTGGCTTGCTGGAAGCAGGTCAACAATTAACGGTAAAAACGCAAGGCCTGTGGCATAACCAAGAGGGTGTTGCACAAGCGGGAAGCCAAGTGATTGCGCAAGCACAGACACTGGATAATACCCAAGGCTATTTACAATCAGCGGGGACATTGACATTACATACCGATGGCGATGTCATTAATGCCTTAGGCAAAATAGCAGCCCAACAGGCGTTGACATGGCAAGGGGCTGAAACCAGTTTATTGAATAACCATCACGGCATAATACAAACTAATGACCGTTTAACCTTAAATGGCGGCCAATTAACCAATCAACAACAAGGAAATATCTTTAGCCAAAATGCGTTACAGTTAATATTGACGGGTGATTTAAAGAATCAAAACGGGCAACTGACCAGCAATGACAACGCTGTTATCAAGGCGAATAATCTGACGAATGCACAAGGTAAAATCAATGCCCTTAATACGTTAGATATTCAATTGGCTAATCAATTAGATAACCGTCAAGGCCACTTGTTTAGTCAATCTGCACAACATTTACAGGCCTCTGATATTCTAAATATTAACGGATGGATGGGCAGTTTAGGCGAGTGGTCTGCTAACACGGCAACATTTAACAATCAGTCAGGCCAGGTACAGAGCCAAAAAGAGACCTCTCTAACGGCAAATAGTCTCAATAATGAAAAAGGGCTTTTCCAATCTAGTGATAATATTGAGTTACGGATTGCCAACCGTATTAATAATAATCAAGGTAAAATCAGTGCACAAAAAGCGGTAGATGTAAGCAGTCAACAGCCTAAACATGGAACTGAAATCATCAGTAACCAGTCTGGGCAATGGCTAGCCGGTACTACTCTTCGTTTACTGGCAAACACTATCGACAACTCACTGCAAGGCTTACTGTATAGCCAAAAGCAGATGCAACTACTTGTTGATAATGGACTAAATAATCAACAAGGTAAGATCCAAAGTGGGGATAATCTCACCTTAACCGCCCAATCATTGCAAAATAAATCAGGATTAATTGACAGCCAACAGGTTATCAATTTACGTATAGCGGATTTATTGGATAACACGTCAGGTAAGATAAGAAGCAATCACAACCAAACCATCCAAGCTTCAAGCATTCAAAATCATCAAGGCCATATCAGTAGCCAAGGCACACTTACCGTCAAGGCCACACAGCTTGATAATGACCAAGGCCTATTGATTAGCCAACAAAACAGCGATTACCACCTTGAGCGCGTGAATAACCAAGGCGGTAAAATACACAGCGGTCAAGGGTTAACCCTCACAGCAGATACGCTCCAAAATCAGCAAGGTCAGCTGGTTTCAACACAATCACTGACTATCAATACAGCGCAATTAGATAATCACAATCACGGTGTTTTAAGTAGCCAAGCGGCATTAAATCTCATCACGACTAACCTTAATAACCGTGATAACGGTTTAATTTGGGGAACGACGCAAAATACGATTTCAGCAAAAAATATTGATAACACCCAAGGGCGCCTACAAAGTAATGGATTGTTATCCTTAAATTCTCTCTCTTTATTGAATAACCAAAAAGGGCATATTTTAGCTAATGGGGCGATTGCGATAAATGCGAAAGACGCCCCTATTGCCTCAACCTTAATGTTATTGAATCAGCGTGGCGTTATTCAAAGTGGTGATAAACTCACACTTAATACTCAGACTTTCAATAACCAAGGTGGCACGTTACAAAGCGAAAAAGCTTTAACGCTTACCGCAAAACAGGATCATACTCAACGTAATGGCGATATATTAAGTAGCAATCAATCCGTTTCCCTTTCTATTTCTGGCGTATTTACGAATTTAGCTGACTGGTTATTACCCGCTTCACTGACGATAAAAAGCCAAGACGTGATCAACTCAGGCACATTAGTCAGCCGTGCATTTAATC
>NZ_PENY01000036.1:0-12411 GCF_003144445.1 Proteus sp. TJ1640
GTCTTTATTCGGGAAGAGCTCTTTCGCAATATATCTCGCTGCTAATTCACCACCACCAGCACCTAATCCTCCTGCGGCGGCAGATTGGTTATTTAGCTCTGCAACTACAGCACCCAATACGGCATGCGCCATGGCATTCGCGGCTTTATTCTCTTCACCCACTTGTTGTTTTATCAACGTCGCTAAGTACGGCGATGAAGCACTTGCTAACGCTCCTGCTAAATTATCACCCGCCAGCCCTTGCAGTAATCCAGTCACCGCTTGGGCGGCTTTTTGGAAATCACTACCCGTGCCATATTGTGCCATGGCGTTGTTGTAGGCTTGGTCTTTAATAGCTTGCTCGGTGGGGTTTTAGAAGGAAATAAAAGCGGAGTTAAAACCAGACACTATACAGTGGGTTACTTACCGAACAGGGGGGGTAAACTAACCCTAGCCCACAACTCACTATTAGCGGTAAGTGGCTGAAGAAGTTGGGGTTTGAGGCGGGTAGCCACTACACCCTCACTCGCCAAGCCGGACAGTTGATTATCCAGTTGGCTGAGGAGTGATGTAGATGTGGATAAAGAAGACCCCTAACTATTATTAGCATCTTTCTTCTATTTTATTACATTGGCATTTTTGATAGTAAGTTATTTATACTCGTCTGAGCTTCAGGGTGAAGTTTTAAATACTTTTCACAGGCTAATCTGACGTAATGATAACAAGTTTCTTCAGTTACAATGACGGTATCTTCTTCTGTTGGAGGATACCCAATAGCAAACTCAACACCTTCAAAATGTTCAGTTTCATCATAATTATCCATGTCAGGGAAATGACAATATGCTCCATCTGTATTTAGTGCTCCTCTTTGAGAGAGTAATTCTATAGCTTTCAAAAAATCACCATCCTCATACATACGATCAAAATATGATGCAACAATAATATTTACACCGTTATCAATATCATGTTGATTAAAAAGCTCTTTTATCATATTACCTCTTAATAAAGAAGAGTAAAAAGGTTATCATCACCGCAGGGTAAATAGCCTCCGGCAATTCAACATAATACAAGGGGATTATGCGTGGTCTGAACATCACGACTACGCACAATCAGCATTATGTCTTGCGCCCTTTGGTGGGGATAACAATTAAGATATCTCACCTCAATTAATATAATTTTACTTTTTAAAATATTTCTTTTTTGCATCATTTAAATTGTTTGAATTTGCTCCACCAGAAAAATCAGGATCCTCCGATTGCACGGGATCATCTTCCCATCCACAAACAGAACAAATTTCATAATCACCAAGTTCACTTATTGTTTTATTTCCACAACAAGGGCAAGGATATAAATCTTCTATTGTCATTTTTGTTTTTCCCAATATTCAAGTCCATTTTGAGGTTTAAACATTGTTTTAGGAGTTCCGTCCGCATTTTTTACAGCAAAAGTATTTGTTGCCGGATTGTAATACATCGTATCTCCGTTCGCTCGTTCTTTTATCAAAGTACCCTTTGGAGGCGTGTTTACAAAATCATGGGCTGCATCAACATACTGCTTTGAATTTTGAAATTCAGGGAATTCACTTTTATGTTTATCCCAGTGACCATAAGCATTAGATACTGGGTCTGCTTTTTTAGTTTCAGTCCATATCTGAACCCGCTAAATTATCACCTGCTATACCTAGTAGTAATCCTGTAACCACTTGAATCTATGTTTATTTTTACCTGTTGCGGTAATCGACAGATTTTGTCCGGCATTTAAGGTACTGCCTTGCGACTGGCGGCTATCGGTGTGGGTTTCGCTTTTCGATGATTGGTATTAGTGCGCAGTTGTAAGGCAAAAAGCTAGACAGCTAAAAAAGAAGAAGGGGGTAAACCAGACAATATACAGTGGGTTTACGCCACTAACTGCGGTAACCCCAACTCCAGTTACAACTCTCTTAAAGCGGTAAGTGGCTGAATGAGCTGGGGTTTGAGGTGGGTACGCATTACACCCTCAATCACTAAGCCGGACAGTTGATTATCAGGTTAGCTGAGGGAGAGTAAACAGCTAGATGAGATCCCAGTATGGGCTGGGATCTTTTTATTAAAAATAAATTAAATTAATAAATGATTTTGTACATTACCAGTATTAAAAAATTCATACACAACTTGAATTACAGTCTCGTTAGGGCACGTTAGGAAATAACGCGTTCACGTTCCCCCGGAATAGCCGTTCATCTTCACCAGAATACGCATACGGCGACCACCAAAATAACTTTCGCACAGTTCAATCTCGCCATCAAGCCAAGAGTGCTTATCAACGTGCTCGGCTATCAGCACTCTGAACCGGTGAAAATAGTAAGCGGCAGTGATCCTGTGGACACCAACCAACTCTCCGGCAACACGGGCTGTGGAGCCTACAATAAATAGCTCAAGTAACCGCTCTTGTTTGTACTGACTGAGTCTGCTTTTTCTCATGGAACTATCCTGGATGATCTCAGTTATCTAGGACTGCTCTATCAAATAAATATTTCTTGTTTCATACCATCTTCCATTAAAATTAAGACGCTACTGCCTTTCAACATAAATTCATTATTTTTCTGAAGCACAACAGCATCTTTCAATTTAACAGGCATAGCAAAATAGAAGTATTCACTACCAACTAAACTTCCGAATGTTTCATCCTGTTCAAAAATTTTTTGAACATCACTTTCTGATAAAATAATCTTAGTACAACTATCGATGCTATTTATGTTATCTGAATCTGTTATACACCCTTTAACAGGGATATCTATTGCTGAAATAAATAAGAAACCATCTAGTTCATCAATAACTTCTTCCTGCAACGATAGTAAACTCCATTTCTCATTCATAAAATCATCCTTATTACTTTTTCGGTGATGTAATTATCGCCTGTCCTATAAATTTACTTTTAAACTCATCAATGGGTGTAAAATATTGTCTTCCTAAAGCAGGATCACGTATCGCAACAACAGTTTTACCATTCCTTACTGTAATGCCGTCAACAACTACTGCATGACCACCTCTATCCAGTTTCATAGCAACGATAGCAGGGTTTCCTTTTGATGTTGCAGCTGCAAGATCCTCAACAGATACTCTGGATATAAAGCGAGCATCAGTAAGCCCCTGATTTCGCATTGCTGAAGCTAAATTATTCATTCTCGCACCTTGAGATGTAACTTTAGCATCGGTTATTAACTTTCCGAGATCATGTTTTAGTCCTGAAGTATCCATTACCATTGCACACGAATTAGGACCACATGTAGGTAAGTTTCTTTGATTCAATACTAATCGTTCACCATTTCTCACTATACTTGTACTTAACGGATTCCCAGGCTCCAAATTCCCTACTTTTACAGGAACCCATTTACCTCCACTCCACTGAAGTGCCTTACCACCGATAGACACAACTGATGCACCTGCAATGTTGTAAAAAGTAGCCTCACCAATTTCATGTCCTGTAGATACACCTAAAGAAAATAAAGCTTTTTCTAACGACTGGGCAGGGATATCCTGACTCAACCATTCCTGAGGGATACCAATAACTATTTTTCCAACCTGGAGAGTATCTCCTAACATTTCACCAGCAGAGTGGTTAGTTACATAATTAGCAGCATTTTTAGCAAGGTCTGCTGCTTTTTCTGGTCCGGTATTCACAACCCCGTCAATCACGCTCTCAATTCGCGTATTATCTGGGTAATACTGATACTCTAACTCACCCAATAGCGTATTATCTGTAACTGTTTTTACATACTCTCTGTACCGATTATCGTAGTCTGCTTTTATCACTGCATATTTTTGACGTTGACATTCCATATCACCTTGGCAAGCAATCACTGCAGCTTCCATTTCTTTGCCCATTTCTCTAACTAACTGTTGTTTATAAGCTAATAACTCATTATCTTTACGCTGACTTAGTCCATTATTTTCACGTACAACATCTAATCGGCACTCCTTATCCTCGTTACAAGCGGCATATTTCTGATCTGCTTCTTCAATATCTTTTTTTGTCAAAAAGTCATTCTCAACTTAACATTCTATTCTATGTCCATTCTTGCGTACCATCTTGAAGTATCCAGACTGCCCCCCCAGGACAACTTTCATCAAAAAACCAAAATTGATCAATTAATTCCTCTTCTGTCTCAGGAAATGCGTCATAAAAACATTGCAATTGTTCATCTATCGAGCCACTTAAAAATTTACCGTGCTTAGCTAATTTTAAATGACCTTCATGCAATAATTTTTTTAAGAACCAAAAAAATATTTTTTTCCTTTCCGAAAAGGAAAAATCTTCACAAATCACATGCAGAGAAGGAAGCATGTCTGGTGTGATATATGCCCATAATCCGTCTAAAGCTTGGGTTTCAGCGTATTCAACAACCGTTTTATATTCAACATTTGATACCATATAGTTTCCTACCTGAATTTTATCTCTGCATTTTTTCCAAGCCCATTTTCTACTTGTTTTAAAGTAGGACTATTCCTTATTTGTATTGTCCAACGAGCACCTGTTTGCTCTGCTGAACTAGATACACTCCTAAGAGTTATCATTGTTCCATCAGCCAGTTTCGCAGTATAAATCCCATCTTTTACCTTAGTTAGAGGTTGAGCGGCCAGTTGCTCAGCATAATTATATATCTGTTGATCTGTTAAATTTTGACTTTCATAAACTCTAGTTGAATAACGATTCCCCCCTATTCCCTGCCTAATTGTCTGACCATCAATAGTTATATCCTGAGAAGGGGAGTTTTTATCATAAATTTTTGATAATTCATCAAAGCGTTTTTGTTGGAGCTCTCTACTACGAGCATTTTCCTCATCCTGAGGATCCCAACCACCCGGAGCACCAGAACTGCTGCCACCTAACTCATTTTTCTGTTCGTTCGTTAGCCCTTTGCCTATATTCGGAGTACTATTCTCATTATCTGCAGATCTGTCACTTTCTGCCCAAATTCGGTCACCCCATGTTTGTTCCCCAAACATCAGTCTGGCAGGTTCCTGATTATTGATGATTCGCTCATCAATATAAGCAATCTGCTCTGGCGTCAGCTGCCTCATCACTTCTATGTCACCATTTCTGGCGGCTATTCCTGCATCCATGGCTTCCTGAATTTGTGCTGCCGTTAAACCAAAGTTTACGCCTAATTGCATAAGCCCATTTCGGCAGGTTGCATTTTTCATGCATGATTCATAGCCTTTTTCCAAACCTTTAATGATTGGCTTGGCAGACATAAGATTATTCTCAACCGCATTCTTCCCAGCTTGCGAGCCAGTAATTGCACCCGCCATATCACCGGTAGTCAGTCCACCAGCAAGACCAGAAGCCAATTGACTTAATGCACTGACTTGCTGTTTTTCACGTTCAGTGAGTTCACTCACGTCTTTATTAGGGAAGAGCTCTTTCGCAATATATCTCGCTGCTAATTCACCACCACCAGCGCCTAATCCTCCTGCGGCGGCAGATTGGTTATTTAGCTCAGCGACCACGGCGCCTAACACCGCATGTGCCATGGCATTCGCGGCTTTATTCTCTTCACCCACTTGTTGTTTTATCAACGTCGCTAAGTACGGTGAAGAAGCATTCGCCAATGCACCTGCTAAATTATCACCCGCCAGCCCTTGCAGTAATCCAGTCACCGCTTGGGCGGCTTTTTGGAAGTCGCTGCCGGTGCCGTATTGTGCCATGGCATTGTTGTAGGCTTGGTCTTTAATGGTTTGCTCGGTAGGTGTTTTACCCGCCGCTTCCAGTTGTTTTTTGGCAATGGCTAACGCATCGGGGTCTTTCTGCGCTTTCAGACCCGCAATATCCCCTTCGGTGCGAATAATATCCATCGCCTGATTGCCAATTTCGCCAATCAGTTGCGCTTGTTTTAAGCGATTTTGCTCTTTCTCTTTATCGAATATTGGGTTGATGCTACCGTCATTGGCGTGCTCGGTATCGCGATTTAGCTTGTTAATATCCTGTTTTTGTTTGTCTTCATTGCGAACAATGACACTACCGTCACTGACCGCTGATTGTGTGGTGCCTTCGGCCTGTCCGCTGTTATTGGCGTTAGAGAGTAGCCCGCCCGCGGCATTGGTCACCAGTTGGCTACCAATTGGGCCACCGGTGCCAATCGATCCGCCCGTGTGCTCGGTAGTAAAATCGGCTTTGTTGTCGATATCTTTCCAACCTAATGTGCCCGTATCAAGGCGGTTTTTATCTTTGTCCGCAGTGGATGCAATCACTGCGCCATCAAGCTGAGTATGGTCTTTGACGTTGACATCAAAACCACCTTTGCCGGCAAAAATACCGGTTTGTTCTTTCACACTGTCGTAGTTGCTGTGTATCTTGTCTTTGCTGGCACTGATATTGATGTTTGGCGTCATAGCGGTCACTGTCTTGCTCACTTTGTAAAGTGAGGTCACGACCGACATTGATAGTGACTTGTTCGCTACTGACTTGAGCACCTTTGAGGGTGGTATCTTGCCCACTGTTTAAGGTGAGTTTATTACCTGCATCTAACGTGGTCTCGGTGTGAGTGAGGGCATTGCCTTTTTCATGGCCTTTGCCTTGGTTGACGGAGGCAGAGACATTGACCCCGTAGCCACCTTCACCCACACCTACACCAACCCCGATACTGCCGCCTTTGCTGCGGTTTTGGCTGGTGGTTTGCTCGGTATTTTAGGCAGAAACAAGGTTGATATCTTGCGTGGCAGACAGCGATAAGTCTTTGCCGGCTTTGAGTTCACTGCCAACAACCGTGATATTACCGCTGTCTGGGTTCGTATCTTTATTTTTACCTGTTGCGGTAATCGACAGATTTTGTCCGGCATTTAAGGTACTGCCTTGAGATTGGTGGCTGTCGGTATGGGTTTCGCTTTTCGACGGTTGGCATTAGTGCTCAGTTGTAAGGCAAAAAGCTAGACAGCTAAAAAAGAAGAAGGGGGGTAAAACCAGACAATATACAGTGGGTTACTTACTGAATTGTGGTAAACACAACCCCAGCCCACAACTGACATTCAGCGGTAAATGGTTGAGTAAATTAGGGTTTACAGCGGGGAGCCAATTTACCCTGACTCGCCAAGCCGGACAGTTGGTTATCCGGCTGGCTGAGGGGGACTAAGATAAAAAAGTGATTAAATAGATCAAATAGTAGGTGCTTAAGCACCTACTAATACACTATTAAAGCTTTATAGATCTTTATATCTATCAGGAAGATATTCTGGATTTCCGACCATTTTGATTAATCTAATAAGTTCTTCTTGGTAAAATGATAATTCTTCCCCATTTTCACAACCTGTGATTTTGAGTATTTCTGCATCAGAGCAATTAGCTAATACATAATCAATGCATCCTTCGTAAACCATTAACTCCCCCTCTGAAGCTCTCACATCATATAGAGTTACACTTGCAATACACTCTTTTTGTAATAAATCCATACCATCACCATTTGATATAATCAGAGAATTTTTCTTTAAAGTCATCTAGTTGCTCATTAGAAGGTCGTTGCCACTCACCTTTTTTGACTCTGTTATCTGTATTCGCTTTTGGATTATAAAAAGAAGTAACAACTTCTCCATCTGGCTCAATTATATGAACTTTTCCTCCTGAGCCTTTAACAATCCAACGACCATCTTCTTGAACTAAAATATCTGAAGGCCTAGATTTTTGAACATCATTAATGACTGAGCCAACTGGACGACCTTCTTTGTTTCTGATCCCTGCATGTTCACCTTGCGTAATCTTGTCTAAATAAGCAAGATCATCTAAAGATGGAGAGTCAGGTATAGGTGTTCCAGGCAGTTTTTCGATTGGCTCAGGGATCTGACCTCCGCCCGTATCTGTGCGTCCAGGTTCAACAATTTGGTTTCCACCTGTATGTGGCTGTAGTTCAATGCGGTCACCCCATGTTTGGGTACCAAACATCAGATCACCCAAACCACCACTGGCTAAAATTTGGCTATCCAACCACAGTATTTGATCTACTGACAAGTTAGCAATCTTCAATGGGTCTCGGCTGATCCCTGCATTAGTCGCTTCATCAATTTGCTCTTTGGTCAAAACAAATGCGGTTGATAACCCTAAAGTACCCGTCACAGCATTGCGGCAACCCGGGTTTTGAGCACAAAGTTTAATCGCATTTTTTCCGAATTCTTTCGCTATCGTACCGCTCAGTGAGTTATTCTCAACAACAACTCATTCCATTGCAAAACGGGCAGAAAAAAACCATTTTTTGCTAGTACATTCAGCAGGTTACCATCACATTTTCAAAAAGCATTTTAACCTACCGTGCCGATTTTCCCGGCGTGCGTTTTGCCGTTCTGTCGCCACATTTCGCTTAGTGTACGGCAATGGCGCCCACACGGGACGCGTGCGGCACGTAGGATCCCTTTCGCTTCTGGAGAGCCAAGGTTTTGCATGACCACCTAACCAAGGGAAGCCCCCTGGGGGCTGCATGGGCGCGAGCACGGGAACGAGCAAGGCGCTTGCGACTGCGAGCCGAGCGCAGCCCATTAGCGCTTGGGTTGGGGGGGAGGTAAACAAGCAGAGGGCGCAGCCCGACCGTGCGCCAATGCCGAGACGCGGGAGCCACATAATGTGGATTATGCGCAGTTGATACTCCCCAACCACGCACAATCAGCATTATGTCTTGCGCCCTTTGGCGATGATAATATTACCTTTCTTTTCGTATCAGAAGATCGTATTTACCAAACTCGGGAAATTTTTCGTAATTACCTGATATATCAACCATCGTCTGACTTTCTTCCAGTTTATAAGGATTAAACTGTTCTTCTCTTACAATAGTATTACCGTCTTCATTAAAAATATAAGTTGTGCCGCTTGATACGTTCAATATTCCGGCACCTTCACCTTCATTTTCAGCAAACTCACGGTGAACGGCCATAGAGAGAAATAGTTTGTTATCATTAATCACTTTAAAACTATAGAATAAATACTCTTTTAACTCCTGATCCAAAAAACCAACACTAACCCACCCAGCATTTTTAGTTATATTAATAAAGCATGCAGGTTTTACATCTGAACCAATGAGTACTGTGTAGAGCTCACCAGATTCATGTTTTTTTCGAGCTTTATTTTCACTATACAAATCAATTGGCTCCTTATATCCAATCGACCATTCCTTACAATAAAAAACATTCTGGTTCATTTATATATTTTCCCATTTGTATCACGGATCATCACATTAGCTTTTTTAGCCGCGTCCAGTACTGGTTGAGGTATAGGTTTATTTTGAGGAGGAATCTCCAAGATATTTGCACCTTTAGCTGACTACCAGCTAATGGCCCACTGGATGGAACCTTAGATATCGTAGCCCCTGCCGGATATTTATTCACCGCCTCGCGAATATAGTTTTTCGCGGTTGTTTCAGTGATCTCAGAAAACTGGGTGAACTTACGGGATACAATTTCACCTGTAGCCGGGTTATATGAATCAACACGGTAATAACCACTTCCGTCCGGTTTATTCACATACAGTTCATTATACGGATTGTTTTTAGACTGCTCAGCATTAAATTTATTACCCGCCTGAATATCCTGCAACCATTTAGGCTTACCACTGGCAACAGCTGAACCTTTCTCAACCAAAACAGTGCCTTTTTCAACCGTTGTCAACGCTTTCGCCGGCGTTAAAATAGTTGTCAGCATTCCGGCCAGATTTTCCAGTGCTTTCTGATCACCCTCGGCGGCTTTATTAACCGTATCTTTTACCGCCTCCCAGCTTTCTCCGCTGGTGAGTGCATTCACCGCATTTGAAACCGCCTGTTCTTTTTTGTTTAAGTCACTTATTGCCTGCTGACAATAATTGTCCCCCAGACCACAGGTAACAACCGCCGCAGTGGCATCAAAGGCAGAGTCACCCGCAAATAAGACGACATCGCCGGTTTCAGCAATCGCATTCAGTATACCATTAGTCACCTGTGATGCCAGATTTTCACCCAGTGTATCCCTGACCTGCTGCTTCCACCACTCATTACTTTGCTTCAGGGATTCACGGGTTTTATCTCCGGTCAGTGAGTTATTCTCAACAGTTAAACCCCATAAGCTCGAGAGAAATTTTCAAATGATTCAGTTAGATGATAAAAATCTGCATTAGGATCATTTTTGACTTCTTGGTATCTAGCTATTAGTTTCTCGATGAGCCTATCAGGTGTTCGATGTGATTTTGGATCGTTTTTTGCACAATAGAAATAAAATAAAGCTTTTTCTAGGCAAGGGATACTTAATTGGCGAGCATTTTTATTTAAAAAATCAAATGCGTAATTCCATTCAAATTCGGATAATAATAATCTATTTAGACAGAGAGACTTCAAGAAATCATCGTTAATATTTTTATCAGTCAATATTTTTTTATAATAAAAAAATGCCTTTTTATTATCTAAAGAAGTCAACTCAGATAAATAGTCAAGTAGATCATTTGCTGGATCATCAAATGACCTTGGGTCTACATAACCATAGGTTATATAATTATTTATGCCTACTAATATTTGTTCAATACTTTTATTTTTTTCACTCATAAGTTGTACTTATTATTTAAAAGCCCCAGCTTCGACCGTAGATAAACGTTTCGAGCCATCTGGCAGGATGGTCCATGTACCATAAACTCGAACATTTCCTTTTGAGCCATTAATAACAATAGATGTTCTTCTATTTGTAGCAGTTACATCATTAGCAGATTTTAGTAATTCATTGATAATCATTGAATTATTTAAAGGTGTGTCTGGTATACCTGCATTATTTAACACCTTATTCATATCTCTTGATTTTTCAACATTATGTATTTTACTTTCTAGTATTCGTAATTTATCAAAATTATTAGGATCTTTAGCAAACTGACTTTGATTTTTTACTTGCAGATCTTTAAGTGCATTATAATCTGCTTTTAATGTTGTTAAATCACCAGATGCTTTACCTCTTAAGTATAATTCAATCTTATCTACAGGTATTGCTGCATCACCTTTTACTATTGTTGCGTGGGTTTTGCCATGAGCATCGGGTAACCATTTAATACCGCTTTCCATTTGAGCAACTTTTTGAATGGTTTTTGCTGCTGCGCCTGAGACAACAACACTGGTTCCTATATTGCCTAACATTTTTCCTTGCAAAGATCCAACCATCTGTCCTGCAAGCTCTGGATCGTTAACTAGCGCATATTCATATAATTGATTCCATTCAGTAACGGATATTTTAATTGCATCATAAGTCTTATCATAGTTCCAGATTGCTGTTGTTAAGTCAGTAACAGCATCTATTGGGTTTAGAATAGTATTGATTGTACCCTCTATACTTTCTGATATCCCATCTTTCAAGCCATCTTTAGCTCCTTGTTCCCTACCTTTTCTATAGGCATCTTTTTTATTCTGGTCATCGCCATAGACTGCATCTAAATCAATACCATCTACCTGTTTTTGTATACTGGATTCAATGTCTTTCTGTTTTCGACCAGCCAAGTTAAAGGCATTATTCTCAACCGCGTTCTTCCCTGCTTGCGCTGCGGTGACCGCTCCAGCCATATCACCGGTAGTCAGTCCTCCGGCAAGACCAGAGGCCAGTTGACTCAATGCACTCACTTGCTGTTTTTCACGTTCAGTGAGTTCACTCACGTCTTTATTAGGGAAGAGCTCTTTCGTAATATATCTCGCTGCTAATTCACCACCACCAGCACCTAATCCTCCTGCGGCAGCGGATTGATTATTTAGCTCTGCAACTACAGCACCCAATACGGCATGCGCCATGGCATTGGTTGCTTTGTTAACCTCACCAGTAGCAGGGTCAGTTGTAAGCTCTTTAATCTTAGTTGCTAAGTACGGCGATGAAGCACTTGCTAACGCTCCTGCTAAGTTATCACCTGCTAGGCCTTGCAGTAATCCAGTCACCGCTTGGGCGGCTTTTTGGAAGTCGCTGCCGGTGCCATATTGTGCCATGGCATTGTTGTAGGCTTGGTCTTTAATGGCTTGCTCGGTAGGTGTTTTACCCGCCGCTTCCAGTTGTTTTTTGGCAATGGCTAACGCATCGGGGTCTTTTTGGGCTTTGTAGCCCGCAATATCCCCTTCAGTGCGGATGATATCCATGGTCTGGTTGCCGATTTCACCAATTAACTGGGCTTGTTTTAAGCGATTTTGCTCTTTCTCTTTATCGAATATTGGGTTGATACTGCCGTCATTGGCGTGCTCGGTATCGCGATTTAACTTGTTAATATCCTGTTTTTGTTTGTCTTCATTGCGAACAATGACACTACCGTCACTGACCGCTGATTGTGTGGTGCCTTCGGCGTGTCCGCTGTTATTGGCGTTAGAGAGTAGCCCGCCCGCGGCATTGGTCACCAGTTGGCTACCAATTGGGCCATCGGTGCCAATCGATCCGCCCGTGTGTTCGGCAGTAAAGTCGGCTTTATTGTCGATATCTTTCCAGCCTAATGTGTCCGTAT
>NZ_PENY01000011.1:0-46949 GCF_003144445.1 Proteus sp. TJ1640
AAGTTACAGTCGTCTTGTGGATACCGCCCAAGAAAACGTGGTTGGAAGCACCTTTAGCGGACAGCAAGGTGTTGAAATTACCGCCCGTGAGGGTGATATCAATTTAACAGGTAGCACTTTACACAGTGAAAAAGGGGCTGTTGATTTAAGCGCCACACAAAATATTAATCTCAATACCGCGACAGAAACCCATACGGAGTTTTTAGAAGAACATTCAAAGAGTAAAGGATTTTTAAGTTCTAGTCAGACTCATACTCTCCAAAATGATCATGTGACACGTGAGCAAGGTAGCGTCGTCAGTGGAGAGCAAGTCAATATTCAAGCGGGTAAAGATATTCAAGTTACAGGCTCTTCGGTGGTCGCAGAAAACGATGTAAGCTTAACCGCTGGTAACAATGTCGATATCACCGCTGCGACCGAGACCGACTCGCATTATCTCCTCGAAGAGAAGAAAAAAAGCGGTCTAATGAGTAGCGGTGGCATTGGCTTTAGTGTGGGTAAACAATCCTCCCGCCATGAAGTGGATGAAAAAGGCACCACCCAAAGCCAAAGTGTCAGTACCATTGGCAGCACACAAGGTAATGTCAATATCACCGCAGGTAACAAACTGCATGTGGGCGGCGCTGACCTGATTGCTCAAAAAGACTTAACCCTCAGTGGTGACAGCGTACAGATTGACCCGGGCTATGATAAACGGACTCGCACTGAAACCTTTGAAACCAAGCAAAGTGGGTTCGGTGTTGCACTCTCTGGCAGTGCAGGCGGCGCTCTCAATACCGCCGTCAACACTGCACAACAAGCTCGCAAAGAAAGTGACGGCCGTTTAAGTGCCCTGCAAAACACCAAGGCAGTATTATCAGGTGTCCAAGCTCAGCAAGCGATTGAGTTAGATGGGCTGAAAACCGATGCAGCCAATGCACACAACCTTGCCAACAACCTCAAACCGGGCGATGAAAACTATCAAAAAGGCGCCACCAATACAGTTGGTGTCAGTGTGTCTTATGGCAGTCAATCGTCGAAAAGCGAAACCCACACCGACAGCCGTCAATCCCAAGGCAGTACCTTAAATGCCGGACAAAATCTGTCGATTACCGCAACGGGTAAAAATAAAGACAGCAACCCAGACAGTGGCAACATCACTGTCGCCGGCAGTGAGCTCAAAGCCGGCAAAGACTTATCACTGTCTGCCATGCAAGATATCAACCTTGTTTCTGCCCAAAATACCGAGCAAACCACCAGCCAAAACAACAGCAAAGGTAGCAGTGTCGGCGTTGGCGTAGGCGTGGGTGCTGGTGGCTACGGGGTCAATGTCTCCGCCTCCGTCAACCAAGGCAAAGGCCATGAAAAAGGCAATGCCCTCACCCACACTGAAACCACACTGGATGCAGGTAATAAACTCACCTTAAACAGTGGGCAAGATGCCACCCTCAAAGGCACACAAGTCAGTGGCGAACAAGTCACCGTCAATGTCGGTCGTGATCTCACCCTCCAAAGTGAGCAAGACAGTGACCGCTATGAGGCCAAACAGCAAGAAGTCAGCGTCGGTGGCGGTTACACGATAGGTGGCACGCCAAACATCAATATCAGTGCCAGCAAAGACAAGATACACAGTAACTACGACAGTGTGAAAGAACAAACCGGTATTTTTGCCGGCAAAGGTGGTTTTGATGTCAACGTCAAAGACCATACTCAGCTTGATGGTGCGGTGATTGCTTCTACCGCCGACAAAGGCAACAATCACCTTGAAACGGAGACGTTAGGCTGGAAAGATATTCACAATAACGCGGAATTTGAAGCGTCACATTCCGGGGGGACTATCAGCACCGGTGGTCCTGTCGGTGAACAGCTCCTCACCAATGCCGCCGGCGGATTATTATCAAACGCCAACAACAGCGGACAGGCTGAAGGCACTACCCACGCTGCCGTCTCTGAGGGGAAATGGTTAATTCGTGATACAGATAACCAAAAACAGGATATTACGCAATTAAGCCGCGACACCGAACATGCCAATGACGGCAGCATCAACCCAATATTCGATAAAGAAAAAGAACAAAATCGATTAAAACAAGCGCAATTGATAGGTGAAATTGGCAATCAGGCGATGGATATTATTCGCACGCAAGGGGATATCGCGGGCTTAAAAGAAGCTCAAGCGAAACATCCCAACTTAAGTGTGAGTGAACTGCGTGAAACCAAAGAATACAACCATGCGATGGAGCGCTTTGGCACTGGCAGTGATTTACAAAAAGCCGCCCAAGCCGTCACTGGTGCATTAACGGCATTATCGGGCAATAACCTGTCAGGTGCATTAGCCAGCGGCGCATCACCTTATCTCGCCACTAAAATCAAGGAACTGACTACCGTCAATGGTGAAGTGAATGTCGCCGCGAATGCATTAGCCCATACGATTTTAGGTGCTGTCACCGCTGAGTTGAATAATCAATCCGCTGTGGCGGGCGGTTTAGGTGCAGGCGGTGGTGAATTAGCCGCAAGGGTTATCGCCAAAGAGCTTTTCCCTAATAAAGATATCAGTGAACTGACTGAAAGCGAAAAACAGCAAGTCAGTGCTTTGAGTCAACTAGCCGCAGGGCTTGCAGGCGGTATCTCCACAGGTAATATAGAAGGCGCTGTCACCGCCGCACAGACAGGGAAAAATGCGGTTGAGAATAACCTCATGAGTGCCGAAGTTATATTTGGCACTAATGGTGCGAATTACGGGCAATCTGCATTCACACTTGCTGAGCATTTGGATAAGAATGGTTACGACATTCAAGATATTAATGCTGCGCTCAATGATTTTGTGAAAGGCGATCATCCTGAAGGGCAAGACCCTGCGCGAGGATTCCTAGAAGCTTGGGGGAGTATGGTCGGTGTTCCATTAGATGTATTTTGGTCTAATGAGCAAATGACCCCAGAAAAAGCGGCTGAAATATTAAGTGGCACGCCTCCAACAACAGAAGCGAAAGCATTACAATTTGTGGCTGCGAAGGCATATTTAGCTTTTGCGAAAAGTGGGCAATTAGTTCCTAGATTAGAATCTGGGAAAGATGTTGCAAAACCAAATGTGACAACGCTGAAAGGAAATAATGTAGGTTCTATAGATAAAGATGGTGTGTATAGTCCGGAAAATACGGGTACAGTAACTAGTGTTGAAAGAGGCAATGGTAAGTTTGATGGAAATTTATTAGCGGATGATAAAATACCCATAATTAATCCAGCTACTAACCAAGTTGTTACTGAACATATTGTAGTATCTTCTGGAAAAGCACCAAAAACCTCTATGCCAAATTCAGTTTATGAAGTTTCTCGTGCTGATGGAACTAAGAGTGTTACCTATTATGACTCAAGAGGGAATATGTTCTCTAGAGAGGATTATGGGCAACAACGAACTCATGGTGCTTTAGGTTATGATGCTAATGGTAAAGTTCCTCCACATGAGCATAAAGTTGAATATAACTCTAAAGGGCAACCAATAGGTAAGTATTATCGAGAGATTGATAATAATGGTAATGCTGTTGGAGGTTGGGTTAAGGAAAAATGAGAGATTAATTATGTCTAACGATATATGTGGTTATATTGAACCACCATTGAACAAAAAAGCTAGTGATAATTTGAAACGTTATATTGAAAGTCAAAATATAGGGATAACAAATATCTCTAAGGACGAGCTATATAACTTTCCTGATGAGTTTTTACCATCAAAAGATTCTTATATATTTTTAATAAGTGATAGAACAGATTATCCAAATGCAACTTATTTGATTGATTATCTTGATTATGCTCCTGAAGCTGAAATAGGTTTTCCCTGTGGGGCGAAAGAGCGTCTTAATATTCTCCTTGATGTGCTGAATGATATTTTCATAGTAACAAACATACAAAAAATGGTTATTGCGTTGACAGAATGTAACCAAATAGAAAAAGTAAAAAGAATAAAATTATCTGAAATGAGAAAGATTATCCATGCCGATTTTGAAGAGTATCAAGCTCCACCGGATACTCTTTACGAAATAATGGTTTAAACAATTATTTGGTCTTACTTCTCTTTTCACTCCTCAGCTAGCCGGATAATCAACAGTCCGGTTTGGTGAGTGAATGTGTAGTGGGTTACTACCTCAAACCCCGGTTCGTCCAACCATTCTGTGTTCTTACCATATACACTACGTGTAGACCCAACTATCGCTTAAATGTATAAAAAAATAATCAGCATAATAACCTTCTTTACGTCTAGACGTAAAGAAGGCTATTTTGTTATTTAAATTTTACACTCACCACATTATCCAAGCTCGTCTCCAACTCATCCATGTAATCCGCATACCACTGCATCATTTTTCTGCGCCCATCCATATACTGAGCATGATTATACGTACCACGGATCGCGTTCTTATCGATATGCGCGAGCTGAGTTTCAATCCATGCCGAGTTATATCCTTTCTCATGCAATATCGTGCTCATCGTGTGGCGAAAGCCATGTCCTGTCAGCCTACCTTTATATCCAAGCAACTCAATAACCTGGTTTACACTTTCCTTACTGATCGGCTTCCTGTGGTCATTACGGCCTATAAAGACAAGTTCATAATGCCCTGACAGTGGTTTGAGTGAATTAAACAGCTCGATCACTTGTTTTGATAATGGCACAACATGAGGTCGCTTCATTTTCATTACTTCAGCAGGTATCTCCCAAATCCCTTTTTCTAAATCAATATCCTGCCAACGAGCAAAACGTAGCTCCTGTGTTCTGACTGCGGTTAGCAAAATAATTTTAGTCGCTGTTTTAGTGATCACGCTACCTGTATAACTTGCTAAATCTTTCAGGAAATATGGTAACTCTTCAGCGGTTAAGAATGGGAAATGTTGTTTCTTCGGTGGGGTTAATGCTGTTGCCAGATCAGGAGCTGGGTTATATTCCGCTCGGCCAGTAATAATTGCATAGCGAAAGACCTCACCGCAACGCTGACGAACTTTACGCATCTTCTCTAAAGCTCCGCGTTTCTCCATCTTACGCAGAGCTTCAAGTAATTCTAGGGGCTTAATCTCTGCTATCGGACGCTTACCGATATAAGGAAAGATATCCTTTTCAAAAGTATCAATAATTTCATCACGATAACGCAGTGACCAGCGATCCGCTTTAGAAGTGTGCCATTCACGAGCTACTGCTTCAAAGGTACTTTCAGAAGCTAAGTGCTTTTCTAATCGTGCTAATTGCTTTTGCTCACTAGGATCTTTATTTTGAGCTAACAATTTTTTCGCATCATCACGCTGGTTTCTTGCTTCTGCTAATGTCACTTGCGGGTAAACACCTATAGAAAGCATTTTTTCTTTACCTGCAAAGCGGTACTTCATTCTCCAATATTTAGAACCATTGCTATTAACGATCAGATATAACCCACCTGAATCAGAAAGTTTGTAGGGCTTATCTAGCGGCTTTGACGTTTTAATTTTTATATCACTCAGAGCCATAATAAAACCTCCGTAAGCCCTATCTGTTACAAAGAAAATGAGAATTTGGGGGTGCAAGATATACCATACATAAATGCACCCCCGATTAACACCCCCAGCTGGAGGTTGATGTGAGGTAACTCCAGTTGAACCGAGTTGACTATGAATTACTTTTATATTTTGAATTTAAAGGATTTAATTGACTTACGTAGAGTTGTATTGAACTTAAGTGGCGGAAGATCACAGGAGTCGAACCTGCCAAGGACCGCTGGCGGCCCCATCTGGATTTGAAGTCCAGCCGCCCCACCGGGGACGATGATCTTCCATTTTTAAATAGGTCAAAAGGAAATAACAGGATGATTATACGCTGAATTATTTTTAATCCCAAGTGCATCAAATCAATAAAACCCCTTTCAAATAAAATAATCCCGTTTTTGAGTAAAACCTCGGATAATTACCGCGATACTATTGAACTTATACAGTTTCATCCTCATCTTACTATCTATAACGAATAAACTCAGTGGTGTGTTTTACGTCACTGCAAACCCAAATACAGGATGTTTTTTATGTCAAATCCATTACTTAGCACAACGGGATTACCTGCATTTTCCCAGATCAAACCAGAACATGTTGTTCCTGCATTAAAAGAAGTGTTAACAAATTACCGCGAAACAGTTGAAAGATTACTAGCTGAAAATACTCAATTTAATTGGAATAACCTTTGCCAACCCTTAGCAGAAGCAGGCGATAAACTTTCTCGTGTTTGGTCCCCCGTTAGCCATTTAAATTCTGTTAAAAACTGTGCTGAACTGCGTGAAGTGTATGAACAAAGTTTGCCGTTGCTATCTGAATTTAGTACATGGATGGGACAACATGAAGGCTTATATCAAGCTTATAAATCAATTAAAGAAAGTGCTGATTTTAATGCGTTAACTCAACCACAGAAAAAAGCGATTGAAAACGCATTACGTGACTTTGAATTATCAGGTATCGGTTTACCAAAAGAGAAACAACAGCGTTTTGGTGAAATTAGCGCGCGTATGTCTGAGTTAAGCGCTAAATATGGAAATAACGTATTAGACGCAACGATGGGTTGGTCTAAATTAATTACTGATGTAGAAGATTTATCGGGTATGCCTCAAAGTGCTATTGATGCCGCAAAAGCTATCGCACAAGCAAAAGAACAAGACGGCTATCTGTTAACACTTGATATGCCTAGCTATCTCCCTGTTATGACCTATGCGGATAATCGTGAACTTAGAAAAGAGATGAGCATCGCTTATAGCACGCGCGCATCAGATCAAGGCCCCAATGCAGGCCAGTGGGATAACAGTGAAATAATGGCGGAGATCCTCGCATTACGTCACGAACTCGCCCAACTGCTTGGTTTTAAAAATTATGCTGAAAAATCACTTGCTACTAAAATGGCTGAGTCTCCAGAGCAAGTTCTTAGTTTTTTAACTGACTTAGCACAACGCGCTCACCCACAAGGTAAAGAAGAGTTAGCGGAGTTAACTCAATTTGCAAAAGAGCATTATGGCATTGATAAATTAGAATCTTGGGATCTGGCTTACTACAGCGAAAAACAGAAACAACACCTGTTCTCAATCGATGATGAGCAATTACGTCCTTACTTCCCTGAACAGCGTGCTTTAAGTGGTTTATTTGAAGTTGTTCATCGTATCTATGGTTTAACAGCCAAAGAGCGTAACGATATCGACACTTGGCATGATGATGTTCGTTTCTTTGAGCTTTACGATGACAGTAACACCTTGCGCGGTAGCTTCTATCTTGATTTGTATGCACGTGAACACAAACGTGGTGGTGCTTGGATGGATGATTGCATAGGAAGAATGCGTCATGCCGATGGCAAGCTACAAAACCCTGTTGCTTATCTCACCTGTAACTTCAATAAGCCTGTAGGTGATAAACCAGCACTGTTTACTCATAATGAAGTCACCACACTGTTCCATGAGTTTGGTCATGGCTTACATCATATGTTAACGCAAATTGATACTGCCGATGTTGCAGGTATTAACGGTGTACCATGGGATGCTGTTGAATTACCAAGCCAATTTATGGAAAACTGGTGCTGGGAGCCAGAAGCATTAGCCTTTATTTCTGGTCATTATGAAACTGGCGAACCATTACCACAGGCAATGCTTGATAATATGCTTAAAGCAAAAAATTATCAGTCTGCAATGTTTGTGTTACGCCAACTAGAATTTGGTTTGTTTGATTTCCGTTTACATGCAGAATATGATCCAGCAAAAGGGGCTTGTGTAATGGAAACCTTAAACCGTGTGAAAGAACAAGTTTCCGTTGTTCCTTCAACACCTTGGGCGCGGTTTCCTCATGCCTTTAGCCATATCTTTGCCGGTGGGTATGCTGCCGGTTATTACAGCTATTTATGGGCTGATGTACTGGCAGCTGATGCCTTCTCTCGCTTCTCCGAAGAAGGCATTTTTAACCGCGAAACGGGTCAATCATTCCTTGATAATATTTTAACTCGTGGTGGTTCAGAAGAACCAATGGAGCTATTCAAGCGCTTCCGTGGTCGTGAACCGAAACTTGATGCTATGCTCAAAGGCTACGGCATTAAAGGATGATATGTGAATATCTGTTTACTTTGTGAAGAAGGCGCTGATAACAGCGCCTTATCTGATTTAGCGCAACGTTGGGGACTCGTGCACGACGAAACGCAAATCATGGCTTTAGTATTAACATCGACCCACCTTGAATTACGCAAACAAGATGAACCTAAATTAGGTGGCATCTATGTGGATTTCGTAGAAGGCACCATGGCGCATCGTCGTAAATTTGGCGGAGGTCGAGGTGAGGCGGTAGCAAAAGCGGTTGGGATCAAAAAAGACTATCTGCCTGATGTTGTTGATGCGACAGCCGGACTTGGTCGAGATGCATTTGTATTAGCATCTATTGGTTGCAAAGTCAGAATGGTAGAGCGTCACCCTGTCGTTGCTGCATTACTTGAAGATGGCCTAAAACGAGCTTATCGTGATGCTGATATTGGTGAATGGATGCAAGAGAGAATGACATTAATTCATGCCTCTTCGGCTCAAGCACTCACTGAGATCACACCTCCTCCTGATGTTGTCTATCTTGATCCTATGTATCCCCATAAGGCGAAAAGTGCATTAGTAAAAAAAGAGATGCGAGTATTTCAGTCTTTAGTTGGTGCTGATGAAGATGCAGATGCGCTATTAGAACCCGCAATGACTTTGGCGAAAAAACGTGTCGTTGTAAAAAGACCCGACTACGCAGAACCCTTAAATAATCAGGCTGCACATGCCAATGTAACAACCAAAAATCACCGTTTTGATATTTATCCTTGTATTTAAAGTTATCCTTTTATAATAAAGGGGCTATAGAGCCCCTTTATTACACCACCACCGCTTTTCTTCTAATTTCTGATTATTGAATACTATACCCACCATCAATAACAAGATTATGACCATTTATCATATCTGAAGCATTACTTGCTAAAAAAACAGCAGCAGCGGCAATCTCTTCAGGTTCTGCAAAGCGTTGGGCTGGAATTTGAGCTTTCATCTTTTCACCTTTCTCACCTTCCCAAGCTTTTTTACCTAAATCGGTCATCACAATTGTGGGTGATATCGCATTGATTTGTAAGCCTTTAGATGCCCATTCTAATGCAAGAACTTGTGTCATACCGATAACGCCCGCTTTGGTAGCACAATAGGCGATATGCTCGGGCAGTGCTATCACCCCCGCTTGAGAAGCAAGATTGATTATCTTACCTTGTCCTCGCTGTAACATGTGTCGCCCAACTTCTTGGCATAACAAAAAAGTCCCCGTTAGATTCACTGATAGCGTTTTATTCCAATCTTCAAGCGAGAGAGACTCCGCGGGTGCTAATGCTACAATGCCTGCACAATTAACTAAAATATCAATACGATCAAATTCTTCTAATACAGAATGTACAGCTTTTTTTACCGAGTCTTCGCTTGAGATATCACATTGAATACCTACTGCACTATTTAATTGCTGAGCAACCTGTTCCACTTGCTCTGATCTATCTAATAGCGCAACTTTTGCTCCTTTCTCAATAAACATTTTCGCAATAGATAACCCAATTCCTGCTGCTCCCCCCGTAATAACAGCGACTTTATTTGGTAAAGTAAAATCTATCTGCATAGCCATAAATACCTCCCACAAAAATAATCACTTTATAAAGTGCCTCTTTTTTAAGGATAGCAGATGAAAAATGAGATAAAGATAAGATAGGTAAACTAAGGATGGTTCGTCGGGGAGCTGACGGGTGTTAAACACCCGTTCAGAATTAATAAATTTTACAGTACGCCTTGCGCCAGCATTGCATCAGCGACTTTAACAAAACCTGCAATGTTCGCGCCTTGAATATAATTAGTCTGCTTACCTTCACCACCATAATTCACACAAGCATGGTGAATATCTAACATGATGTGATGTAAGCGAGCATCCACTTTCTCAGCTTTCCAGCTTAAACGTGCCGCATTTTGCGCCATCTCTAAACCAGAGGTTGCAACACCACCGGCATTAGCGGCTTTTCCTGGTGCAAAAAGGACACCCGCTTCAATAAAGGCATCTGTTGCTGCAATCGTTGTTGGCATATTCGCACCTTCCGCAACGGCTTTAACGCCATTGTTGATCAAGACTTTTGCAGCCTCTAGATCTAATTCATTTTGTGTTGCACAAGGTAGAGCAATATCAACAGGAACAGCCCAAGGTTGTTGCCCTTCAAGATAGGTTAAACCAAATTCTTTGGCATACTCTTCAACACGACCGTAATTATTTTTAATTTCAGTGAGTCGTGCGAGTTTTTCTGTCGTAAATCCAGCTTCATCAACCACAGTACCAGCTGAATCTGATGCTGTTATGACTTTAGCGCCTAACTCTAAACATTTTTCAATCGTGAACTGTGCAACATTACCTGCACCAGAAACCGCCACACGCATTCCCTCAAGAGACATACCATGACGTTTAAGCATTGCATTAGTAAAGTAGACTAAACCGTACCCAGTAGCTTCTGGGCGGATTAAACTGCCCCCGAATGAAAGACCTTTACCTGTAAATACACATTCATTGCTATTAGACAGTTTTTTCATCATGCCTGCCATAAAGCCGACTTCTCGCGCACCCACACCAATGTCACCAGCAGGAACATCTGTGTTAGCCCCTAAATGGCGATAAAGTTCAGTCATTAAAGCCTGACAAAAACGCATCACTTCCCCATGACTTTTACCTTTAGGATTAAAATCAGAGCCACCTTTTGCGCCCCCCATCGGCAATGTCGTTAATGCATTTTTAAATGTTTGCTCAAAACCTAAGAATTTTAGGATGGAGAGATTGACTGATGGATGGAAACGCATACCACCTTTGTAAGGTCCAATGGCTGAGTTAAATTGGATACGCCATGCACGGTTAACTTGTACTTGCCCTTTGTCATCTAACCAACAGACGCGAAACTGAATAATACGTTCAGGCTCAACTAAACGCTCAAGTAATGATTGTTCACGATATTGTGGATTCTTCTCTAAAAAAGGCCACAAAGTGGTAAAAACTTCACGAACCGCCTGATGATACTCAGGCTGATGAGCGTTATATTTTTCTACCCCTTCTAAAAACGAAGATAAAGAGCCAGATCTATTCATTCAGCTATTCCTTTTTTGTGTAATGTGATGATGATATAACCTCATTTATTCAGAATATTTTTGGGTTTTTGTGAGGTTGATATTGTTTTGCTTCTTGAATATATCATTAAAATGTATTCACACTTCAAGACATTTTTTTCATAATTAGACAAAAAAAAAAGATTGACTCAGTTTAACTGTAAGAAAAATAGGAATTTTAGGCAAAAAAATACCTGCATAAGCAGGCATTTTTTTTGCTTAAACAAGCAATCGATTATTATTCATCATCTTTCAGAGGAACAATTAGCATATCAACATGCACAGTATTAATTAATTGGCGTGCCGATGACATCAATTTGCTCCAGAAGTCTTGGTGATGACCACAAACGACTAAATCCATATCGTATTTCTTAATCGCATCAACCAAAACTTGACCTAAATCACCGCTACCGCTCAGGGTTTCTTGAATTTCATAACCCGATTGATCAGAAAGGTTTTTTAACGCGTTACGGGTTTCATCAGTAATACGTTGTTGCATATCACCGAGGTTGACATCAATAAGACCGGTATAAAGATCAGAGTAGTTAACATCAACGTGAATTAAGGAAACTTTGGCATTATAGGGTTTTGCCATAGATACAGCTTTCTGTACCAAGACGTTACTCTCAGGGGATAAATCAACTGCCACTAGAATATGCTTATAAGCCATCGTGAACTCCTTCCATAAGCTGATTAATCGGTTGGAAAGGCGGTTAAGCCTAAATCCTATGTATTAAATATAACGTTTTAAGATGAAAGTTAGATGTTGCCTTGATCACAACTTATGTCAAATTCATCAAGAAAGCATCTATCGATGAATAACAATATACACCATTTTAGATTAGCACGATGTCATTCACCGATAATATCATCATAATAATGAGAATTGAGTAGAAAAAACAACAAAAACACCCTTTTAGAGTTATTTTTTATTTTTTTTTCTAAAAAAGGAAACAACTTGAAAAAGTCACTTTTGTTTATTGCTTAATTTCACCTAAACTTAAATTAGAGAAAAAGTAACCTTTATTGGTAAAGATTTTCTCATCTCAGAATCTATTATTCTAGGGAGGGGATTATGTTTAATGTCATTGTTGTCTTTTGGGCGCTATGTATTCTTTGCCTGATCAATATGATGCGTTATTTTTCATCTATTAGGGTGTTACTCACAATACTGCGCCAATCCGATCCTTTGCTCTACCAATCGGTGGATGGTAATGGATTTTTTACTATGCATGGGCAATTTTCAAAACAGTTGCGGCTTATCCGCTATATCAACCAACGCCAATACATCAATCATCATAATCCTGAAGTTATTATGCGTTGCGAGCGAATCTATCGGCAATTTTATCTTGTTAGTCGTTTTTGTATTTTGGCTATCGCAAGTTTAATTGCGATGCTTTTCTGGTAGAGACAAAAACAAAAAACGGTGACTAAAAGTCACCGTTTATAAACAAACTTAGGTAAGTTACCGCTATTAGCTATTCACAATAAATGTCAGTGATATCCAATAAAGTAAACCTGATAAACCAATGCTAACTGGTAATGTTAAGATCCAAGCCAGTGCAATGTTTTTCACTGTCTTAGTTTGAACACCACCACCATCAACAATCATCGTACCTGCAACTGCAGATGACAGAACTTGTGTTGTTGATACAGGCATACCCGTATAACTTGCTACACCAATGGAAACTGCTGCTGTTACCTGAGCAGAAACCCCTTGTGCGTAAGTCATACCTTTTTTACCAATTTTCTCACCAATAGTTACTGCAACGCGTTTCCAACCTACCATTGTCCCGATAGAGAGCGCTAATGCCACAGCGATAATGATCCAAATCGGAGCATATTCCACCGTGTTTAGCAGGTCACGACTCAATGTTTTTAAGAACCGTGCATCTTGGGCGCTAGTTTCTGGTAATTTAGCCACTTCTGTTGCGGTATCAGCGATACACATAAGTAATCGACGCATTTGAGCACGCTGGTCTGCTGTTAGCTCGTCATAAGAGCTAATATTTGCAATCATCTGTTCTGTTTGATTCAGAACAATTGGCGTTCTTGCGCTATTACAATGAAAATCTGTATCACTAGCATCAGTTTGTGCTGGTACTACTGGTGTATTATCAATAGCATGCTGTAGCGCTGGCTGATGTTTCTCATAATATTGTTGTAAGTGTACAACTGCATCATGAGTTTTGGTGATATCGTATCCGCTCGCATTCATATTGACGACAAAGCCCGCAGGCGCTACGCCAATTAATACCAACATGATAAGACCGATACCTTTCTGCCCATCATTTGCACCATGAGAGAAACTCACCCCAACTGCTGATAAAATCAGTGCAGTACGGGTCCAAAATGGCGGTTTACGCTTACCATCTTGCTTCTCACGTTCGGCAGGTGTCAGGTGAATACGACGACGCTTTTTCGTACCACTCCAGTAACGGCGCAGTAAGAAAATCATCGCACCTGCAATAATCAAGCCGATAATTGGAGAAAGAATGAGTGACAGGAAGATACTGATCATTTTAGGTATGTTTAACGCATCAACGATAGACGAATCTGTCACGATAGCATTTGTTAAACCAATACCAATGATAGCACCTATTAGCGTATGTGAACTTGATGCTGGGATACCAAAATACCATGTACCTAAATTCCAGATAATGGCAGCTAACAGCAACGAGAAGACCATAGCAAGGCCATGACCTGAGCTCACATTCAGCAGAAGATCTGTCGGTAACAAGTGAACGATAGCATAAGCTACGCTCAAACCACCGAGCAAAACTCCAAGGAAGTTAAATACACCCGCCATCACGACCGCAAATTGCGCACGCATAGCACGAGTATAGATAACAGTTGCTACCGCATTTGCGGTATCATGGAAGCCGTTAATAGCTTCATAAAATAGCACAAAAATCAGTGCTAAAACCAACATTAAACCTGTATGAAATTCTAGGTCAGTAAACAAATGTAGCATAGACGTTAAGCCAGTTAGTTGGACATGAACGCGGCGCATTATCAGCGACAAATGCGAACGGTGGAAGCGAAATTTAACCTTTTTTTGATTTGATAACCAACAAAATCAGAGTCTTTTTAAGATAATTCCTTATATATCATCCAATTAATAAAAATAAAAAAAAAGTAAATTTCTGACAAATTTTTTCCTTGCTAATACGAATTTAGGTGAAAAATACAGATTTCTCCATATAATTTTACAAAAACATGCTGATCTTACGCGAAAATCATTGATTAAGTAGTCAGTAAAAACTAAGAACGAGGCATCATTGTGGGATCATACGATACAGTAATTATAGGTGCAGGTGCCGCGGGGCTTTTTTGTGCATCTTTAGCAGGGCAAGCGGGGCTATCTGTTTTAGTCCTCGATAATGGCAAAAAAGCAGGCCGTAAAATTCTAATGTCAGGTGGTGGACGTTGTAATTTCACCAATATGTATATCGAACCTTCAGCGTATTTATCAGAGAATCCTCATTTCTGTAAGTCAGCGCTTGCTCGCTATACACAATGGGATTTTATTGAATTAGTGCAAAAATATAACATCGCCTACCATGAGAAAACGTTAGGACAGCTATTTTGTGATGATTCAGCACAACAAATTGTTGATTTATTACTTACTGAATGTCAAAAAGGGAAAGTAAGTATTCGCTTACGTAGTGAAGTTACGCAAATCGAGAAAACTGACGTAGGCTTCATTGTTTTTGTTAATGGAAAAACTATCACAACATCTTCAGTAGTCATTGCCAGTGGTGGGCTTTCTATGCCCGGTTTAGGTGCTACTCCTTTTGGCTATAAAGTCGCAGAACAATTTGGCCTTCCTGTTTTACCCACTCGTGCCGGATTAGTGCCTTTTACATTACATAAACCCCAGCTTGAGCAATTAAGCCAACTATCTGGCGTAGCTGTACCGGCCATTGTGACAGCAAAAAATGGGACGAATTTTAAAGAAAATATTCTTTTTACGCATCGTGGTCTTTCAGGCCCTGCTATTTTGCAAATCTCTAGTTATTGGCAACCAGGTGAGTATGTAAGTATTAACTTACTTCCAAGTATTGACCTTGAAAGCCTTCTACAAGAAAAACGTCAAGAGCACCCAAATCAATTATTAAAAAATATGCTTTCTCGCTTATTACCAAAGCGTTTTATTGAAATAATGATAGAAAATAAACAGTTACCTGATATTTCTCTGACTCAACTTAGTAATGAACGCATTACGCAAATTGCAACGTTATTACAAGAATGGCAAGTTCAACCTAATGGCACTGAAGGATATCGCACCGCAGAAGTCACTCTAGGTGGCGTAGATACTCGTGCCCTTTCCTCTAAAACAATGGAAGCCACAAAAGTCAAAGGACTCTATTTTATTGGAGAAGTGGTTGATGTGACGGGGTGGTTAGGTGGATATAATTTTCAGTGGGCATGGAGCTCAGCTTATGCCTGTGCACAGAGCCTTATCTCAACATCAAAATCGACTTTTGTTGAGTAATAATAATTGTGTAAATACTAAAGTTATAAATATTGGTTTTGTAATTCTATAAACTTATAAGCCATATATAATGGAAACTAGCCATCATTAATCAGTGATGGCTTTTTCTTCTGGTATTGCCCTGTAGCGACTCAAAATGCTTTATCCCCCTCCATTTTCTCTGGTTTTTTGCCATATTTTCTCTTCTTTTTCCTATAAATGACCCCATAAAGAATATTGTTAACTATTTGGTTATATTACTATTTTAAAAAATTATTAAAATAAAATAACTCGTTAATCAGTGAGTTAAGACTTTTTTGGCTCTTTTTTCTAATTTGATTAAAAAAAAGGCTTTACAAATGATACTGAGAACCATTATCATTACCATCACTTTCAGATGCACCTCCTTCAGGGTCATATGAAAGAACGACATTGCTCACATTGCTTCCAGTGTTTTACTTTAGCCAGCCGGGTGCTGGCTTTTTCTTTTCTAAAACTTATTCGATGTTTTTATTTTCTCTTATTCAAATTATTTGGATCCTCAGGTTAAATTCCTCCGCTTTTTTACTTTGCGCTATTGAGTAAACTGTGTTCAACAACTTCAGAGAAGGAAACACATTATGATTTATCTACGCAAAGCAAATGAAAGAGGACACGCTAATCATGGTTGGCTAGATAGTTGGCATACCTTCTCTTTCGCAAATTATTACGATCGTGATTTTATGGGATTTTCTGCACTACGCGTTATTAATGAAGATCGCGTAATACCCGGTGAAGGTTTCGGTACTCACCCACATAAAGACATGGAAATTTTAACCTATGTGCTTGAAGGTAATATTGAGCATAAAGACAGCATGGGTAACAAAGAAAATGTTCCCGCAGGTGAGTTTCAAATCATGAGTGCAGGTACAGGCATTACTCACTCAGAATATAATCCAAATAGTGATAAAGGACTGCATTTTTACCAAATTTGGATTATGCCAAATACCGTCGGTATCACACCACGTTACGATCAACGTCGTTTTGATACGACAGCAAGCAAACAGCTTATTTTATCGCCTGATGCTCGTGATGGCTCTTTAAAAGTCTTTCAAGATATGACGTTATGGCGCTGGAACCTGAAAAAAGGTGAAGAAGCACAATATCAAGCCGAAACAGGTCGTCATATTTGGCTACAAGTTGTGAAAGGCAAGATAGCAATTAATGACATTATTGCGACCACAAGTGATGGAATAGCAATTGCTAATGAAGATATGATCCGTTTCGTTGGTGATGAAGATAGTGAAGTTTTACTGTTTGATTTACCTCCTGTAACAGCATAGTTGGGTTATCCACCCTCTAAAGTCACTTTTTCTCTAATAATCTATTTCACTTTATTTTTCTATTCCCTGAAAGCTACTCGCATTTCAGGGATTTTTTTATCTAAGAGATCTCAAATAAAAAAACACCAAAATCACATCCTATGAGATTGGTGTTTTTTATTCATACTAATAAAAATTAACGTTTTGGCCCAACTTTAGTTAACGCTTGACCCGCAGGGGTATCCGTATATTTATCGAAGTTTTTCACAAAACGATCGGCAAGATCATCTGCTTTAGTATCCCATTGCGTTTTATCCGCATAAGTATCGCGAGGATCTAAGATTTCGCTGTTAACGCCTGGTAATGCTGTTGGGATCTCTAAATCAAACACGGGTAATGTTTTCGTTGGTGCTTTATCAATATCACCATTTAAGATGGCATCAATGATAGCGCGTGTATCTTTAATCGAAATACGCTTACCCGTTCCGTTCCAACCTGTATTAACCAAGTAGGCTTTTGCACCTGATGCTTGCATACGTTTTACTAATACTTCAGCATATTGTGTCGGGTGCAGTGATAAAAATGCCGCACCAAAACAAGCTGAGAATGTTGGCGTCGGCTCAGTCACACCACGTTCGGTCCCCGCAAGTTTAGCGGTGAAGCCTGATAAAAAGTGGTATTGCGTCTGTTCTGGTGTTAAACGTGAAACAGGAGGTAGCACACCAAAAGCATCCGCAGTTAAGAAAATAACTTTCTTAGCGTGACCAGCTTTGGAAATTGGTTTAACGATATTATCGATGTGATAAATAGGGTAAGAAACGCGGGTATTTTCTGTTTTCGAACCATCGTCAAAATCAACAGAGCCATCCGCTAAAACAACCACATTTTCTAATAGTGCATCACGTTTAATTGCACCGTAGATATCGGGTTCAGCTTCTTTTGATAAATGGATAGTTTTCGCATAACATCCACCTTCAAAGTTAAACACGCCATCATCATCCCAACCATGTTCATCATCACCAATCAGCTTACGCTTAGGATCAGTTGAAAGTGTTGTTTTGCCAGTACCAGATAAACCAAAGAAAATAGCAACATCACCACTTTCGCCAACGTTTGCGGAACAGTGCATAGAAGCGATGCCTTTAAGAGGAAGGAAGTAGTTCATCATAGAGAACATACCTTTCTTCATCTCGCCACCATACCAAGTACCGCCAATTAACTGAATGCGTTCAGTTAAATTGAAAGCAACGAAGTTTTCTGAATTCAGACCTTGCGCCTTCCAATTTGGATTTGTACATTTCGCTCCGTTCATCACAATGAAATCTGGTGTGAAATTCTCCAGCTCTTCTTGTTCAGGACGAATAAACATATTTTTAACAAAATGTGCTTGCCAAGCAACTTCTGTGATAAAACGAACTTTTAAACGTGTATCCGCATTCGCACCACAAAAGGCATCGACAACAAACAAACGTTTGCCTGATAGCTGGTTGGTTACTAATGATTTTAAGTCATCCCACACTTCTTGTGAAAGTGGCTTGTTATCATTCTTACCTTTCCCCTGATCAGCCCACCATACGGTATCACGAGTAACATCATCACGAACAATGTATTTATCTTTCGGAGAACGTCCAGTAAATATACCTGTATCAACGGCAATGGCGCCTAACGAGGTTTGTGTACCTCGTTCATAACCTGTTAATTCTGGTTTAGTTTCTTCATCAAATAACAGCTCATAGCTTGGGTTATAAATGATTTCACTTGTGTCCTTAATACCGTACTGCTGGAGATCCTTAGGGGTAAGACCTTTAACGCTCATAGTTTCGCTCCTGATAAATAGACCTTTCTACGAATAATATTAAGGTGTTACAAGTAATTAACAGCGATTGTTATCAATATTTTGAAAATTTATAATTTTTTTATGTTAAGAACGAGAACTAATGCACAAAACTAAAGAAAAATTATTGAATAAAAAAGGACGCAAAATAGCGTCCTTTTGATAAAACAGTCTTGCTAAATCGAATCAGTGTAATTCAGAATCATCTAAAGCATTGATATTATTAATATCACTTTCAGTGAAGATGTAATGTGTTCCACAATATTCGCATTCCATATCAATATTTCCCTGTTCTTGCAACAGGTGTTTTACATCTTCTTTAGACAATGTTACTAATGTATTTTCACAGCGTTCACGCGAACAAGTGCAATGAAATTCAACAAGTTGAGGATCATAAAGAGTGACATCTTCTTCGTGATATAAACGATGTAAAATCTCTTTAGTTTCTAGCGTAAATAGCTCTTCAGCTTTGATGGTGTGTGTTAACTGTGTGAGCAGTTCAAAATGTTCCGCTGTATGTTCTGCTGTGAACTCTTCTGAAGCAGGCAATACTTGTAATAACATCCCCGCTGCAGCTGGCTTGCCCGCTTGCATACCACTACGAATAAATACTCGTGTAGGTAACTGTTCTGACTGCTTAAAGTAGTTATCAATACATGCTTCAATAGTTTCACCATCAAGAGCAACAATACCTTGATAACGTTCACCTTTTTCTGGCGTCACCGTGATGACCATAAAACCATTCCCGATCATCTCTTTTAAGCTACTACCTGCTTTAACATCATCCCCAATACGTGCAACACCACGCATTTGTTGATTGTTATTTCCATTGATCACAGCTAATCGCACAGGACCATCACCTTGTATTTGAACTGTAATATCACCTTCAAATTTAAGCGTAGCTGTTAACAAACTGGTTGCCACCAGCAAATCACCCAGAAGGTGTTGAACTGGCTCAGGATAATGGTGATTTTCAAGCATTGATTGATAGGTTTCAGTCACATTGACCAATTCACCACGTACCGCGTTTTTTTCGAATAAAAAACGTGATAAAGAGTCTTTTTTAGACATGATTTTCTCTCATTTCAGGGAATCGGTTAATCCGATTCTTGTAAATTTGTCTGTTTGAAGCGAAGTAAGGTGCGTCTTTCCTTTTTATCTGGGCGACGCTCAGGATGAGGCATTGTTAACGCATTCATTTTTCTTGCCAGAGCCATTTTTTCTCTTTTAGCAATACTCTCTGGTGTTTCACAATAAAGTGCTTGAGCTTGGGTAGCACCTTGTCGCTGTGAACTTACCATAAGAATGGTTACCGTCCGTTCATCATTACCTTGTCGTAGGCGTATTTCAGCGCCCTCTTCAACGATTTTACTTGGCTTACCTCTCACACCATTGTAGTGAACTTTGCCACCTTCAATCATTGTACGAGCGATAGCACGCGTTTTATAAAAACGTGCGGCCCAAAGCCATTTATCTAAACGGACGCCACTTTCTTGCGATGGTTGACTCATCCCTTTCTCCTTAACTTCAACTTCTTTATGAAGGCGATAGTGTAAACACATAGCCTTCCGCAACAAGGGACTTACTGGGGAGGGCGATAAAAACAGTGCTCATAGTAGAGACTGATTTTATTCATGCGTTGGTTATTTTGTCGCCGACGCCGGATGATAAGAAATAGGTTCAATATTAAGAACCCAATAGCGATAAACAATAATAACGTATTACCGATGTAATATAACATCGTCATCGAATCTGGCAGGCTATGTAAAAATATCTGTAACGTACCATTCGCATCAACAACCATGCCCGTTATTACTCCACCCGTATCAAAAGGTGTATGTAATAAAATATCGGATAAACGTTGTAGTTCTCGCCACTGCTCTAACGGAGTAGGTTCAAACACGGAGTTTGAACTTGAAGCGTAATCAACAAGCTGTTTTCTTTCATCACTGATTAACAGCACTCCACCTGGTGGCGGACTGTTTAACAGTATTGCGGCTTTATCTATTTCTCGGTAGATAAAAGAAGATGTGGTGGTGTCGATAAGCTTTTCCAAGGCCTCAGCACTCACTGCACGTAATAAAACATTAGTTCCAGTTAATTTACCACTTTCAGCTCGTTGAACCAATGCATCCCAATCATTGACATTACTTAAGTTAACTAGTGCCATTTTCAGGCGAATACATTCATTTTCTCGTGGACATAAATCCTGTGTTTTCAACACAATACCATCAAAGTTATCTAACAGGTTCATCCCTGATTTAGTGATCGCTTGGCCTAAACTTGGGTTAACTCGGTTATTGGAAACAGGATGTAATTGCTCTTCGACCATATGTAATAAAGCGGCAGCTTTTTCTATCGTGCTCGATTCAGGCATTGGCATTGGATTACTGTTATTCCAGTAAATCCCTGAGCAATCAAAAGGTGCAAAAATTGTTTTATTATTCTTACTTGATAAATTAGGTGGCATGTAGCACATCCCAACCCCTTTCGCTTGGATAATATCCCCGACATGCAAATCAGTTGTTTCCAGCTCAGTAAAATTGGTGACTAAATGAGGTTCTGTATCTTTAAGCCATGAAAAACTGAGTTTCATTGAAAGAGACAGTGGTTGATAAAGATACAACATGCCAATAATAAACAGGCTCCAGAAAACGAAAATAATATTTTTAATATAGCGTTTATATGGATAATTTTTTTCTTCATCATGCAATGAAAGGTAGTTTCCTTGCTTTACAACATGATGATTGGGATACATTTCTAAATAAGTCACCTTATCAATATCGCTTTGAATATAAGGCTCCCAATGAGGCGGATAAACAAGATCAATCCCCCCCAAAGAAACATTCTTTACCTGCCCATGATCAAAATTGCCAAAAAGTCCCCAGCGCTTTAAGCGCCCTTTAAAACAGTGGATTTCTTGTTTACGTGGTTTGATCAGAGGGTTGTGGATCAAAAAAATACCCACAGCAAGAAAAGCCCCCCCAGTCGCCAGGATCCACGGAAGAAAAACTTGGGGCATCATTAAAGCAGTTAAACACAACGTGAACCCTATACAAATAAAAGAGCCATCCCAAAAACCAGATGAGTTATGTAATCGATATTCTTCGTTGGTTTCTTCTCGGATTTGTAATAAGTGAGCCGCATCACCTTCATTCTTTTGAATTGTTGATGAACCATTTGCCAATATAGGTTCAGAGCGCTGTTTTAAACTTAAAGCAGAAAAATGAATTTTTTCATCTTTTAAGAAATGCCCATTCACACCAACAACGATGGGGATCGAAGGGGTACAAACAACATCGAGAACGTTTTCTTGCTGAAGATAAGGAACAAGTAGCGGGGGAATATGGATTTCTACAGCATCAATATAATAACGCCAATGATTTAATCCTTCACTAGAGCCAGCAAAGCGATTGACGATATTTCTTAAAGTCGTAACGACTTCACCTTTAATCGGCATCTCGGGGAAGTTTTGTAATGAATAGCCAGAAGAGAAATCAGAGGTGCCAAAATAAGATAAATAATCACTAATAAGCCCATAGTCATCAGAAGTGAGCTTGCGATAAGTAGGTTTAGCGAGAGAGGGTAGGTGATGTGAGCCATCAAGCCGCCTTCTTTTAAAGAATAGAAAGGCGGCCATTATAAATAGGCTTATCATCAAGATAGCCAATATAATGACTGATAGTCTCATTTTTTCCCCATACTTATACTGATGCTGCGTAGTAACAATAACAAATTTAAAACCCTGCCTAACATAAGGCAATTCCTATTCTTTTGTTCTATTTTTTATTTAAATACAATAGATTATATTCTTTTTGGCGCGTTATCATTTATTTATTTTATCAACTTTATATCCACTAACAACGCGATCTTCAGGTAAAATAGCGGATCAATAAATAATAATATTCTCAAAAAATCAATAAATAACTAGGTTTAGTTGCGGAGTGTACTCAATTTTCACTTAAAAGCTAAATCTAATTGTTAGATTTATTTTGTCATTAATGTGTTAAATTCAGGTTAATCTCTATTCTGCCAGGGGCTGTTATGAAAGAACTTAAAAAACCCAATATATTAAACATTGATAACATCGCCCGTTCTCGATTATTTCAGATCCAATCCGTTAATCTGGAGTTCAGTAACGGGGAAAAACGCATTTATGAACGCATGAAACCAGCAAACCGTGAAGCAGTGATGATTGTTCCGATCATTGATGACAACCTTATCCTTATTCGTGAATACGCTGTAGGTATCGAAAATTACGATTTTGGTTTTCCCAAAGGCGCAATTGATCCTGGTGAAAATGCCCTACAAGCCGCCAACCGTGAACTAAAAGAAGAAATTGGCTATGGTGCCCACTCATTAATAGAAATTGCAAAGCTTTCTATGGCGCCATCTTACTTTTCTAGCAAAATGAACATAGTCATTGCGCATAATCTTTATCCAGAGCAACTCAAAGGGGATGAGCCTGAGCCACTGATCCAAATACGTTGGCCTATTGCAAAAATGATGGACTTACTCGATCACCCCGATTTTACAGAAGCTCGTAGCGTCAGTGCTCTTTTCTTAGCTCACCGCTATCTATTACAAAATAAATAGATAATAAAAAACCGGACTTTAACATCCGGTTTTTATTTTCGATTAATTAGAATAACTCGTTAGATTCGCCATTATCCTCAAAAATCTGTGTTCCTACTTCATTTTTTGCTCTTTCTGTCGGTTGAGTACCTTCAATAAAATATTCTTTCATTGAAGGACCATCACCCGCCAGTTTCCCTGTTTTTCTATCAATTTGAACAGCCACAACACCTTGTGGCATTGGCATCATATTAACAGGTACACCATCTAGAGCCACTTTCATAAAGTCGTTCCAAATAGGTTGAGCTGTTTTAGCCCCCGCTTCGCCACCACTAGCGGCAGTTCGACCTAAACTACGACTACTGTCATCAAAACCAATCCAAGCTGTGGCAACAATATTGGCACCATATCCAGAAAACCATGCATCTTTAGAACTGTTGGTGGTTCCTGTCTTACCACCAATATCTTGACGTTTAAGATCACGAACTGCACGCCAACCTGTACCAGACCATCCCGGTTCACCCACTAGGTTTGTTCTTAATGCATCATGCATTAAGAAAGCCAGTGGTGTACTGATAACGTGTGGCGCATAAGGGCTTTCTTTTACAGTCTCAGCTAACGGTGCTTGTTCTAATTCAATTTCAGGCGTAGCAACTACTGGCTGAGATTTATTAGATTGAGCAACGTTTTCCATATAGTCATCAGATAGAGCGATAGAACGCATGGTATCACCATAAATAACCGGTATATCTGTACAGTCTGGGCATGCTACTTTTGGCTCTGCAGTAAACAGCACTTCACCTTCTGCATTTTCAATACGTTGGATATAGTAAGGTTCAATTAAATATCCACCATTCGCCATCACAGCAAAACCGCGTACCATTTGCATTGGTGTAAATGATGGTGATCCTAATGCTAAAGATTCTGTTCTATCGATATTTTGATTAGGGAAACCAAAACGTAATAGATAATCAGCAGCATAATCCACTCCCATTGCGCGCATTGCACGTACCATCACCACATTTTTAGACTGGCCTAAACCTTGACGTAAACGAATAGGACCGGCATAAGTTGGCGGTGAGTTTTTAGGACGCCAATCGGTACCTGCGCCCGCATCCCAACGGCTAATCGGTAAATCATTAAGCAGCGTCGATAACGTCAATCCTTTATCTAATGCTGCCGCATATAAGAAAGGTTTAATATTTGAACCAACTTGGCGTAACGATTGAGAAACTCGGTTAAATTTACTGATCTCAAAATCAAAACCACCAACAAGCGCAATAATCCCACCATTAATAGGATCTAATGCAACAAACGCCGCATTTACTCCTGGAAGCTGTGCTAATACCCAATTATTTTCGTTATTTTGACGTACCCATATTTGCTCGCCCACATGTACAACGGCATCAACTTTTGTGGGTGTTGGGCCTTGCGAGGTGTCAGAAATAAATTTACGTGCCCAACGCACCGCTTTTAAATCTAGCGTAATATTCTCGCCCGTTTTTAAGATAACTTTGGCTTCTTTCGCATCAGCGGCTAACACAACAGCAGGAATTAAAGGACCATAAGTTTGGATCCCTTTTAATTTTTTGTTGATAGCTTCGTTATCCCATGGCGTTTGCCCTTCACGCCACAGAACTTCTTGAGCACCACGGTAACCATGGCGCATATCATAGTCTATCACATTGTCACGCAAGGCTTTTTCTGCTGCTAATTGATCTTTACGAATAATGGTAGTGTAAATTTTATAGCCATCGGTATAAGCATTTTCACCATAGCGCTCATACATTTCCATTCTCACCATTTCTGTTAGATAAGGTGCAGAGAAATCAATTTGCGGTGCATGGTATTTAGCAACAATAGGCTCAGCTCTTGCACTTTCATATTGTGCACGAGTGATATAGTTCTCTTCATACATGCGCTGTAAAACGATATTACGACGTTTTAAAGCACGATCATAAGAATACAGTGGGTTAAGCGTAGATGGCGCTTTCGGTAAACCAGCAATCACGGCCATTTCATTTAAGCTAAGCTCATGAACACTTTTACCAAAATACACATAAGCCGCAGCACCCACACCATAAGCTCGATTACCTAGATAAATTTTATTTAAATACAGTGCTAAAATTTCATCTTTAGTGAGCTCTTTCTCAATGCGGATCGCCAAAAAGGCTTCTTTTATTTTCCGCATTAATTTCTTTTCAGGTGTTAAAAAGAAATTTCGAGCTAATTGTTGCGTAATGGTACTCGCGCCTTGAGAGGCTTGTCCTGATGTTAATGCCACTACAACAGCACGCGAGATCCCAATAGGGTCAATACCGTGGTGTTCACGAAAACGTGTATCTTCTGTTGCAATAAAGGCATTAATCAGTTGAGGAGGCATCTCCTCCAATGTTAGCGGTAAGCGACGTTTTTCGCCGTATTGCGCGATCAACTCTCCGTCTGCACTAAATACCTGCATAGGGGTTTGTAAACGAACATCTTTTAATGTCGCGACATCGGGTAACTGAGGCTCAACATACTTATACATACCATATATCGAGGCTGCTCCCAAAATTATGCAAGCAAAAACGAAGATGAAAAAATATTTTAAGAACTTCACCTTAAATTTCCCATGTAGTGTGAATTGGGCGGTTTATCAACAAACAGTGTGTAGTATAAAGGTAACGCCTCTTTGAAAATAGGCAATTACTCATCAATAGATATGGATATCTCTTATGGAAACACACAACTATCAGATTGGTATTGAAATTAACACTCATCATATCAATGCAATTTTGATATTTCAGCAGAATAAACAATGGAAAATCAGTACATTTTGGCAATTCCCTTTACCTCTTAATGACGATTTTAATGATATAAAATTAAGAAAAATCCTAATGAGTTGGCGTAAAAATTTACCTTTTATTAATAATGTCACGCTTTCTCTACCAGATAGTTATGAAAGCTATCAAATTATCCCACTGCCTCATGCAATTTCCCTTACATCAGCAGCATGTTATCGATTAGCGCAACTACGAGCCACATCTTACACACAAAATACGAAAATCCCTGTTAATTTTGATTATCGACAGAATAAGGATAAACTCGCCATTCATCTGTGCCATAAAACGATTTTAGATAAGTATATTGACTTATTCTCTCAAATAAATTTAACAATAACGGCGATTGATACCCCTGCATGTGCACTGCGTTATTTAGCAACTTACCTTGACCTATCACCCCAAGATCCACTTTTACACTGTAAAAACAAAACACTACTCTGGGTATCATCTGATGAAAATATGCCTCATTACGGTACTCTCACCTATGAAAACCAACAAGAGCAACAAACTTGTATTTACCAGTTAGTAGAAAAATATCATTGGTCACTAAAACAGTGTTACTTAGCAGGCGATAACGAAGAATATTTTAGCCAGTTGATGCCTATTTGGCCCAATCGTTCCCACAGCTTATTTGAAACAACGTCAGATAAAGATCTCATTCCACTTGTTGCATTGGGTTTAGCATTACGCCCTGAAGAGGTGTTATGTATCAAATAAATTATCTCCCTTGGCGCCACAATTTATTTAAACAAAAAGCATTGTTATGGCTTTATCAAACGCTATCATTGGTCACAATCACTTTCGTTGTATGTAGCTATTACACCTACCATTTGGCACAAAAACGAACACTCATAACAGCGCAACAGCACCAGACTCAACAACAAGAAGATTTATTACTAAAACAACTCGATATATATCAAAAACAGAAAAAACAGACACTTTTACGCTATCAACACTATTCACTCTATTATCAAAACTGGTTACGCTATTTACATTACATTCGCTTCTTTCGAGCTATCGAAACGCATCTTCCCGCAACCGGTTGGATTAGCCACTATGATGAGGCAGATAATCAACGTTCACTGCATCTCACTCTTCCCAATACACAATCACTCTCTTTTATTACCAACCTTAAAAGCCACCCTGTTTTAGCCTCTTTAGCGTTGAATTATTTACAACAAAGCAAAACTGATCCGTCTTACACAGAAGTACATTTAAACGGAAAATTAGAAAAACAAGAGCAATGGAGTGAAGAAGATGGGGAACATCCATGAAAATAAATGCACAATGGTTGTTACTTATTGCGTTTTTACCTAAGTGGAAACTCACTTTACTAAGCTTAATTATACCTTTTATTACCCTGCTAGTTTATTACCTCTTTATCTACACGGACTACCAGCAAGAAATAACCCAACAACACGTAGAAATGGCTCAAAGACGAAAGCGAATAGATCATCATCAAAACACGTTAAACACAATGCCATCAATTAATTCACTAATCACACAACAAATAGATTATGACATTCCATTCGATAACTCACCGGTTAGTGAGCAATTACAACGCTTACTGATGACTTATCATTTTATACCAGAAATTTGGGAAAACACGCCCAACTCGTTATATAAACTCACATTTACTTTGTCTTATTCTCAGTTTTTAACACTGTTGGAATGCCTCAATCAAACAAGTTTAGCACTTATTTCTCTGAATATTTTTCCAATAGAAAACCATCTAATTTCAGTACAAATGAGCCTTATAGAACTAAGTTATCCTCACACAATACAGGATGATATATCATGAAAATAGGTATTTTAATCGCCATATTATCTATGACAACTACCATTTGGGCTCACACCCGAGATCCCTTTTTTCCTCAGAATATCAATAATGAAAAGATATCATCTACCTTTATTGAAGAACGAACATCAGCGACAGAGCAATCTGAAGAATTGCATCACCAACTTTATCCTTTAAATTATGCTGATGCTGAGAGACTAGGTGAGCAACTCACTAATCACACTATTCCATTACTGAGTCAGCAAGGGCGGGTTATTATTGATAGAGAAGCGAATAGTCTTTTAATTATTGATAATAGTAAAACACTGTCTGAAATAGAAGATTGGCTAAAACTACGGGACACCCCACAACAACAAGTTCATATCACAGCGCATATTGTCAGTAGCAGTCAGGATGCTTTAAATGAATTAGGCACTCAATGGGGGTTACAAGCATTAAAAACACAAACCGAAGCAACATCTACAACAGTATCTAATACGATTTCAGCAACCTCCTCACTTAATTCGGCGCTATCAACACCTTCACTCTCTGCATTATCACTCCATCAAAACACCAAAAATCCCCTTCACTATATTGCATTCAACATTGCCAGAATCAATGGACGCCTATTAGAGCTTGAATTAAGCGCGTTAGAACAAGAGAAACAATTATCTATTATTGCAAGTCCACGGCTAACAACCGCTCATGAAAAAACAGCATCCATAAAACAAGGAACGGAGATCCCCTATGTCAGTCGAGATAATGAAATTACACAAGTTCAATTTAAAGAGGCTGTCTTGGGTATGGAAGTCACTCCCATTATTCAAAGAAATAAAAAGATAAGGTTAATACTTAAAATTAGTCAAAACACACCGGGCATTGCACTTGTTCAAAGTGGAAGTGAACATCTGTCTATTGATAAACAAGAGATCAGCACAGAAGTGGCGATTCGTGATGGAGAAACCATTATGTTAGGAGGTATATTTCAGCAGAAACAGCAAGAACACACGGCAAAGATACCCTTCTTATCCTCGATTCCTTTACTTGGCGTACTTTTCAGTCATAAAAGAGATCAACACAGTCGTCATGAATTGGTTATTTTTATTACACCCAAATTAATCTAATTATTTATGTGAAAAATAATTTTCTTATTAAATACAATTAATTATATGTTTTTTACTAAGATTAAATTGAGAGTTATTCATTGTTTTTTCTTATAATCTGTATTTATAGATTTGACGATGAGGACGATTTAGCTTACAAGGGTTAGCTAATTTGAGTGAGCCTGAAACATCACAATAAAAATACGGATACATTTTATGCACTTCCTCTATTCTTGGAGGTAGGGCTTTTTATATGTAATATTGATCGCTTGATGACGAAAAAGACAATATTATCAGATGCGGTTTTCCGACTAAATTGTGTTAGAATCTCCGCATTGCCAACAAAGATAATTACTTTTTAGTAGTTTTTGTTATGTACTGTGGGCAAAGGGATTTTTATCCTATGTTGTCACTTATGACAGCATGTGGTTATTTTATAGCGATCTACTGAAAGAACTCAGTCTTATTATGAGAGTAGATAACAAATGTTATCAGGCGTGAATTAGATAAACACTCATAAATTTCAGTTTAGGTCCCGTCGCTGAATGAATTTGGCGGGGCGGGTTATCATTAACGAATATCTTAGTAATACCAAAAACATGGCAGAGAAACGTAATATCTTTCTGGTTGGGCCTATGGGTGCCGGCAAAAGCACTATTGGTCGTCAGTTAGCTCAACAACTTAGTATGGAGTTTTATGATTCCGATCAGGAAATTGAGCGGCGTACAGGTGCGGATGTAGGTTGGGTATTTGATGTTGAAGGCGAAGAAGGCTTCCGTCAACGAGAAGAGAAAATAATCAACGAACTTACTGAAAAACAAGGCATTGTACTTGCAACAGGTGGTGGTTCGGTGAAATCGCGAGAAACCCGTAACAGACTATCTGCACGTGGTGTGGTTGTTTATTTAGAAACCAACATTGAAAAACAACTCGCTCGTACCCAACGTGATAAAAAACGTCCTTTATTGCAAGGTGTTGAACCTGTGCGTGATGTCTTAGAGACATTAGCTGAAGAACGTAATCCTCTTTATGAAGAGATTGCTGACATCACTATTCATACTGATGATCAGAGTGCAAAAATTGTAGCCAATCAAATAATTGAATTATTAGAACAAAACTAATACATTCAGCTATTTATAAGGTTAAGTAAAGACAATAAGAAAAAGGCCACTGTTATGGAAAAAATCACTGTCACATTAGGTGAAAGAAGCTATCCCATTACCATCGCTTCTGGCCTTTTTCATCAAGAAGATACCTTTTTACCATTAAAGTCAGGGCAGCAAGTGATGATCGTCACAAACGTGACGCTTGCTCCACTCTATTTAGAAAAGGTAACAGACACCTTAAAAAAACAAGGTGTTTTGGTTGATAGCGTAATTTTGCCTGATGGCGAACAATATAAATCGCTTGAGATCATGAATGATGTCTTTACTGCATTATTAGAAAAAAATCACAATCGAGATACAACACTTATCGCATTAGGCGGTGGTGTTATTGGTGATCTAACTGGTTTTGCTGCAGCAAGCTATCAACGTGGTGTTCGCTTTATCCAAGTACCAACAACACTATTGTCACAAGTCGATTCTTCTGTAGGTGGAAAAACCGCGGTTAATCATCCTCTTGGCAAAAATATGATTGGTGCGTTTTATCAGCCCGCTTCTGTGGTTATCGATCTCGATTGTCTTGCCACATTACCACCTCGAGAGCTTTCATCGGGTTTAGCTGAAGTTATTAAATATGGCATCATTTTAGATAAAGACTTTTTTATCTGGCTTGAAAATAATATTGATAAACTCTTAGCTCTTGATCCTAAAGCCATGGCATTTTGTATCCGTCGTTGCTGTGAGCTAAAAGCTGACGTTGTTGCCGCTGATGAAAAAGAAACAAGTGGTTTGCGCGCACTACTCAACCTTGGCCATACCTATGGACACGCCATTGAAGCGCATATGGGATATGGTGTTTGGTTGCATGGTGAAGCCGTTGCCGCAGGCATGGTAATGGCGGCAAGGACATCTCAAGCACTTGGTCAATTCACTGAAGAAGAGACTCAACGTGTTATTCAATTGCTTGAGAAAGCCAACCTCCCCGTCAATGGCCCTATTGAAATGACACCTGATGACTATTTACCTCATATGATGAGAGATAAAAAAGTATCTGGTGGCAAATTACACCTTGTTTTACCAAAAGGTATCGGTCAATCCGAATTACGTGCCGATATTACTCGCGAACAAGTCCACAAAGCGATAACATCTTGCATTAATGCAAATTAAGCACCCCATTACCTGACCAGAAATAAACCAGAATATTCATTTAAGGAAAATTCTGGTTAATATTGTCAAATGCAACGTTTCAGAAAAAGCGTTTCATCCTTATACTATGAGGTAATGGCTAAGCTGAATAGAATATTTTTCGCTTTTTGACGCTCTGACGGAGGGCATAATGGACGAGTTCAAACCTGATAATGAAACCAAGGGTAATAATTCACTCAAACCTGATACATCGGATAGGCCTGAACGTCGAACCAATCGACCTCGTAGCAATCCATTAAAAAATGCTCGATTCTCTGTATCCCGTCAACAGATGATGATTGGTGTCGGTGTTTTAGTCCTGATTCTGCTAATTATCGCAATAAGCTCAGCATTAAAATCACCAGAAACAACTGAACCAGCGCCTTCAACCAATACAGAAAGAAATATCGATCTATCTCAACAACCGTCATCCGTTACGCCTTCAGAAAATGGTCAGCCATCGACTCCTCAATCTATTTCTGGGCAAGAGATACAGCCAGCAACACCACCTTCACAAAACTTACCACCAATGATTGACTCACAAGGTCAACGTGTTGAGATCCCTGGAGATATCGTTGATTCTTTAAATCAACAACAAGCGGGCATCAATCAAGCGGCTAATCAGCAATTAAACGCACAACAACCAAAACCGGAACAACCTGTTACACAAGCCCCCGTCACCAAACCAGTACAACCCGTACAGAAACCGGCTGAAGTAAAAACACCACCGACAAAACCAGTAACACCACCAGCAACAACGCAACCTAAACCAGCAACAACTAAATCGGTTGTTTCAGGCTCATTATCTGCTGGCAATTTAAATTCTATTCCAGCTGCAAATTATACATTGCAATTAAGTGGCGCAAGTCGCCAAGATACCTTAGAAGCTTTCGCTAAAAAGAACCTAAATGGAAACTACGCTATCTATAAAACTCAGCGTAATGGTAACCCTTGGTATGTACTCATCTATGGTAACTATCGTAATATAAGCGAAGCTAAACAGGCTGTTTCTTCATTACCAGCACCGGTACAAGCGAAACAACCATGGGTTAGACCGATGAAACATGTTCATCAGGATCTAAAAAAATAATTAAGACGAGGTTCACCGCTGATATGCTGTCTGAAACAGAGTACAATCGGCGACTCTGAAACGATTGAGAAATTTGGACGGCATGAAAAAAAAACGCGCATTCCTAAAATGGGCTGGTGGTAAATATCCTTTGGTAGATGACATTAAACGTCATCTGCCTGAGGGTAATTGTTTAATTGAACCTTTTATGGGTGCCGGTTCTGTTTTTCTAAATACAGAATACGATTCATATATTCTTGCCGATATAAATAGTGATCTAATTCATCTCTATAACACGGTAAAGCAATATCCTGAAAAATTTATGAAGGATGCCCGCTTATTATTTACCCCTCAAATGAATATCGCAGAGGAATTTTATCAACTACGACAAGAGTTTAATCGCTCAACTGATCCTTATCAGCGTAGTGTCCTATTTCTCTATCTTAACCGTCATTGCTACAATGGGTTATGTCGTTATAATTCCAAAGGTGAATATAACGTCCCTTTTGGCCGTTACAAAAAACCTTATTTTCCTGAAATAGAGTTAATTTGGTTTTCTGAAAAAGCACAAAAAGCCGAATTTGTTTGCCAAAGCTATTCATCAACGATGACTAATGCAGAAAAAGGTGCTGTCGTTTATTGCGATCCGCCTTATGCGCCATTATCACCGACTGCAAATTTCACGTCATACCATACAAATAGCTTTAGTTTTCAAGAGCAAGAACATCTGGCTCAACTTGCCTCAATGCTGGCTTACGAGAGACAGATACCCGTGTTAATATCAAACCATGAGACTGCATTGACAAAAACGTGGTATGTGAACGCAAAAGAGCTACACAGTGTGAAAGTCCGAAGAACAATCAGTAGCAACACACTTGGTCGTAGCAAAGTGAACGAATTACTTGCCTTATATAAATAATCGTTAACACTTCCCGACAATGGGAGTGTTGTCTGGAGAATGCGATGAAAGATTTTCTGATTGCCCCTTCTATTTTATCTGCTGATTTTGCTCGTCTGGGTGAAGATACTGAAAAAGTACTCGCTGCGGGCGCTGATGTTGTCCACTTTGATGTTATGGATAACCACTATGTTCCTAATCTGACCTTTGGTGCGCCAATTTGTAAGGCATTGCGCAACTACGGTATTACAGCCCCCATTGATGTTCACCTAATGGTAAAGCCCGTTGATCGCATCATCCCTGATTTTGCAGAAGCAGGCGCAACTTATATTTCATTTCATGCAGAAGCCAGTGACCACGTTGACCGTACCATTCAATTAATCAAAGATTGTGGTTGTAAAGCGGGCTTAGTGCTTAATCCAGCAACCCCATTAAACTATCTCGACTATGTTATGGATAAATTAGATCTTATCCTGCTGATGTCTGTTAACCCTGGTTTTGGTGGCCAATCATTTATTCCTAACACTCTCGATAAATTACGCCAAGTTCGTAAGATGATTGATGATGGTGGTTATGACATTCGTTTAGAAATAGATGGCGGTGTCAAAGTCGATAATATTGCTGAAATTGCCCAAGCGGGTGCAGATATGTTTGTTGCAGGTTCGGCTATTTTCAATCAGCCTGACTATAAACATGTTATCGACAATATGCGCCATGAATTAAAAAAGGTATCGTAATGACAGATAAAAAACTCAAAGGTATCCGTGCTATCGCCTTCGATCTCGATGGCACACTCACCGACAGCGCAGTGGGGCTTACAGAAGCAACAGATTACGCATTAAAAGCAAAAGGCTTTCCTCCTGCTGGAAAACATAACGTCACTATTTGGGTGGGTAATGGCGTTGATATGCTACTTACGCGTGCTTTGCATAATGCTGGCGTTGAGGATGTCACTGAAGCCTTATTAAAAGAAATGCGTGATCTTTTTGATGAACATTATGCAACTTCCGTCAAAACAGGCAGTGATTTATTCCCACACGTTAAAGAAACCCTTGAAGTATTAGCTTCACATAATATTCCATTAGGTATCGTCACCAATAAACCGTCACCATTTATCGCTCCACTATTACAACAACTGGAAATTGATAAGTATTTCTCCTTGGTGCTAGGAGGAGACGATGTTAAAGAAAAAAAACCGCATCCAGCACCATTATATTTAACAATGGGTACATTTGGTGTTAAAAAGGAAGAACTCCTTTTTGTTGGGGATTCTCGCAACGATATTATTGCAGCACAAGAGGCACAATGCCCTTGCGTAGGTTTAACCTATGGCTATAACTACGGCGTATCTATTGCAGACAGCAAACCTGATTTTACTCTCGATAATTTTGCTGATTTGCTCTCTATCCTCGATATCACGCCAATGACAACTGTGGAACAGAATTAAAATGACGACTTCAGTAGAAAAAACGGCACAAAAGCCAATTGTATTCAGTGGTGCACAACCTTCTGGTGAATTAACTATCGGAAATTATATGGGTGCGCTACGTCAATGGGTACAAATGCAAGATGACTATGATTGTATTTACTGTATCGTTGACCAACACGCTATTACAGTACGCCAAGATCCTAAAGAGCTAAGAAAAAGAACCTTAGATACACTCGCTCTGTACCTCGCTTGCGGTATTGATCCAGAAAAAAGCACTATTTTTGTTCAGTCACATGTTCCACAACATGCACAATTAAGCTGGGCACTTAACTGCTATACCTATTTTGGTGAATTGAGCCGAATGACTCAATTTAAAGATAAGTCAGCGCGTCATGCTGAAAATATCAATGCAGGGTTGTTCGATTATCCTGTATTAATGGCAGCCGATATTCTGATTTATCAAACAAACCAAGTCCCTGTTGGTATCGACCAAAAACAACATCTTGAATTAAGCCGTGATATTGCTCAACGCTTTAACGCTATTTATGGCGATATCTTCACTGTACCCGATCCTTTTATTCCAAAAGGTGGTGCGCGCGTGATGGCATTACAAGATCCAACTAAAAAAATGTCTAAGTCTGATGATAACCGTAATAACGTTATCGCATTGCTTGAAGATCCTAAATCAGCAGCTAAAAAGATCAAACGTGCAATGACAGACTCAGAAGAGCCACCTCGTGTTATTTACGATCTTGAAAATAAAGCGGGTGTATCTAACTTATTAGATATTTTAGCGGGTGTAACGGGTAAAACTATTCCTGAATTAGAAGCTGAATTTGAAGGCAAAATGTACGGTCATCTAAAAGGTGCTGTCGCAGATGCGGTCTCTGAAATGCTAACCAACATTCAAGAACGATTTAACACATTCCGTAATGATGAAGCATTACTTAATAAAATAATGAAAGAAGGTGCAGATAAAGCTAAAGCTCGCGCTCAAGCAACCTTAGACAAGGTTTATGACGCAATCGGGTTTATTGCTCATCCGTAATTTCCTTTTAATACATAAAAAACACCTCTCCTATTTTGAACTGACCCCAGTTCATTTTTAGAGAGGTGTTTCTTTTTATTCCTTAAACAAGCGTCGATTAAAACTTTCAATAGTTTGATTTTGCAATCTTAACTGCATAGTCTTGCTCCAACTCGCAGATAATCCTGCGGCACTTAATAACCGACGATAAAGTTCTTCATCAAAAGGCATATGAAAAGCAATTGAAATCGCCTCTTTCACAGAGACATCACTGTTTCTTGAAACCAAAATAAGAGGATGATGACTACCTGTTTCTCCTGTACTCACAACTCGGTATAACCAACCACAATAACCACTATCTTGCATAATTTGCGAAAAATTACTGACGTCTGTCACCGTGTTAAGTTTATAGCAAGGAGAGCGAGGCTGAGTAACTTGAATTAATGTGGTTCCCCATTGATAAATATCACCAATAAAAACATTTTCTTCTGTCATGCCTGTTGTTGAGATATTTTCACCAAATGCAGGAGCATGAAAAAAATCCGTCAATTGTGGGAATTGCTCAGCCCAATAAAGATAGTGTTCTTTAGGATAGTGACAAAGTGCGCGATCAGGGCCACCGTGAAAACTCTTTTCAGCTTGCTCATCTCCTTCTAATCCCAATGAAGTGAGTTTGATATGACCGTCCACCAGCCTTTTGGTGATCGCACTGGTAAATCCATTAGACGTTGTTGTGATGCTGCCGATAAAAACACTAGGAAAATAACGCATAGCTCACTACCTAAACAGAAAACAATGTCCCATAGTAAAGAGAGTGTTCAAAAGAAACAATGCCGACATATGTCGGCATTGAAAATATAAAAAGAAAGGAAGCTATTTACTCAATTATGCTTTACTTTGAAAACGTTTTTGCGCTTCATCCCAGTTAACAACGGACCAGAACGCTTTAATATAATCAGGACGGCGATTTTGATATTTCAAGTAATAAGCATGCTCCCACACATCTAACCCTATAATTGGGTAACCAGATGCGCCAGCTAACTCTTCACCCATTAATGGGCTATCTTGGTTTGCTGTAGAAACTACCGCAAGTTTGCCATCGTCTTTTAATACCAGCCAAGCCCAACCAGAACCGAAACGGCTAGCTGCTGCTTTTTCAAATAACTCTTTAAAAGCCTCAACGCTACCAAAATCGCGCTCAATTGCCTCTTTTAGTGAACCTTGTAATTGAGTACCTAGCTTCAGCCCTTTCCAGAATAATGAATGATTAGAGTGACCACCTGCGTTATTACGTAAGAATGTACGTTGATCAGCAGGTACTTTATGAAGATTTTTAACTAATTCATCAATTTCTAAGCCAGCAAGCTCAGGTAATTTTTCTAATGCTGTATTGGTATTATTCACATAAGTTTGATGATGCTTAGTGTGGTGAATTTCCATTGTACGCTCATCAAAATGAGGTTCTAACGCATCATAAGCATAAGGCAGTGCAGGTAATGTATAGCTCATATTAATCTCCAGTGCTGTTTTATCTTGGATCACACCATGTGATTTATCTTTTCATTTCATTATAGTGAAAAAAACGTTAATGAAAATCATTATCATATCCATGTTGTTATTGTGGTTTTTTTATCCAGCACGGTTAAATTAATTTTCATAGTATATTATTTTAATTATAAAGCCTTCTATTAAACAATAATCCTATTAAACGAGAAAATAGTAGATTAATCATTCATCACTAGCTTTCGCACTATTTGAACATTCCATAAAAAGCATTTCCATTAATTCGTGATCTTCTGCGCAAAAAAGAAACAATCTTTATTTCCCCTCTTTTGTTAACGACTTTTTGACATAGTATTAACAATAGTGAGGAGAACTATTATGACAAAAATAAACCAACATCATATTCCTGCAAGCATTGCAGAACACGCCCTGATCAATAAAGAGCAATACCAAAAAGACTATGAATTATCTATCAAAAACCCTGAGGCCTTTTGGGCAGATAAAGGGAAAATCGTTGACTGGATAAAGCCATATACTGTGGTAAAAAATACATCCTTTGACCCAGGCCATGTACGCATTCGCTGGTTTGAAGATGGACAACTAAACATCAGCCAAAACTGCCTTGATCGCCATCTTAAAACACGAGGTGATCAAGTCGCCATTATTTGGGAAGGTGATTCACCTAATGAGTCAAAAAAAATTACTTACCGACAACTTCACCACGATGTTTGCCAATTCGCTAACGTATTAAAAAACTTAGGTATTAAAAAAGGCGATGTCGTGGCGATTTATATGCCTATGGTGCCAGAAGCCGCAGTCGCTATGCTTGCTTGTACTCGTATTGGTGCTATCCATTCTGTTATTTTTGGTGGTTTCTCCCCTGAAGCGGTTGCTGGCCGGATCATAGACTCAAAAGCTAAATTAGTCATTACAGCTGATGAGGGATTACGAGCGGGTCGCGCTATTCCTTTAAAGAAAAATGTTGATGATGCATTAAACCACGCTGATATTCCGCCGATTAATCACGTAGTGGTATTTCGCCGCACAGGACATACCGAACAATGGATTGATGGACGTGATGTTTGGTGGGATGAAATCATCCAAGATGTCAGTACAGAATGTGAAGTCGAAGTTATGGATGCAGAAGATCCTCTCTTTATTCTGTATACCTCAGGTTCAACAGGCAAACCTAAAGGTGTACTGCACACTACAGGGGGCTATCTCGTTTATGCTTCAATGACCTTTAAATACACCTTTGATTATCATGAAGGCGATATTTATTGGTGTACCGCTGATGTGGGTTGGGTAACAGGCCATAGCTACTTACTGTATGGCCCACTTTCAAATGGTGCGACTACGGTTATGTTTGAAGGTGTTCCTAATTACCCATCAGTTAACCGTATGGCTCAAATCGTTGATAAGCACCAAATCAACATTCTGTACACAGCCCCTACCGCAATTCGTGCGCTAATGGCTGAAGGCGATAAAGCGATTGAAGATACTCAACGCACCTCTCTACGGATCCTTGGCTCTGTAGGTGAACCTATTAATCCGGAAGCCTGGGAATGGTTCTATCAGAAAATGGGACGTAGCCAATGCCCGATTGTTGATACATGGTGGCAAACAGAAACGGGTGGTTTCATGATAACCCCACTACCGGGTGCTATGAATTTAAAACCAGGTTCAGCAACACGTCCATTCTTCGGCGTTCAACCTGCCATTGTCGATAATATGGGAGAAGTACAGCAAGGGGCTTGTGAAGGCAACTTAGTGATTACTGATTCTTGGCCGGGTCAAGCAAGAACACTTTTTGGTGATCACGACCGTTTTGAACAAACTTACTTCTCAACCTTTAAAGGTATGTATTTCTCTGGTGATGGAGCGCGCCGAGATGAAGATGGTGACTATTGGATAACAGGACGTGTTGATGATGTCTTGAATATTTCAGGTCACCGTTTAGGAACAGCAGAGATTGAATCTGCTCTTGTTGCACATCCTAAAATTGCAGAAGCCGCAGTAGTGGGTATTCCTCACAATATTAAAGGACAAGCCATTTATGCTTATGTCACTTTAAATCACGGTGAAGAACCAACCCCTGAACTTTATACTGAAGTTCGCAACTGGGTACGTAAAGAAATTGGACCAATAGCGACACCAGATATCCTACATTGGACAGATTCCTTACCTAAAACACGATCAGGGAAAATTATGCGCCGAATCTTGCGCAAAATTGCCTCTGGTGACACAACTAACCTCGGAGATACCTCAACACTCGCTGATCCGGGTGTTGTAGAGAAACTGTTAGAAGAAAAACAGTCTCTATCACTCACCGCTTAATACACAACAAAATAGCTGTCATTTAAAAAACGTAATACGACAAAGCAAAGACATGAAAATGTCTTTGCTGGGCGCTCTTACCTAAAAATCATGAAATGCAGGGGATTGAAGCCTCTAAATCAAGTGATAAACCAAACAATTATATAGAGGAGAACTCTGATGAATGCCAATATTTATCAAGAGATAGAAAACAACCCTCGCTTTAAAGAACTGGTTAATAAACGTAGTCGTTTTTCATGGACACTTTCAATTATTACGCTCGTTATGTATGTCTTGTTTATCTTACTTATTGCATTCTATCCACAGTGGTTAGGTACACCACTATATGAAGGAAGCTACATTACACGAGGTATTCCTATTGGTATTGGCTTAATTATTGCCTCATTTCTATTAACAGGTATTTACGTAATCAAAGCTAATACTGAATTTGACAAACTTACCGCTGAAGTTATTGAAGAGGTAGAAAAATGAGAAATTTACTCTATGCAATAAGCTTATTTTTCCTTTCTTCAACAGTGGTTTATGCTGCTGCAATAACAGAAGGAGGTGAAAAACAACCGATGAATATTCAGGCTATTATTATGTTTCTGATATTTGTCGGATTAACGCTTTATATTACTTATTGGGCCTCTAAACGTACTCGTTCACGTTCAGATTACTATACAGCTGGAGGGAAAATTACTGGCTTTCAAAATGGGATGGCAATTGCCGGTGATTTTATGTCTGCCGCATCCTTTTTAGGGATCTCCGCTCTGGTTTATACCTCGGGTTATGATGGACTTATCTATTCAATTGGATTTCTAATTGGTTGGCCTATCATTCTTTTTATCATTGCTGAACGCTTACGTAATTTAGGGCGTTATACCTTTGCGGATGTTGTCTCGTATCGCTTAAGCCCTAAACCTGTAAGAACTCTCTCTGCTATTGGATCACTGGTTGTCGTTGCCCTTTATCTAATTGCACAAATGGTGGGTGCCGGAAAATTAATCGAACTCCTTTTCGGTTTAAACTACCATATTGCTGTTGTGCTTGTTGGTATTCTAATGGTGCTATATGTTTTATTTGGAGGCATGTTAGCCACCACTTGGGTTCAAATCATTAAAGCTATTTTATTACTTGCAGGTGCAAGTTTTATGGCTGTTATGGTGATGAAAGCTGCCGATTTCAATTTCAATACCTTATTTAAAGAAGCCGTTAGTGTTCACTCAAAAGGGTTCTCTATCATGAGCCCTGGTGGATTGGTTTCTGATCCTATATCGGCTCTCTCTTTAGGTCTTGCTTTAATGTTTGGTACAGCGGGACTTCCTCATATCATCATGCGCTTCTTTACTGTTAGCGATGCAAAAGAAGCCCGTAAGAGTGTTTTCTATGCAACAGGTTTTATTGGTTATTTCTATATTCTTACTTTTATCATTGGTTTCGGCGCTATCTTACTCGTTAGCCCTAATCCTATGTTCAAAGATGCCACTGGCGCTTTAATTGGCGGAACCAATATGGCGGCCGTTCACTTAGCGGATGCAGTCGGCGGTAATTTCTTCTTAGGCTTTATTTCAGCTGTTGCCTTCGCCACTATTTTAGCCGTTGTTGCGGGACTAACTTTAGCGGGCGCATCTGCGGTATCGCATGACCTCTACGCTAATGTAATTAAAAATGGCCATGCAGATGAAAGACAAGAGCTAAAAGTATCTAAAATTACTGTAGTTATCTTAGGTATCGTCGCTATCGGCTTAGGTATTTTATTTGAAAAGCAAAATATTGCCTTTATGGTAGGGCTAGCATTCTCAATTGCGGCAAGCTGTAACTTCCCAATTATATTGTTATCTATGTATTGGAAAGGACTTACAACACGAGGAGCTGTGGCGGGAGGATGGTCTGGTTTACTCGTTGCTGTCACGTTGATGATCTTAGGGCCAACAATTTGGGTTAGTATTTTAGGTCATGAAAAACCAATCTACCCTTATGAATATCCGGCATTATTTTCAATAATTATTGCTTTTATTATCTCATGGCTTTTCTCTATTACAGATAAATCATCTTTAGGTGAGCAAGAAAAAGCAAAATTCCAAGCTCAGTTTATCCGTTCTCAAATTGGCTTGGGTATTGAGCAAGGTAAACAGCACTAACAGCCAGAAATAATGTAATCTTTCTTAATAAAAAGAGCCGCAAAGTGAATTCCAACTTTGGGGCTCTTCAATTCCAATCATTTTTATTAATTATCATAAAACCTTGCCCCTATTTCTATCATTTACTTATTTATAATATTTTTAAGCTTTAACTACATATCTATACGATTTTTATATAACTTATTATCAACTACTCTACCGGTATAAAGAGAAAAATAAAATAAATTAAAATCAATTAATTACAAACAAAAAGTAAACATAATTTATTTGTCACATGACTTATTAATAAAGCTAAAGTGCCCAAAATAATGAGAAAGAAGCATAATAATATCAATTTCAGACACACTTCAGACAAACAAGGCTTGTATTATCAAAAAGTAAATGATTAACTTTTTATTTTATATAAAAAGAGATGGTAGTTTTTAAATAGATTATGTCTTGGCAAACTCATTACGCACTTTTATTTTTCTTATCTATAGCACCTGCAGCATTGGGTGGTTCAACGCTGTATATAGAACAAAAAATCTATATTGTTCTTATTGGTTGGCTACTTATGCTGATGTGTAGTGGCATTTATCGTTACTTTTTGGGGAAAATAATAACCTTTGTTATTAGTGCACTATGGTCTTTAAACCTTTCTATTTCTCTATTTTTCTATCGTGAACATGATATTGCCTTTTCATCATCCATTGCTGAAACTTTTATTAATACTAACAGTAGCGAAACTGTCGGTATGCTCTCTTATAATAAGTACTATGTCTTATTTTATATATGTGCTTTTGCCGTTTACTATTTTTTTATCCATAAAGCGGCTCAAGTATCTGATCTAAAAACGACAAAAAAAAGTGTAACTGCTTTTGTTATATTAATCGCCATTATTCCATTTTATAAAAGCTTAGCATTAAGAAACGATAACAACAGTAAACTACTAGCAGAATATACTCTTCTGAATACACCTTTTTATAATGCAGCAGCACTTGTCCGAACTCTCCACGAAAATCGCAAAATTAGAAGAATTCCCGCTCAAAAAGTTGAGTTCCAATATAATAAAAATAATGATAATACAGAAATTTATATCCTGATTATTGGAGAATCCGTTCGCAGAGATCATCTAGGAATTTATGGCTATCAGCACAATACAACACCTAATCTAATGAAAGAAAAGAGTCATCTTATTTTATTCAATCAAGTTTATTCTCCGGCGCCAGTAACCATTCTTTCTGTACCAATTTCACTCTCAAATATAGGATTAGAACAGTTACAAGATAAAAATCATTATGCTGATAATATTGTTTCCCTTGCCAATCATGCCGGATTTAAAACATATTGGCTAAGTAACCAAGGTAAAGGTAATCAAAAAACCAGTGTTATTTCTGTCATTGCTAATATGGCCCAAAATAAAAAGTGGAATGAATTTATCGGTTATGATGAAGAGCTACTTCCTTATTTAGATAGCGCTCTGAAAGAACCCTCTGCACAGAAAAAATTAATCATCTTACATACATATGGTAGCCATGAGCCGGCCTGTAATCGATTTCCAAATCAGTATTTAAAGAAGTTCACGCAAGAAGATGATGATAATTGCTATGACAGCTCTATCGCTTATACAGATAAATTAATTAATGACATCATTGAAAGAGTCAAAGATAAGCCAGCTTCTATTCTCTACTTTTCCGATCATGCTTTACAGCGTCTCGATAAGAATAGAGAGGTTCGTTATCATCATGGCGTAAATACACCACGTAAAGAAGCTTACGATATCCCGTTGTTTATTTGGTATAGCCCCTCAACCACAAAACCAATCATTAGTAATGAGGTGTTAAGCAAACCTTATTCGACAGCAAATAATTATTGGTTATTAAGTAGTTGGCTTGGTATAGAACATCACTCACCAAATAAATGCTATTCACCCTTAGCTGATTGTTATCAGCCGAGATCCCCCATCATGGTCATTGATGGTAATAAAAACCTCTTAAAATATGATTTATTAAGTTCAGAAGAACAAGAGCCACAATAATATATGGCTCCTTACAAAGAATTATTAGCAATCTTCAATCACTATATAAATGGCATTTAAAGAACCATGAACACCAACAACTTTAATTAATTCAATATCAGAGGTACAACTTGGTCCACTGATAATATTAATACAAGAAGGCATTCGGACATCTTTTACTGCTAGTTGATGAAGTTTTTCCGCTAATTGTGCAACTCTCGGTAAAATGGTACTCCTCTTAATAACAAAGAGTGTTGTTTCTGGGATCAAACTAACACTACGTCCTTTATCTGCCCCAGAAAATAAAACAACGCCCCCTGATTCAGCAAGTCCATATTCGGCAAAGACAATCCCCACTTTAGCATTTTTTACATGTTCAATATTTTCTGCACCAACATGGTGATCCCACACACTAACATCACAATGTTGAGATAATAAATCAATAACACCACTTTCTTTTAAACGAGGATCACCCGTCAATATCACTGATGAACCATATTTATTACATAGTGCAAGTAAGCACTGAGGTAAGGCTTCTTGTGTCGTTGTCTCATAATCACTGCCTGCTAATTTAGCGGTATTAAGAAAATATTGATATCGTTCCTCTTCCGATAATTCAGTTAATCTTTCTTCCGGATATGTATTTATTGGTGTTGGTAATGAGTCAGGTATTGTTTTTAATGGTCTTCCTAACTGAGAAGCTAAATGAGATAGGAATGTATGTTTATTATTCATCTCTTATTTCTCCTCTTTTTGATGTTTTTTAAACCAACTACGGAAACTTTCACCATCACCTTGTGGCAAATTTCTTGCTTCAGTCCACGCTTTTAATGCACCTATATTTAAAGGCGTTTTCCCCTCTTTAATAAACCACCTTGCAGCATGAGCTCCCCAATTCATACCAACTTTCCATAATGTAGGATGACGATTTACATAGTTAAATATATCGGTGATCGTACGCTCCGTTGTTGGTGTGATTTTTTCCTTAACCATCACATCTCTATGTTTTTTAATTAAGTTGGATAGTGGGATTTTTACAGGACATACAGAATCACAGGCGGTACATAATGAACACACATAAGGAAGGTTTTTAAAATCTTTATAACCACCTAATAAAGGGGTTAAAACAGCACCAACTGGGCCTGGATAAATAGAGCCGTATCCTTGGCCACCAATATGGCGGTAAGCAGGACAAGTATTCATACAGGCCCCACAACGAATACAACGCAAAATATCTTTAAATTCGGAGCCGATAATTTTTGAACGCCCATTATCAACAATAACAAGATGAAAATCTTCAGGGCCATCAACATTATCTTTTTCTCTAGGCCCTGTAAGCCATGTGTTATAGCCCGTTAAACGTAATCCAACGGCACTGCGTGCTAACATGGTAATAAGAATATCCACCTCTTTAAATGTCGGTGCGATACGCTCCATACCCATCACAGCTATATGTGTTTTAGGTAATGTAGTGCTTAAGCGAGCATTACCTTCATTAGTCACTAAACAAACTGAACCCGTCTCTGCAACTGCAAAGTTACAACCCGTTACACCAATATCGGCAGTAAAAAAATCGTCTCTAATATTTTGACGAACAAAACGAGTCATTTCTTCTGGTGTATCAGAGCCGTTATATCCCAATTTATCATGGAATATTTGACGAATTTGTTCTCTATTTTTATGAATAGCAGGTACAACAACATGCGAAGGCGCATCTTTGGCTTGCTGGAGTATAAATTCTGCTAAATCGGTTTCAATAACTTTAATACCTGCATTCTCTAATGCGGTATTCATACCGATTTCTTCAGTTACCATTGATTTAGCTTTAACAACTTTCTTTGCTTTTTTTTCTTTAGCTACACTGAGAATATATTGCGTTGCTTCTTCTTTTGTTTTAGCAAAGAAAACATGCCCACCATGTTCTTCTACTTTTTCAGATAATTGGTATAAATAAGCATCCAAGTTAACAAGCACATGATCTCGAATTTGCGCTGCTCTATCTCTCCAATCCTCCCAATGTCCAAGATCATCAACCATCTTTTGCCGATTTTTACCAATAGTTTCTTGTGCATTAGCAACGGCTTTTTGCATAACTTCATCATGTACTTGGCGATCGATAAGATCTTTAAAAGGAATAGAACTCGTTCTTAACGACATAATTCCTCCTCATGACTCATCAAGACCTGTGCAATATGTAACACTTTAACAGGGCGTCCTTCTCGCTCTAAACGTCCACCAATATTTAGAAGACAGCTAACATCTGCACCAATTAAATAATCAGGTTTAACATCCATAATATGGTGTACTTTTTCTTTTACCATTTCTCCTGAAATTTCGGCCATTTTGACTGAGAATGTCCCCCCGAAACCACAGCACGTTTCCATATCTTCAAAAGGTAATAATTCAAGACCTTTTACATGCTGTAATAATTTAATAGGTTCTTCTTTAACGCCCATTTTACGAAATAGGCTACAAGATGGGTGATAAACAGCTTTACCTTTAAGACTGGCGCCGACATCAAGAACACCAAGCTGATTTACAATAAAAGAAGTTAAATCAAACATTCTGTTAGCTATTTTTTCAGCTCGCATTGCCCAATCAGGTTCATTAGCTAAATATTTGGAATAACCTTTGATTGCATAAGTACAAGATCCCGCTGGAGAAATAATTGGATAATCATTAACTTCGAAGGTTTCAATAAATTTTTTCATAGCTGGTTTTGCGTTCTCGATATAACCACTATTAATAGCGGGTTGACCACAACAACCTTGTTTTTCAAGAAAATGAACCCGACAACCTAATTTTTCTAGCAGTAATACGCTGTCTCTTGCCATATGGGATTTTAGAGCATCCCCAATACATGTGACATAAAAATTAATATCCATACATTTGCTCCTATTGCTTATCTTTTATACAAAATAGTTTACTGACCGCCATTTATTTATCGTTATATTTGTATGACAATTAATATTGTCACAAAAATGATGTTAAATATATGTTTAATTCTATGTTTTTTTATAATTTGAATCGGTATATAAAACTAACCTAGGTATAGAAATAGGATGGAATAAATTATTTTAAATAAAAACAATTTATTAAAAAGAAATGGAATAGAGGATTAAAAAATAAAAACTCCAAACGCAAAAAAGCCAACCCATTGGGTTGGCTTTCTCGTCTTAATTAATGCCTGGCAGTTCCCTACTCTCACATGGGGAGACCCCACACTACCATCGGCGCTACAACGTTTCACTTCTGAGTTCG